>CAVGBO010000019.1:0-30790 GCA_963627465.1 Phocaeicola dorei
GCCACTTTGTCGAAGAGCATCCTGAAGGGAGTGAAAATCGTGGCTGAAAAGGTTGTTATCATCGGCGGAACCGCCGCCGGCCTGAGCGCTGCTTCCAAGGCCAAGCGGGTGGATCCGTCCCTGGAAATTACCGTGTTTGAAAAATCAGGCTATATCAGCTATGGTGCCTGTGGTCTGCCCTACTTCGTGGGGAATATGATCAAGGAGCCCAATGATCTGGTGAGCCTGAGCGTGGATCAAATGACCCGCAAGCGTGGGGTGCCTACCTTCATTCATCATGAGGTCATGAGCATCGACCGGGCAGGGAAAACTGTTACCGTGAAGAATCTGGACACGGGAGACGTTTTCACCCAGGGCTATGATAAGCTGGTCATTGCCACCGGTGCCCGTCCCATTGTTCCTGACATTCCCGGGGCAAAGGCGGAAGGCGTCTACACCCTGCGCACCGTGGAGGACGGCATTCGCCTGAAGGGCGTTGTCCAGTGCCATGCCCAGAAGAAAGCAGCCATTATCGGCGGCGGCTTCATCGGCATTGAAGTGGCAGAGGAAATGACCAACAGCGGCGTGGAGGTGCATCTGTTTGAGATGATGCCCCGGCTGCTGCCCTTCCTGGACGAAAGCTTCTCCCAAACTGTGCTGGATACCCTGACGGCGCACGGGGTGCACGTGCACCTGAATGCCGGGGTGAAGGAACTCCTGACGAAGGAGGGTCATGTCTGCGGCGTTCGTGCATCGGACGGGGAAGAAACCCTTGTGGATTATGCGCTGATGAGCATCGGCGTGATTCCCGCCAGCGACCTGGCACGGGATGCAGGATTGACCCTGGGCATCAAGGGTGCCATCGCTGTGGATGATGAAATGCGTACCAGCGACCCCTGCATCTGGGCATGCGGCGACTGTGTGCAGATGAAGAACCGCATCACCGGCGGTGCCGTCTACGTGCCCCTGGGCACCACGGCCAACAAGCAGGGACGAATTGCAGGCGGCAACCTGGCAGGCGAGCACGAGACCTTCAAGGGTGTGCTGGGCTCCATGGTGACCAAAGCCTTCGACCTGTACATTTCTGCCACAGGCTTGTCCCTGGCGCAGGCCAAGGCCGCTGGCTATGATGCAGCGTCCTCCATCATTACCAAGGGGGATCGGGCGTCCTACTATCCCGGCAGCCGGGACAATACCATCTGCCTCATTCTGGATAAGAAGACAGGCCGACTCCTGGGGGCGCAGGCCATCGGCAGCGAATCTGTTGCCGGCCGCATCAATGTCTTTGCCACGGCCATCACCTGCGGCATGACCGTAGGGGAAATCAATGAGCTGGATCTGGTGTATGCGCCGCCTGTAGCGCCTGTGTACGATCCCATCCTGATTGCCGCCAGCCAGGCCATGAAGAAAGTGGAGGGCTGAGCCATGCCGGAGATTTTCGAAGTGACTGTGAAAAGCGGCGAGGATATCCGTCAGGTGATTGCCGATTACGTCATGGAAAAGGGCTGGCAGAGCGTCATGATTCCTGCGGCCATCGGCTCGGTTATCGGCATGGAGTTTACCGCACCCATTGAAAATGAACTGCCCCTGAAAACCAGCGTGACCCCCTGTCACGATGCGGCAGAGCTGCTCTCCTTCACGGGAGAGATCATGCGCCGGGAACAGGTTGATCCAGCCCTGCTGGCCGTGTACCCGGATAAGACAAGCCCGCTGTTCATTCACATCCATGCCAGCTGTGCTACGGCAGGCGGTCATGTGATGGGCGGCGGCATGCGTGCCGGACGTGCCTTCCGTGCCGTTCGTGTGTTTCTGGTTCCACTGAATGCTGCGGTCTGATGGTCCCAGGCAGCGTTACCGTTTGAATAAAAGAGGAGGAATTATCATGAAAAAGATCGTTGCTTTGGTAATGGCGCTGACCATGCTGTTCTCCGTAACGGCATTCGCTCAGGCTGATGAAATTACCCCGCCTTCCCGTCCCCTCCGTTACTCTCTCGGCACCAGCTCTTCCGGCGGCAACTTCTACCTGGTTGGCGGCGGCATTGCCACCGTGCTGAATAACGCACTGCCTGACTTCTTCGTCATGACCGCTGAGGAAACCGGCGGCTCTACCGCTAACCTGACCCTGATCCAGAACGGCGAAGCCGAGCTGGGCATCACCATGACCTCCGCCATTGCGGAAGCCGTTGCAGGCGAAGCCGAATGGACCGGCGGTGCCATGGACAAGATCCGCGGCATGGTAGCCCTGTATCCCTCCTACCTGACCATCTACTCCCTGAAGTCCACCGGCGCAACCACCCTGACCGACCTGAACGGCAAGATCGTGGGTCTTGGCTCCAAGGGTGCTGCCATGGACAGTGTCCTGCGTGAAGCCTTCGGCAAGATGGGCATCACCCCCTCTTCCATCTTTAACGATGGTCACAGTGCTACCGCTTCCGCCGTGGGCAACGGCAGCGTAGGCGTGGCTGTGCTGTTCTCCCTGCCTCCCTTCTCCGCCATCACGGAGCTGGAAGCCAGCAATGAACTGACCTTCGTAGGCCTGACGGAAGAAGAGCAGACCTTCCTGTGCGAGAACTATCCCTTCTACAGCAAGGCTGTGCTGCCTGCCGGCTCCTACAAGGGCGTGACGGAAGACCTGCTCACCGTGTCCGAGTGGAACATGCTGGTCACCAGCTCCGACGTTCCTGCGGATTATGTGTACCTGATGACCAAGACCCTGCTGGAGAGCAACGAAGCGCTGCTGCAGATCTACAAGGGTCTGAGCTACGTTACCGCTGAGAACATTCTGAACTACAACTGCCCGCTGCACGCCGGCACCGTTCGCTACCTGAAGGAGATCGGCGTTGACGTGCCGGAAAGCCTGATTCCCCCGGAATACGCAGAGTAACTGCGGTTTCGACAAAGTGGCCTTGCCACTTTGTCGAGATTTGCACGACCTCACTGGTCGAACGGTTACACCGTTCTCCCGGCCGTTCGGTCGTGTAAGGAAGCTTTCCTTGCGGAAAGCAGCGGGAATCGCCGTACACGCCGCCGATTCCCGATTGATCGTTGAAGGGCTTGCGAGCCCTCCAACGCCACCCTGAGTTTGCTAATGGATACCGCTTCGCCCAAATGGGGACCATTCATTTGGACGAAGCCTTTTTCAAAAGCAAAGTGCCCCTGAAAACCATCGGATTCATTCGGCATTGTTTTGACTTTCCAACAAGGAGCAGCATGAACATGAAAAAGAAAATCGCCTACGATAAGCTTGTACAGGCTATCGTAATCGCAGTTTCCATCTTTGCGGCCTTCTTGCACATTGGTAATTTTACCGTCTTCACCATTCCCAGCATCCTGTTTTACGCATGGCACCTGCTCATTGGTCTGGTACTGATTTTCCTCTACTATCCCCTTGGACGGAAGATGAAGGAGAAGACGAAGGCGCAGACCATATGCTTCAGGATCATTGACTGGATCTGCATCCTGCTGACCCTGGCCGTCAGCATCTACGTCATCACCAATTACGAGACCTATGTCTCCAACATGCAGAACAACAAGCTGACGGATGAGCTGCTGGTCTTCGGTGTCATCATCACCTTGCTGACCTTGGAGGCAGGCCGCCGGGTGCTGGGCAATGTGCTGCCCATCATCGCCATCATCGCCATTCTTTACGCCTTCTTCGGGGATCAGATCCCCGGCCTGTTCGGTCACCGGGGATACAGCCTGCGCCGTGTGGCACTGGCCATCTTCTCCGACCGGGGCGTGTACGGTTCTCCCATTGGCACGTCAGCCAATAACGTGTACCTGTTCCTGCTGTTTGCAGCCTACCTGAACGTATCCCATGCGGATGTGATCTTCCAGGACATTGCCATTGCTCTGGCCGGCCGGAACCGTGGCGGCCCCGCTAAGATGGCTGTCATTGCCAGCGCACTGTTCGGCACCATTTCCGGCAGCTGCGTGGCCAACGTGGTCAGCACCGGTGCCTTCACCATCCCCTTGATGAAGCGGAACGGCTATGAGTCCAAGTTCGCCGGTGCTGTGGAAGCTGTTGCATCCACCGGCGGTCAGATCATGCCCCCTATCATGGGTGCTGCCGCCTTCGTGCTGGCGGACGCTACAGGCACGCCCTACTCCACCGTTTGCATTGCTGCCATCCTGCCGGCCATCATGTACTACGTGTGCCTGTTCAAGATGGTTGACCTGGAGGCCGTGAAGCATAACCTGAAGGGTTTGTCCCCGGACATGATCCCTGACCTGAAGACCTCCGTGAAGAAGGGCATCAAGCTGTTTGTGCCCATCATTCTGCTGCTGGTGCTGATGCTGGGCGTGGGCACCACCCCCATGGTGGCCGCTATCTGGTCCATCGTCGCCAACATTGTGTGCAGCTTCCTGGATAAGAACGACCGGATGACCTTCTCCGACCTGATTCAGGGCATGGTGTCCGCAGGCAAGTCCCTGTGCACGGTGGTAGGTGCCTGCGCCGCTGCCGGCATCATTGTGGCCATCTTCTCCCTGACCGGCCTGGGCTTGAAGTTCTCCAACTTCATTGTGCAGCTGGGCGGCAACATGCTCATCCCCAGCCTGATCCTGTCCATGGTGGTGTGCGCCATCCTGGGCATGGGTCTGCCTACCACGGCAGCCTACATCGTGTGCGCAACCTCTATTGCGCCTGCACTGACCGGTCTGGGCATTCCTACCCTGGCAGCTCACCTGTTCCTGCTGTACTTCTCCTCCCTGTCTGCCATTACGCCTCCGGTGGCTGTTGCCTCCTACGCTGCGGCAGGCATTGCGGATGAGAACCCCATGACCGTGGGCTTTACCGCCGTGAAGCTGGGCATTACAGGCTTCATGCTGCCCTTTGCCTTCACCCTGAACACGGACTACATCAACTTTGCCTTTGATGTGCAGACCCTGCTGACCTGGCTGTCCGGCCTTGTGATCAGCTACTCCCTGGCCATTGCCTTCCAGGGGTACATTGAGCACAAGATTACCATCTTTGAGCGGCTTGCCTACGTTGGCATTATCGTGCTGACGATTACCTCCAGCAAGCTGTTCTCCATCATCGGTATTGTGCTGTTCATCGCCCTGTACACCTTCCGTAAGGTGCAGGCGAAGAAGATGGCACAGGCAGCGTAAGCAACAAAACGGGATCAAAAAAACCTTTCAGCAAAGGAGAGAAACTTATGAAAGCCACAACAGCGAAAAAGAAGTTTCAATTTCCCGATGTCTATGCCTTGATTTTCATTCTCTGCTGCGTCGCCATGGTTCTGACCTGGATCATCCCCGCCGGCGAGTTTGAGCGTGTGACGGAGGGCTCGATTACGAAGGTCGTGGCCGGCACATTCCACAATGTTGAAGCTGCACGCCAGTCTCCCTGGGAAATGCTGCAGGCCATCTATCAGGGCTTTATCAAGAGTGCCGGTACGATCTTCCTGATCTTTTTCTGCGGCGCCTCTGTTGCTATGGTGGAAGAGAGTCATGCTCTGTCTGACTTCTTCACCTGGCTGGCTCGTAAACTCAAGGGCAAAGAAATGCTGGCCATTGCTATTCTGATGTACGGTCTGGGCTTGGGCAATGCTGCCGGTGCGTTCGCAAACATCGGTGTTGCACTGATGCCCATTGGTATCGTTATGGCACAGTCCATCGGCGGCGACGCATTCCTTGCCTTCCTGATCATTTACTTCGGCCTGCAGAGCGGCTTCTCCATCGGCTTTGCAAACCCCAGCATCCTGGGCGTGGCACAAACCATGGCTGAAATTCCGATCTTCTCTGGCACCAACGTCCGTGTTGTCTGCTGCCTGGCCAACATCACGTTCCTATATGGTGTCACCATGCGGTACTACCGTAAGATCCGCAAGGATCCCACCAAGAGCCTAAACTACGGCTCCGATTTCCACAGCTCGTTTGAGATTCCTGCTGACGCTGAGCCTAAGCTGACCAAGCGTCAGCTGGCCACCGTCCTTGTCTTCCTGGTGGGCGTTGTGGTCTGCGTTGCACTGACCATTACCTGCAAGTGGAATGCTCAGAAGATTGCCTCCTACTTCTTTGGCATGATGATCGTTACCGGCCTAGTGTCCGGCTTCTCCATCAATGAGATCGCCAACAAGTTCATCAAGGGCTGCAAGCCCATGATCTACGCCTCTTTCATCACCGGCTTGGCCAGTGCCATCGCTGTCATTCTGGGCAACGGCAAGATTCTGGATACCATTGTGTATGCGCTGAGCATCCCCCTGAACAAGGTGGGCGCTGTTGCAGGTGCTGGATTGATGGTTGTTGTCAACGTGATTGTCAACATCTTCATTCCTTCCGGCTCCGGTCAGGCAGCGGTCATGATCCCGCTGATGACCCCCATTGCAGACCTGGTCGGCATCACCCGTCAGGTGGCTGTGCAGGCTTTCCAGTTTGGTGATGGCCTGTGCAACCTGCTGACCCCCCTGAACGGCCCCATGATGGGTTGCCTGGCCATGGTTGGCGTCAGCTTCCCCAAGTACATTAAGTGGGCATTCAAGTACCTAATGATGAATATTGGTACCGCTATCGTGGTCACCATGGTGCTGCAGGCCATTGGCTGGACTGGTCTTTGATCAGCGTTCTGCCGATCCTGAGCAAAGTGCATAACTGAGGTGAAAAAGTATGGTAGATGTCAGAAAAAAAGTAGATGAGATCACGCCGGAAATCACCCAAATGCGGGTTCACATCCACGAAAATCCCGAACTGAGCCTTCACGAGTACAACACCTGTGCCCTGTTGGAGGACTATGTCAAGAAAAACGTTAAGTATGACCGCCTGAAGCGTGTTGGCGACACCGGCCTGTTCTTTGAGCTGAAGGGCACAAAGCCCGGCAACGGTCCCACCATCGTGTTCCGCGGCGATATTGATGCCCTGCCGATTCAGGAGGACGAGCACATGTCCCCCCGCAGCAAGGTGCCAGGCGTCATGCACGCCTGCGGCCACGATGTCCACGGCACCATCAATGTGGGTGCTGCCAAGATCCTGAGCGAGATGAAGGATCAGTTCTCCGGCTCCATCTATTTCTTCATTCAGCCGGCAGAAGAGATTCTTCAGGGTGCACAGCTGTTCCTCCATGACCCGGCAATCGACTTCGACAAGATTGATGCTGTTGCTGCACTGCACGTCTCCGCTGAATTGGATGCCGGTACAATTGGTGTGCGCTATGGTGCCATCCTGGCCAGCACCGATGAGCTCCGCATCCGCATTAACGGCAAGGGCGGTCATGGCGCACACTGCCACACCCTGCGGGATCCCATTGTCGCCGCAGCCGCTGTGGTGAACACCCTGCAGACCCTTGTCTCCCGTGAAACGAACCCTGCCAACGCAGTCGTCATCTCCATCTGCACCATGCATGCCGGTAAGGCCAGCAACATCGTGCCCGATACCGTGGAAATGACTGGCACCGTCCGCACCTTGAATGCTGCTGACCGTGAACGCATGGAGGATAGCGTCAAGCGTGTGGTCAACTCTGTGGCCGAGGCTTATCGCTGCACCGCTGATGTGGATTACATCCATGGCGTGCCGCCCTTCATCTGCGAGGATGAGTGGGTGGATCGTGCCCTGCGTGTGGGCAAAAAGGTTCTGGGTGAAGAGAATACCAAGATCATGCCCTACGCTGCCATGGGCGGCGAGGACTTCGCCTTCATCAAGGAGAAAAAGCCCGGCATCTTCGTCCGTTTGGGTGCCCGTACGCCGGGCGGACCTTACGGCTCTGCCCATTCGTCCACCTTCTACTGCGATAATGCCTGCATTCCTACAGGTATGCTGACCATCATCGGTCTGGCAGCAGATTATCTGGGCTTTGACATCTGATCGCTCCGTTCCTCAATCGCCAAAGTGACAACACCACTTTGGCGATTTTTTTGCGTTTACGCACCGATTGAATGGCAAACTGTTTTTTTGCGATTTGCTAATGCTGTTGTGGGCAATAAAAAACCGCCTCAGAAGAGGCGGTGATTGGCTGATATCAGCTGGTTTTCGGGGAGAGCACGAGAGGTAAGTGAGCGGCTGTAAGCCGCAATAATTAAGGTTGCGGAAACTTTTGACACAAAGGTCGCCTTCCGCAAATTCGTTGATAGCTGGTTTTCGGGGAGAGCGCGAGAGGGGAGCTTTTGACACAAAAGCTTCCCTCTCGCAAGAACCAACACCGCTTACTCTTCCTCTTTCATCTTCAGGCCGCAGAAATCGGCCATGGTCTTCACGTGGGCACGAGCCCGAGCAGCGGAGGGCATTTCGCAGAAGATCCGCAGCCGGGGTTCTGTGCCGGAGAACCGGGCAATGAGCCAACCATCGGCAAAGCGAACCTTTACACCATCCATGTAGCTGACGGAGGTGATCTCCTCGCTGAACACGGGCAGCTTCTTGTCCACCATCAGCATCTGCTGCAACCGATCCTTCATGTCCTGATCAAAGGGCCAGTCAAACTCCAGCATTACCAGATGCCCGTACCGCTTGTACAGGTCTTCCACCAGTTCGCTCAGCTTCTTGCCGGTTACGGCCAGCATCTCCACCAGCAGGGCAGCGGCATAAATACCGTCCTTGCCTTGGATGTGTCCACGCACGGTCAGACCGCCGCTGGACTCGCCGCCAATAACCGCACCGTGTTCCTCCATGGCGGAAGAAATGTACTTGAAGCCCACGGGCACTTCATAGCACTTTTCGCCGTAGGCTTCCGCTACCTTGTCCAGCATGTGGGTGGTGGCCAGGTTCCGCACGGCACACCCGTGCCAGCCTTTGATCCGCAGCAGATAGTCGTACAGCAGCACCAGAATCTCATTGGGATGAATGAACCGACCTTTGTCGTCAATAATGCCCAGCCGGTCCGCATCGCCATCGGTGGCAATGCCAATGTCCGCATGATTCTCCTGCACGGAAGCACGCAAGGCACCCAAGGTGTCCACGTTCGGGGCAGGCAGTCGACCGCCGAACAGGGTGTCGTGCCGCTCGTGGATCACGTCTACATCGCAGCGAGCCGTCAGCAGAATGGTCTGCAGGCTGGTGCGGCTCACGCCGTACATGGGGTCGAGGATGATCCGGAGTCCCCGGCTGCGGATGGCGTCCATGTTCACCGCACGGATAATGCTGTCCAGATAAGCGTTTTGGGGATTGATTTCCTCAATTAGCCCGGTTTCAATGCCCTTGGCGTAGGGAATGGGATGGAGCTCCTCTTCCTTAATGGCGTTGGCTGCGTCCCCGATTTCGTTGGTCACTTCCTCCACGGCGTCCCGACCGCCCTTGGTGAACAGCTTAATGCCGTTGTACAGGGCGGGGTTGTGACTGGCTGTGACCGCCATGCCGTAATAAAGACCATAATCCTTCACCGTGAACATGATCAGGGGGGTGGGGGCTTCCCGGTCAATCACCCGGGTGTGAATGCCTTCGCTGGCCATGATTTCCGCTACCCATTCCGTAGCCTCTCTGGAAAGGAATCGCCGGTCGTAACCAATCACAAAACCCCGGCCGTCGCATTCTTCTGCCTTCATCCGCCGTGCCACGGCCAGTGCCAGCCGCTGAATGTTCACCCGAATGAAGTCATCACCAATAATGGCACGCCATCCACCTGTACCAAAATGAATCATCAAACATACCTCCTCAGCTTCCCGCCTCAGGCAGGTCGTATCTAATCACTACACCTTATGAGATTCTCCGAAATTCAGGCTATTCCTTCTTTGCGGAAAAAATGTTTCGGAAGTTGTATTATTCTTGTATTAAATATGACTAACGTCCTTGCCATCCTCGGTGCATGCTGGTATACTATGCTTGGAGGTGTGTTTTTATGCTGCGGCAGATCACTGATCATTGTTATGATCTTCCCTTTGATGAGCGGACGGATCGCCCCTCCCTGGGATACGTGCGGGGGGATCGCTTTGCTCTGCTGGTGGACGGAGGCAACAGTCCAGACCATATGGGGCTGATGCATCGGGCTCTTGACGAAAAGGGGCTTCCTCGGGAGCAGCTGGTGGCTGTGACCCATAGCCACTGGGATCACACCTATGGCCTGTGCGCTACGGATGCCCCTGTCATCGCCTGCCGAAAGACCCAGGAGGCACTCCTTGCCATGCAGCACTGGACATGGACGCCGGAGGCCATGCAGCATCGGCTGGATACCCGGGAGGATATTCTGTTCTGCCATTCCTTTATCTTGAAGGAGTATGCGGATCCTACGACCATCCGGGTGCGGGCGGCGGATATTGTGTTTGATGAATTTCTGGAGCTGGATCTGGGTGGAGTGCATGCCTGGCTTACGCGGCTGAACAACAGCCACTCGGAGGACAGCGTGGTGGTCTTCATTCCGGAGGACGGGGTGGTGTACCTGGGGGATATTGCCTATAAGGATCTGCACCACGAGCCTCCCTGCTGGCATGCCAACCGCCGGGCGGATCTGATGGGTGCACTGGATCGGCTGGACTTCCAGTGGGCAGTGCCCGGTCACCACGGTACCTGCCAGCGGGATGCCTTCTTCCGGGGGATGGAAGAAGAATTCGCCCACGATAAGGCGGCGGGCATTCCTGTTCTACAAGATTAAACACACAACCGCAAGGGAGTATTTTCCCTTGCGCTTTCGTTTATTATGCGGATCATTCTTTTTGTATTGTGAATTTGTATCAAGGCTTTTCTTTGGGGGTGCTTTATGAAACGATTCCATTGCTTCCTGCTGCTGGCGATGCTCTGCCTGCTGCCCCTTGCCTGCCGGGGGGAGACGGCCATGTATGCCTTCACTGATACCTGGCCGGAAGCTCTTGCCTCTGCCGTGGCGGATACACCCTTGTCCTCTGCCCAGCCGGTGGAGGGCTATCTAGCCTTCCGGGACGGGGCAACTGCCCATGGCGCCGCCGTTGCCCGGGATGATGCCGGGTATCTGCTGGCGGTGTTCCAGGGGGAGGGCGACAGCTGGCAGGCTGCCTATTCTCGGCAGGCTCTCCGGCAAGACGCACCGCCCCAAATGTGGAATCAGGCACTGGCGGAGGAGTGGAGCAAGGCAGACATGGCCGCCTATGACGGTTCGGAGCAGTTTGACTTGATTTACACCGATGTGCGGTACACCTGGCAGGCGCAAGGGGACACTTGGCACCTGACCCGTGCTTTGCTGCCCGTGGCCAATGTGGTGGTGGACGATCATCAGCTGTACTGGAATGAGGAGCTCGTCTTCTATCCCCAGGAAACCACCCTGTCCGGCTTTGTGGAGGAGGAATTTCCCCGCACTCTGCTGGCTGCCCAGACCAATGCCGCCGCATCTGCTGAGCAGGATCTTTCCCGGGGCGTGACCGCCGGAAGCGGTGCCGACTTCCCTGTGACCCTGTACGCCGCTCCATCCAGCGGCAGCACGGTGGTGGGATACTATGCTTCCGGGGTGGAGGCTCAGGTGCTGGATCAGGGCAGCGGCTACGTGAAGCTGGAGTTCGGCGGCAGCTTCTCCGGCTGGACGGAGGAAGCTCATTTCCTTGCCGGGGCGGCGGAGGATGGCAGTACTGCCTTGCAGGGGGAGATTACCATTCCCTCGCCCTTGGTGGGTAAGTATTGCTCCCTGCTGGATGCCCCCAAGGCGGACGCATCCTCCCTTGCCCTGCTGGGGGTGCACTTTCAGGTGCGTGTGCTGGGCATAACAGCGGATGGGGCGTACCTTCACGTGGAGCTGACGGACGGGCAAACCGGGTATCTGCCAGCAGCTTCCGTTTCGGCGGGGGATGTGTGGATCACCAGCGATGTTCGGGAAAACCGGCTGAATCTGCGGCAATCTCCCTCTACCAAAGCCCAAACGCTGGGCAAGTATTTCGGTGGCGTGAAGGCGCAGCAGATGTACGCCCCACCGGCGGATGAAGAATGGATGCGGGTCAACATTTACGGCTACACCGGGTGGATGATGCGCTCCTTCCTGGATACGGATGTTTCTTCCGTGCCGACCATGCTGCCGCCCCTTGCGGTGGTGGATCCTGAAAACGACAGCACCCTGAACCTGCGTATGGAGCCGGATCAGAAAAGCGACGCCCTTGCCCAGTACCCTTCCGGCACGGTGGTGGAGATTCTGGGGGTCAACAGCAACTGGGCGCATGTTCGGGTGCAGGATGGCAGCACCGGCTTTATGTTGCTGAAGCATGTGGGCGGCGAGCCTGTGTCCGCTGTGAAGAACGCCTTCACTTTGGTACAGGATACCACCTTGACAGACGCCTTCGGCAACGAAAACGTGACCCTTGCCGCCGGCACGGCCGTAGCCTCGGCAGACGGACGGCTGTGCCCTCTGTGGCGGTACGATGTGGTCAAGGGAGGCATGGTCTTCGCTCTGCCGGAGCAGGCAGAGCTCCATGCGGCGGATGCCTGGGGTTATGTACTGACGGAGAACGCTCCGGATATGTGGGTTATTGAAGAAGAATAAAAAAACAGGGATGCTGCGAATGATCCTTCACAGCATCCCATTTTCATTACAGTTGTTTCACTTGCCCGCCTAGGTCTTCAAACACCTGCGCACAGGCCGCCCAAGCCTTGGCCGTGTCCCCCTCGGCGTGTCCCAGCACCCACACATTCACGGGCTGGGAACGCTCTGCCAGGCAGTCGTGGAGGGCATCGGCATTCATGCCGTAGTAGTCAGGCAGTGCCAGCATACGGCGCAGTGCCTCATGAAGGGCGTGACGGTCGGCATAGCGGCCGGGTTCCATCAGGATTGTCTCCATGGGCTGTGCCTCAGTTGCAGCTGACCGTGCCGGTCTTGCCGTCCATGGTGACTACGGCGCCAGTCTTCAGGATGGAGGTGGCGTTCTTGGCACCGATGATCACGGGAATGTCCAGGCTCATGCCGGCAATGGCACCGTGGCCTTCCGGGTCAGCGTCTTCCAGAATCAGCCCGGCAGCCTTGCGCACCAGAGGCAGCATCTCCTTGGTGGTCTGATGGCACACCAGAATGTCGCCGGTGGAGAAGACATCCTTGCCTTCCTCATAGCTTTCGGTTACCACCAGGGGAGCGGTAATGGCATCGCCGCTGACGCCGGTGCCCTTCACCAGCATGTGACCCACCACGTGCACCTTCATCAGGTTGGTGGTGCCGGGAATACCCAGCGGCACGCCGGCGGTCAGCACGACCAGCTCGCCGTCCTTAATGAGACCGGCACGCTGAGCGGCATTCACTGCATGCTCGAACAGGTCGTCCGTGTTCTCTTCCTCGTCAATGATCAGCGGCACAACACCCCAGCTCAGGTTCAGCTGACGCCATACGGTTTCGCTGGTGGTGCAGCCTACGATGGTGCAGTTGGGACGGAAGCGGGAGATGACCCGTGCGGTCTGGCCGGACTTGGTCACGGTGATGATGGCACTGGCCTTCAGGTCGTTGGCGGAGGTCACGGTGGCGTGGCTGATAGCACCGGTTACGTCCGGGCTGCCCTGGTTCTGAATCCGGGCAAAGCGGGCAATGTAGTCAATATCTGCTTCCGCACGCAGGGCGATGCGAGCCATGGTCTCCACAGCCTCCACAGGATAGGCGCCTGCGGCGGTTTCGCCGGAGAGCATGATGGCACTGGTGCCGTCATAAATGGCGTTGGCCACGTCGGTGGCTTCTGCACGGGTGGGGCGGGGATTCTTCATCATGGAGTCCAGCATCTGGGTGGCGGTGATGACCGGCTTGCCCACGGCCACGCACTTCTTGATGAGCATCTTCTGCAGGGCAGGCACATCTTCCAGGGGGATTTCCACGCCCATGTCGCCGCGAGCCACCATGATGGCATCTACCACACGGAGGATCTCGTCGATGTTCTGCACGCCCTCCATGTTCTCAATCTTGGCAATGATGCGGATGGAGTCGCAGCCCTTCTCCTGCATGATGTGACGAATCTGCATAATGTCGTCCGCATTCCGGGTGAAGGAAGCAGCGATGAAGTCAAAGCCGTTTTCCACGGCGAAGAGAATATCGTCCCGATCCTTGGGGCTGACGAAGGGCATGGACAGGTGAGCACCGGGAATGTTCACGCCCTTATGGTTGGAGATGGCACCGCCGTTGTTAACACGGCAGCATACTTCCGTATCCGTCACATGCTCCACGGTGAGCCCCACCAGACCGTCATCGATGAGGATGGAGCTGCCGGGGCGCACGTCCCGGGGCAGATTCTTGTAGGTAACGGACACACGGGTTTCGTCGCCCAGCACATCCTCAGTCGTGAGGGTGAACAGTTGACCTGCATCCAGCACCACCTTGCCATCGGCAAAGTCGCCTGTGCGGATTTCGGGACCCTTGGTATCCAGCATGGTGGCCACAGGCAGGCCCAGCTCTTCACGCAGGCGGCAGACTTCCTTGTACCGCTTCAAATGATTCTCATGGGTGTCATGAGAAAAATTGAACCGTGCCACGTCCATGCCGGACAGCATCAACTGACGCACCAGTCCCTTTTCGAACAGATTGGGACCCATGGTGCAAACGATCTTCGTTTTCCGCAGCGGTGTTGCAGTCATCCTTTGATCGACCTCACTTTATCATAAAATCATCATGTAGGCGAACCTATCGCCCGTGGGACTTTCCAACTCTTCCCGTTTATATCATACACCAAAAGTTTGCACTTGGAAAGTGTTGCTTTGAAATTAACAATCAAAACATTCCGCTCCGAACCATTCACCCATCAAAAAAGGGGGTCTGCACCTTTCGATGCAGACCCCTTGCCTGTTTGGACTTACTTGTTATCCTCGGTGACAGCCTGTGCTGCAACACGGCCGGACACGATGATCTCGGTCACAGCGTTGCCGCCCAGACGGTTGCCGGCGTGGATGCCGCCGGTGATTTCGCCTGCTGCGTACAGACCAGCAATGGCGTTGCCGTTTGCATCCAGCACGTGACGGCTGGTGTCAACCATCACGCCGCCCATGGTGTGGTGGGTGGAAGGAGCCATGTAGCGGACACGGATCTGATCCAGAGAGTAGGTCTCGGGCAGATACTTGCCGTTTTCATCCTGCTCCACATTGCCCACGGTGCCGCGGACGGACAGCTTCTCCACCTCCAGGGTGTCGGCGGTGCCCATGACGTAAGCATCGTAGTCCTCGATGGTCTTGCGCAGGGTAGCAGCGTCGCAGCCCAGCTTCTCAGCCAGCTCTTCCACGCTCATGAAGTACATACGGCCTTCAACATCCTGCTTGGTGTTGTTGAATCCGCCTGCACCAGCGGTCACACCGGTGTTGGAGACTTCCACATAGATGCCGGGCACATACTTCAGACCCAGCTTCTCAGCGGTTTCCTTGCTCATGCTGTTTTCGAATGCGCCCTCGGACAGCACGTCACGCTCGGCGGATTCGTCCACATACCGCTTACCGGTAGCAGCATTGATGAAGATAACGTTCTCGCCTGCACCACCGGACAGGTTGCCGTTGTCAACCCAGCCCAGAGGCATCATCTGCGTCCAGCCTTCGCCCTCGGTAGCAGCGCCCGCAGCCACAGCCATGGTGATGCCGTCGCCGGTCAGGGAAGAACGGTTGGTGGTGCCGATGTTGTCAGCGATGAAGCTTTCATCCCAGTAGGTGTTGGTTTCCTGCACCATTTCGATGTTGGCTGCATAGCCGCCGGTGGCCAGGATCACGCCCTTGGTGGCATGCATGGTCACTTCGGTGCCGTCATACATGGTGGCCTTCACGCCGGTCACCTTGCCGTTTTCGTCAACGATCAGCTCGTTGGCCGTGGTGCGGAGCATGACCTTGTTGTTCTCGTTGGCGGTGACCATGGTGTTGTAAGGCACGGCGAAGTAAGCGCCCCACTTGCCGGAGTACTCAACACCGTCCACAACGCCGCCTACGGGAGCATTTTCTCTCTGCCACAGGCAGCCGATCAGGGTGGACTGCTTGGTGTAGTCGAAGATAGCACCCTGAGCAACCAGCCACTCCTTGATTTCCTGGCCGCCTTCGATGAACTGGCTGACCAGGTCGTAACGGCCGTACACCCAAGCGGTCTTGTCAGCATTGGGACGGAGGCCGCCGTAGTAGGTCTGGAAAACGTGCAGGTTGATGGTGGAGAACAGGGTCAGCTGGGTTTCCGCCACACCGGCATCCAGCTGGGGCTGTGCCCAATCCAGGTAAGCCTGAATTTCCTGCTTCAGAGCCTGCAGGGTGGGCAGGTATTCCTCATGTACGCCACGGACAGCGTTCAGGGCAATGTTGCCTGCCACGAAGGGATGATCGTCATCCAGGGTGCCGTCGAAGGGCTCCTCGGACCAGGTCAGGATGGTCTTCAGGGTGTCGATACGGCCTGCGTCGTTCTTCACCTTGTCGTAGGTCTGACCGTCGATGGGGTTCACGCCCGTGGTGGCATCGGGATCAGAAGCATCCCACACCAGGTAGGACATAACGGACTGGAAAGCACCGCCGGAAACCAGGGTGTTGCCGCCCATTTCAGCGTTCTTTTCCAGCACCACAACGGTGTTGCCGTCCTGGGCAGCCTGTGCGGCAGCGGTCATGCCTGCGCCGCCGGCACCCACGATGACCACATCATAGGTCTCTTCGATGGGATCCTGAGCGGTGTGCTTCACGGTGTTGGCCTTGAAGGCATTCAGGTTGGTGCACTGTGCCTGCTCGGCAGCATCGTTCACAGCAGCCCGCAGAGCGGCACTGGAGAAGGTTGCGCCGGAAACACTGTCCACGCCGGAGCCATTGGCAGCCAGCATGTCGGTGATCATGGGCTCAAAGGCCACATCGCCTACGTGAGCGGTCTCGGAGGACTCGGTCACTTCAATGGCGGTAACGGCGGTATCGGAGAAGGTAACGTTCACCGTTACGTTGCCGTTGTAGCCCTTAGCGGAGGCGGTATAAGTGCCGGCGGTGAAGGCGATGGCAGCATCGTTGGCCACGGCTTCGCCCTTGGCCTGTGCCAGCGCATCAGCGAAGGCAGCCTTCACGGCGGTGCTGGTCACGGTTGCGCCGGAGGTGACTTCCACAGCGTCTGCATCGGTCACGCCTACCAGAGAGGTGTTGTAGCCCTCGATGGCTGCGCCGCCCAGTGCAGGGGTTTCGCCCTCGCCGGTTACCTGAACAGCCGTTACGGTGGAATCGTCCACGGTGATCTTCACCGTAACATTGCCGCCGAAGCCCTGTGCAGTAGCTTCATAGTCGCCCGGGGTAAAGCCTTCTGCGCAGCCAGTGGCGAAGGGCGTCACTGCCAGCATCATGGCCAGGCCCAGGGAAATGATCTTCTGTTTCATGTTGTTTCCCCTTTCCTTTGTCCAGACAGCGAGATTGCTGTCGCTTTAACAATTATAGGGGGTAAAGCAACTTTACCGTCAAGGGCTTTCGGTCACAATTTGTTCAATTTTTTCACAAACATTTTACTTTGTCCGAATTTCAAGCCTGATTGGCAGGCTCCTCCGCTGCTTTCTCCACGGGAAGGAAGAATTCGTGCACACCCCACCGCTCACCGTTTTCATTGCGGTAGACGATGCGGATGTTGGAGTAGATGTCCCCACAGAGACGGTATCCCTGCTCCTGTGCCCAGGCTAGTAAATCAGAAATATCCGGGGTGTCGCCCAGTTTCGCCTGGGCGTAGCCTGTGGCACACAGCCGGCTGGGCAGCAGCAGGGCACAGCTCAGGGGCAGCTGCAATGCTTCCGCCTCCCTTTTGGACAGGACAGAGCCGAACACGTGGGCATGCTGCAAATTCCGGTCATAATACATGGCGGAAAGGGCTACCGGGGGCATGGCGTCCACCCAACGTTTTTCTTCACTGCGCTCCCGGGCGATTTTTTCCTTTTCCGCCTCGGTGGAGGCACTGGCTTCATCCGGCACTCGGCGCCAGAAATAGGTTTCTGGCATCACCAGCAGGGATTTCTTTCCGGCCTTGTAGGCGGCAATGCATTGCTGCTGACGCTCCAGCTCCTGATGCATCCGGGCGATGGCCTCTTCCCGCTTCTTCAGCTCCCGGATTTTATCCTCCAGCCGCTCTTCCATGTCGGGGAAGGTGGTTTCCACCACCATGGTCTGGGCTTCCTCCAGGGAGAAGCCCAGGCTTTCGTAGGTGCGGATCTGCTTCAGGGTGGTGATTTCGTCCCGCTCGTAGTAGCGATACCCGGTCTGCTCATCCCGGGTGCTGTTCACAATGCCCTTTCGTTCGTAGTAGCGGATGGCCTCCTTGGTCAACCCAAAGAACTCCGCCATTTCTCCTATGCGGTATTTCATGTGCTTGTACAAAAAGACCCTCCCGGCACACAAGGGCAAGGAGGGTCATCACTTTCTTACAGATTCTCTTTGATCTTTTCGATCATCTCGGCATATTCCGCATCCGTCAGCAGGGTCTTGCCGGGATTCATGGCAAACACGCCGCCCCACTCGTAGCCGTCCTTGTACTTAGGCACCAGGTGCATGTGCAGGTGGCAGCCCGTGTCTCCGTAGGCACCGTAGTTCACCTTGTCTGGGTGGAAAGCCTTGTGAATGGCCTTGGCAGCCCGGTTCACATCGGCAAAGAAGGCGTTCCGCTCTTCATCGGTCAGGTTAACGATTTCGCTCACGTGATCCTTGTAGGCCACAATGCACCGACCGGGGTGGCTCTGCTCCTTGAAGAGGATCAGCGTGCTGACGCTCAGCTCGCAAATCACAATGCCGAAGGCATCCAGCAATTCTCCCCGGGCGCAGTAACCGCAATTGGCATCCTTCATGATATGATTCCTCCTATGATTTTTGCATTTCCTAATTTATAGGTCAAATTCCACCCGGACGCACCGGCCGAGGAAGTTTACCTCATTGAGCTGCAGGGCCTTGGCATCGTACTCCCGGTCAAAGGACTGGAGCAGCACCTGGAAGCGCTCCATTACCTTCACCTTCCGCAGAGCCCGGTGTCCGTCGTACTCCACCAGCATCACGGCACCGTCAATGGGGCTCTGGGCAGGCACGGTCAGTGCCACATCCCCGGCGTGAATGCGGAAGCCCCGCATGCTGTCGTCCGGGGCAAGGAAGTAAAACACCTTGTCCGGCTTTGCACCCTCGATCATGCCGTTTTCAATGGGCAGCAGCCGGTAGCTTACCGGCTTCATCACGGCGTTCATCACCGGCACACGCTTCAGCACGCTGGTCAGGGCATCCAGCCACACGCTGCCCGTTACGGCAGGATCCTTTTCGTCCGTGGAGGCCACCACTTCCGCCTCTGCCGGCCTTGTCTTGGGCTTGGTCATCTGCTTGGCCATTTGGGGCTGCACCTGCGCCAGATCCACCGTGGCGGCAATGTCGTCCAGGGAGAAGTCCGCCTCGGTCTGCTCCTTAAGGCCAATGGTCTTCAATATCCGCCGTGCCTGATCATCGGCAATAATCCTTGTGCCGGCTTCCACGGCCAGCAGATAACTTTCGCTGACACCGCACTTCTTCGCCACCTGCTTCGGTGTCAATTTCTGCCGCACCCGCTCGGTGCGGATTAAATCACCCAGTCTGCTCATATGGAAAGATCCTCCCGATATTACTTATTGCCCAGTTGCTTTGCGGCCTGCACCGCATAAATCAGCATGGCCACCAAGGTCAGTGCCACGGATGCCCACAGGACAATGCTGTCCAGGGGCACGCCCCAGGTCAGGAATTCCTCGTGGAAGAAGCTCATCACCAGTGCCAGGATGAACATGCACTGAGCCACCTTGCCCCACATATTGCTGTATACCACCACGCCCCGGCGGAGCATGACCACGCCACCCAGCACCATCAGCAGTTCCTTGCCCAGCACCACTCCGAAGGCCACCCAGGGAATGGCACCCCCAATGGCCTGACACAGCAGCGCCGTGCACACCATCACCTTATCCGCCAAAGGATCCATCAGCTTGCCAAAGGCGGTAATCTGGTTGTTCTTCCGGGCCAGGTACCCGTCCAGAAAGTCCGTAAAGCTGGCAAGCAGGAACACGGCCAGTGCCCATTTGCTCAGCCCCCGGGCATGGAGCACCACAAACACAGGGATCAGCAGGATCCGCAGCATGGTTAACACATTGGGTACGTTCCATACATCCACGAACAGCTCGGCAACAGATTCCTTCAGTGATTTCTTTCCCATGCACAGGATACGACCTTTCCCTCGAAATATCTCCATTATAGCACAGCTTTCCACCTTTTTGCTACCACAGGAATGGAAAAATGCCGAAGGAAGCAATCAGAAACTTCAGGTTTCTTCATGGTGATGAACAAATTTCAAAAAATGTTCAGTTAGTGGTTGCAATTCACACAAAAATTGATAAAATAATAACGGTTCAAAAATTGAATCTTCTGGGGAAAAGGAAGGAGCTCTTTAATTATGAAGAAGGTTCTCTCTCTGATCCTTGCCGCCTGCATGATGGCAACCATGCTGGTGCTGCCTGCCTTTGCAGACACCACCTATACCGGCGTGGGCGACGGCAAGAATGGTACCGGTTCCATCGAAGTTTCTGTGACCCTGAATGACGCCAAGGAAATCGTGGCTGTGGAAGTGACCAGCAATGGTGACGACGCCGGCGTCAGCGATCCTGCTGTGGCAGGTATGCCCGGCAAGATTGTTGCTGCCAACAGCCTGAATGTGGATACCGTTGCCGGTGCTACCTTGACCAGCAAGGGCATCCTGGCCGCTGTGGAAGCCGCACTGGTCAACGCCGGTGTGAATCCCGACGATTACAAGGCTGCTGCCGATGTGGCTGAAGTGACCAAGACCCCTGTGGAAGAGACCACCGACGTGCTGGTCATCGGCGCAGGCATGGCTGGCCTCACCTCCGCACTGGCTGCTAAGCAGAACGGTGCCAACGTGGTGGTCATCGATAAGATGTCTGCTGCCGGCGGCACCACCAATCTGGCTGGCGGCATTCTGGTGTGCGTAGGCTCCGAACTGTTCGCCAACAACCGGCTGGACAGCGACAATCTGGAGTCTGTTATGGCTTACTGGCACACCAAGATGGATTGCTCCGGCGTGGACAGCGGTTATCCGGACTATGACCGTTTGGAGAGCGTTGTGGCCGAAACCGGCAAGACTGTTGACTGGCTGGTGGAAAGCGGCGTGGAATTCGCTTCCGAGCCCTATGCAGCTTCCACCACCTACCCCATGGCATTGGCCAATGGCGGCGGCGCAGGCCTGATCAGCATGCTGGTGAAGGTTTGCACCAATGCAGGGGTTGACCTGCGGCTGAACACCACCGGCGTTTCTCTGGTGACGGATGACACCGGTGCGGTGGTTGGTGCTGTGGCTGAAACGGAAGATTCCGAAATCACCTTCCACGCTAAGAGCGTGGTGCTGGCCACCGGCGGCATTTCTCAGAATGAGGAGCTGGTGGAGAAGTACAGCCCCAAGCTCCACCGTGCAGGCCTGATTCCTGCCAGTGCCGTAAGCCACACCGGCGACGGCTTCCTGATGGCACTCGCTGTGGGCGCAGGCACCTTTGACGTGTTCTCCACTCCTCTGTATGCCACCACCGTGGATCCCGAACTGTCTGCTCTGACGGATACCTCCGCCATCACCATCTACAGCCAGCTGGGCGTGAATGCCAATGGCGAACGCTTCGGCAACGAGGCTGTCAGCGCCGGCTGGGATACCCTGGACATGACCGCTTCTGACATGATTCAGGACGGCAATGCTCCCTTCTGGTATGTGTTCGACTCCTCCAATGCAGACGTTGTGGCTGCCCTGGAAGCAGGCGTGGAAAGCGGCGTTGTGGCTAAGGGCGAAACCGCCGAGGAACTGGCTCTGAACATGCACGTGTATACCAAGAACTTCGTGGCTACCTTCGACGCTTACAATGCTGCGGCTGCTGCCGGCAAGGATGAAGAATACGGCAAGGATGCCATGTTCCTCACCGCACTGACCACCGCTCCCTACTATGCCGTGAAGGTTTATCCCACCACCTTCGGCTCTGCCGGCGGCGTAACCACCACGGATCAGGGTCGTGTCACCCGTCAGGACGGCACGGTGATCTCCGGCCTGTATGCAGCAGGTGAAATGAGCAACCGTTACTACTATAACGAGAACTACATCCTGGCTGCTTCTCTGGGTCTGTACTCTACCATGGGTCACCGCACCGGCACTGCCGCTGCTCAGGACGCACTGGCAAAGTAATCTGAACGAATCACAAAAAGAGACCGGAACGCCTCAATACGCAGGCGTTCCGGTCTCTTCTGTTTGCTTGCTTTATTCTCCCTGCAGTTCGGCAATGGCCAGAATGTCCGCATCCCGGCTATTGTTGCCGAAGATGGTCTTCAGGGAACCGGCAGCATTGGTTCGCATGAGCAGAGCGGAGGAAGGTCCTCCGTCCAGGTCATAGGCCCATTGGGGATGAATCTCCTTCAGCAGGAAATCCACACAGTCCACCAGGGTCAGTCCGGCGTTGGTTTTGTTGGTCACGGTAAGCAGGAAGTAGTTGTGCTCATCCATCTTCCCGATGATGGTGCGGATGGCCTTCCGGTTGGCAAAGACCCAGTCCGTATCCAGAATGGACATCCCATCCTGAATCAGGGGGCAACGTTCATAGAAGGACCAGGTTTGGGTAGGGGACTGAGCCAGCACCTCTTCCGGGTCGTCTCCCACGTGCATATGGAGCCCGTCCGCCTGCAGGGTTAGCCCGTAAAAGGGAACACCGGTCAGGTTGCGGAAGATTTCTCCGTTGGTGATGGTCAGGCTGCCCAGAGGAGTGTAATAGTAGTCGGCACTGGTACCCGGGTAGTTGTCCGGAATTTCAGGGAACACAGGGCTGACATAGCCGCTGCCGTTCACCACCAGGATGGGGGTGACATCCAGCTTTTTGGCAATGTCCGAGGGGTAGGACAGATCCTTTTCCCAGTTGGCGGTGGCCTTATAAATCTGCTCCCCGGGGGAAAGCATCCACACCTTGGTCAGGTAGCACCGGGCATCCTCCCAGTCAAAGGATTCCATGGAAATGTCCAGGCTGTCCGAAGTATAGGTGCGGATCACCTTTCCGCTGAAGGTGTATGGACTTTCCTCCGCCAAGGCGGAAGAGCACAGGGCGAAAACCGCAAGCAGCGCGGCAATGATGCGTTTCATGGCAAATCCCTCCTGAGGGGAGTATAACACAGCAGGGGAGGAAAGGCAAACGGGGGGGGAGAGTGAAGAGTGGAGGGTGAAGTGTGGAGCGTGGAGCAAGAGGACGATTGCGCAGACAATCAATACCCCCGGATGGCGTCGGAGGGTGCGCAAGCAATGATTCTGCTATTTGCTATGATAGATTTTTACAGCTGGTTTTCGGGTGGGGCTTTTGACTCAAAAGCCGCCTCCCGCAAATAACCGTTTTTCTTTGCGTCCCCTCCTTGCCCCTGTACTATGAGTGGTGCTATAATGTTGCCGAAAGTGGGTGATGAATTGGGCAAGAGGAAGAACGCCTACATTTTCGCTCCGGAACCTAAGCATCACGGACGAACGGCACTGATTTGGGTGCTGTCGGTTGTGGCCGTGCTGGTGCTGGGTGTTTTGGGCATTAATTTTGTGATCAATCATCAGGTTCGGCTGGATTCCTTCCGCCTCACGGTGCAGAATCTGCCGGAGGATTTGGAAAACTGGTCCATTCTTCACATCAGTGATTTGCAGGGGCAGGAGATTGGCTCAGGGCAGAGCGGCATTCAAAGTGCCATTTCCGGCAAGAGCTACTCCTGCGTTGTCTTCACCGGGGATATGGTGGGCAAGGACGGCAATGTGCAGCCCTTCCTGGATCTGATTGCCCTGCTGCCGGCAAGTACCCCCAAGTTCCTCATTGCCGGGGATAGCGACCCTTCCGCCCTGGTGGATGCCACTGCCCACGGCAGCCTGTCCGTGTATGCGGATTGGGTTACCAAGGTGCAGCAGGCCGGCGTGACGGTGCTGGATGAGCCCCTGTCCGTGACCCGGGGCAAGAGCACCATCTGGTTTGTGCCGGAGTATTATTATTCCCTGGATCTGGACAGCATGGAAACCGCCTATCAGAATCAGCTGAGCAGCCTGAATGAAACATCTTCCGGTCTTTCCCCGGACGAGGCTGCCCGGAAGCGGGTAGCGCAGTATCAATTGGAAAAGATCGCCCGCATTCGGGAAATCAAGAAGACCATCACCGCCAAGAACGACGTGCAGATCGCCGTGACCCACGTGCCTGTGACCCGGGAGGAAATAGACGAAACCCGGGCAGGCACTTCCTCCGGGGAAATCTTCTCCATCCAGAATGCGGCACTGATTCTGGCCGGTCACTTCTGCGCCGGTCAGTGGCGGCTGCCCGGCGGCGGTGCCGTGTACGTCCCGGATTACGGCTGGTGGCCGGAGGATGAAAACCTGCAGGGGCTCAACTATCTTCGTGGTGTGCCCCAGTACATCAGCCCCGGTTTAGGTGCGTCGGATTATTATCCCTTCCCCGGGCGGCTGTTTAATCAGCCTGTTGTGACCCTGATTTATCTGACAAGTCGAGTAGTGTAAGGAGTATCAACGTGAAACGTACAAAGACTGCCAAGTATGAAATGGACATGACCACCGGCGCCTTGCTGCCCAAGGTGCTTGCTTTTTCCGGCCCTCTGGTGCTGACGGGCATTCTGCAGCTGCTTTATAACGCAGCAGACGTGGTGGTGGTCGGCCGCTTTACCGGCGCAACGGCACTGGCGGCAGTAGGCTCCACCGGTTCCCTGATCAACCTGCTGATTAACATCTTCCTGGGGCTGAGCGTGGGCACCAGCGTGGTCATTGCTCGGAACTACGGTGCAGGCGATGTGAAGCACGTGCAGGATGGCGTGCATACCTCCATGACCGTGGCAGCTATCAGCGGTGTGGTGGTAGGCATTATTGGCATTATCTTCGGCCGTCCTCTGCTAGAGCTGATGGGCAGCCCGGAGGACGTGATTGACGAGGCCGCCCTGTACATCCGCATCTACTTTGCCGGCATGCCCTTCAACATGCTGTACACCTTCGGCGCAGCCATTCTCCGTGCCGTGGGCGATACCCGCCGTCCCCTGTACTACCTGTCCGTGGCAGGGGTCATCAACGTGATCCTGAACCTGGTGCTGGTGATTGTGTTCCACCTGGGCGTTGCCGGTGTGGCTATTGCCACCATCGTCAGTCAGTTCGTCAGCATGGTGCTGGTGCTCATCTGCCTCATCCGCTCCGAGGGTGCCATTCATCTGGACGTGCGCAAGCTGCGCATTGACAAGCAGCAGCTGCTGCAAATCGCCCGGGTGGGTCTGCCTGCCGGATTCCAGGGCAGCCTGTTTTCCATCTCCAACGTGCTGATCCAATCCTCCGTCAACTCCTTCGGTTCCCTGGTGGTGGCAGGCAACTCCGCCGCCTCCAACCTGGAAGGCTTTGTCTACACCTCCATGAACGCCATTTATCAGGCAGATTTGACCTTCACCAGCCAGAACATGGGCGCAGGCCAGTACCGCCGTGTCCGTCACGGCATGTGGGTGTGCCTTGCCACCGTGACGGTGGTGGGGCTGGGCGTTGGCTTCCTGTTCCTGACCTTCGGTCCCCAGCTGCTGAGCCTCTACAATGAGGACGCCCAGGTGATTGCCTACGGCATGAAGCGGATGTCCATCATTCTGCCTACCTATTTCATCTGCGGCCTGATGGATACCATGGTAGGTCAGCTCCGGGGCATTGGCTATTCCATCATGCCCATGATCGTGTCCCTCACCGGCGCATGCCTGCTGCGGATTGTGTGGATCCTCACCATTTTCGCCGCAGATCCTACCCAAGAGATCCTGTACCTATCCTATCCTGTGTCCTGGACGGCTACCTTCCTTGCCCATATGATCTGTTATCTCATTGTTTCCCGGAAGGTTCCCCACGAAAACGAGCCATTGATTGTGAAAGAGGCCTGACTTGAAGATACTGATGGTGAACCGGGTGCTCTACCGCCGCAGCAATGCGGAAAATGAAATGTTCCGCCTAGGGGAAGCATTGCAGGAGATGGGGCATCAGGTTTCCTTTTTCGCCCTGGATGACCCGAGAAACCTGCCCCTGAAGGACGCCTATGTGATCAAGCATCCCCCCATGAGCAGCAGTCGTGCCCTGCGGGTATCCCTGTTTGACCGTGGGACACGGGAACACATGCTGAAACGAATCCTGGCGGATCGGCCTGACCTGGCACTGGTGTGGCAGGTGAACCGCACCCTGACTTACAGCGTGGTGGACGCCCTGGCAGCGGCGGATGTGCCCGTGTGGGTCATGCTCACCGACTTCACCCCGGTGTGCCCTGCCCAGTCCCTTGCCCGAGACGGCAGCGAATGCCGCAAGTGCCTGGTGCACCGGAACGCCTGGCCCTGCTTCCTCCACCGCTGTGACGGGGACAGGTGGGGAAAATCCTTTGCCGCCGCACTGGAATCCCAGTGGATGCGGCTGAAAAAGCGGTGGGATCTGCCCAACGGGTATCTAGTGCCCAGTGAATATCATCGGCTGATGATGGAGCGAGGGCGGTTCACCCATGCCCCCATCAAAAACGTGGGGATTCCCTTGGCGGAGCAAGCCTTTCTGCCCCAGCAGACCCGGCGTGGGGAATATCTGCTGTACGTAGGCAGGCTGGAGATGCGCAAGGGGATTGTAACCCTGCTGGATGCTCTCCAGCAATGTGTGGCTGCCCTGCCCCTGCTGGTGGTGGGGGACGGCCCGGAAATGGAGCGGCTGCGGCAGATTGTCCGGGAATTCGGGCTGCAAAACCGGGTCAACTTCACCGGGCAAATCGGCAGTGACCCCCTGCGCCGTGCCATGGCCGGCTGCCTGTGCCTGGTAGTTCCTTCCGAGTGCGAGGAGATCGCCCCCTGGGCACTGCTGGAAGCCCAAGCCATGGGCAAGCCTGCCATTGTCAGCGACCGAAGCGTGCTGCCGGAGCGGATCACCGCCGGCAAAAACGGTCTGGTGTTCCGTCACCATTCCAGCCCGGAGCTGGCTCAATGTTTGGACGCCATGGCGGAAATCAGCGATGAGGATTATCAATCCATGTGCGCCTGCGCCCGAGAAACCGCCCTGGAGCAATACACCCCCAACGCCTTTGCGGAGCGTGTGCTGGAAGCCGTGGGAGCAGTAAAATCATAAAACGCTAAAGCAGCGGTAAAAAATCGAGCCATGAAAGAATGCATCATTCTTCCATGGCTCTTTTCATTTGCCTATTCCCACTTCAACCTTTTCTGCCCATCCATCGGCGGCACATGCATCCTAAGGCTCTTACCATTTGCAGGATGAAAGCCGCCCATTTAATGCTCTGCCCTTTGCCACAGCATCATATGATTTTCAAACAGCACGTTCAGCCGGCCTGTTTCTTTGAGCCATGCTAGATAGGAGCGAACCGTACTGCCGACAAGCACATATTGCTCAAAGGTCATGGTTAACCCGTATGCAGAGAAGAGCCTTTGCAGGATCGATTCAAAGCACAGCGGCTCCTTGCAGATGTGGAGGATCTTCTCCCCGACCTCGTGCACCTTGTCCATATTGTACTGTGCGAGGCTTGCTATTTCTTCGGTAGCAGCAGCATGAGCCGGAACAAACAGACGCGCCTGCATGGTTTTCACTGCCTCCAGCGTTTGCAGATACGAGGCAACATCGTAGATAAATCCGATCTGATATTTATCCAGCGTTTCCCGACTGGACAGACAATCCGCCAGATAGACCACATCATCTGAGGTGCGAAAACCAACCATATCATAGCAATGACCCGGCAAAGGAATGATTTGAACGCCCTCAGGCAAGGCTTCCTGGGTCAGTTCCTGTGCGTCGCTCGGCTGTGCCATGAGAAACTTGTGGCGCAATTCCTTACAGGGATAACCGCCATACAAAAGGGAAGATTCCAAGATGGGATGACGTGTAAAGTCGCATTCAACGCCCGGCGCATAGATTTTGCACCCGGTCTGCTTCTGCAAATACTGATTGCCGCCGATGTGATCGGCATGGGAATGGGTGTTATAGATGGCCGTAAGCCGCCATCCGTTCGCATCGAGCAGCTGACGGACTTTTCTTCCGGCATCCTTGTCATTTCCGCTGTCGATCAAGCAAACATCTGTCTCGTTCAACTTGATCAGACCGATTTTTGCGGGACTCTCTATGTAATAATTCCGCTCGGAAATCTGAATCAGTTCGTACATGACGATTCTCCTCCATCATGGGTTTGTGTTGGAGCGTAGGAAAAGTCCGGATAGGCTTTCTGCCTGCGTGGTGGTTTCTTCCATGCACGTTATGTTGATCGTTGATTTACTTCTGCAAATTAATCAACCCGTCCCTGGCCGCCACCAGCAGTGCCTTCAAATCCTCCACCCGCTCCGCCAGCCGCTTGCCGTTGTCCGTGTCCCGGACGTGGAGCCGCTGGGGGTAGGTGACAAACTCGAAGGACTGAGAGTGAATATCCCGCCCGTCGTTCAGCGCCTCTTCAAAGGTGGAGAAGGGCTGGTGGGACATAAGCCGCATGCCGTGGGAGTTGGCAATCAGGGTGTACCCGGCAATGCCGGTGGTCTTCTGATAGGCTCTGCAGAAGCCGCCGTCGATGACGATCAGCCGCCCTCCGGCTTTCAGGGGGCTTTCTCCCCGAATGACCCGAATGGGGGTGTGACCGTTGATGATTCGGCCTGTCCCGCTGTCCAGCCCGAAGGCCATGAGAATGCGCATGCAGTCCTGTTCGTTGTTGCAGTAGACATAGTAGGGATTCCGGGGCTCGTGCCAGGCCTCTTCATCCGGCACGAAGAACCGGGCAAAGGTGGTCACGTGACGGCCGCACAGGGGGGAATCGTCGCCGCACCACAGGTACCACATGAAATCCAGTGCCTTCTGATCCCCTTCGTAGAAGGCACGGCGAGCCGTCCGGTCGGCATAGTTCATCAGTGCTTGGCCGGAAAGATCCTGCCCTTCCAGGTGCTTGGTCAGGAAGCTGCCGTCCTCGTTCATGGGCACGCAGCCGTGGAACAGCAAATTTCCGTTGTACCGGCGGTAGATTCTGCCTCGGGTGTACAGGAAGCCAATGTGACTCCGCAGCCGCAGGCTCTGCCGGAAGGCATCTTGCAAGCCTTTCATTACCTGCTCCTCTTCACTGGTCAGCACATAGGGATCATCCCAGGCGATGGTGGGCAGACGCCGGTGCTTGATGGGCCAGTCCTTGTCCCCGATGCGCACCGTGCCGGCACTCAGGTCGATCTTCTCCAGCAGCAGCCGGTCTTCCATGCCGAACTCCGGGTTCCGGCGGATTAGCTGACCTTCCAGCTTGAACATCATGATGGTGATGGCTTCCAGTGCCGCCTGATCCGGCTCCATGTCGGGATAAATCTTTTCCGCAAACAGGGCCAGAGGCCGCAGGGGAATACCGTAGCTGTTTTCCAGTATTTCCATGTTGTGATACTGGAGACAGTTCCGCACCACCCCGGCTACACAAGCGCCGCTGCCGGAGGCTGCGCCCATCCACAGAATGTCGTGATTACCCCATTCGATATCGATGCTGTAGTGGTTCATCAGGATGTCCATGACGCTGTCCGCCCGGGATCCCCGGTCGAAAATATCGCCCACCACGTGCAGCCGGTCAACCGCCAAATATTTAATCAGATCCGTCAGGGCGACAATAAAGTCGTCGCCGCTGCCGATGCTGACCAGCGTATCCAGAATGGATTGATGATATTGATGTCGATTGTCATCCTCGTCCGTCTGGGCGTGGAGCAGTTCATCCAGAATGTTAGCATAGGCCTCCGGCATAGCCTTGCGAACCTTGGAGCGGGTGTACTTGCTGGACAGCATCCGAGCCAGGTACACCAGCCGACCCAGCTGGGTCTGGTACCATTCCGGACTCAGCTTTCCTTCTTCTTTCAGGAGCTTCAATTTTTCCCGGGGATAATAAATCAGTGTGCAAAGCTCGGAAACCTCCAGCCCGGTCATGTTGTCCCCAAGCCACAGGTTCACCTTCTCCCGCACCACGCCGGAGCAGTTGTTCATGATGTGGCAGAAGGATTCGTACTCCCCATGAATGTCACTCATAAAGTGCTCCGTGCCCTTGGGCAGGCTTAGAATGCCGCTTAGATTGATAATTTCCGTGCACAGGGCCTGCTCGGTGCGGAACTGCTCCGCCAGCAGACTCAGATACTTCAGCCGTTCCACCGTCATGCTCTCCACAGGCATCACCCTCCTTTACTCGGCAAGAACATTATACGTTTTTTCGGTGAAGGGTGCAAGCGGGGAAGGACTGCATGGTCTGCTTCATTTGCCTTGATGCAGGGCTTCCAGCTCATCGATGATGGCCAGCGTGCGGGCAATCTGACTGCGCTGCTTTTGTTTCTTTTCCTTCCGCGCCAGTTTTCTCCCCTTCTTTGAGTGCCGGGCAGGAGGAGTGCAACCGGGGACGTTTTTCTTCTCTTGCTCCTTCTGCTGCGTCAGGGCCTCCTGCTTGTCCACATACTGATCGTGGTCAGCAATCTGCCGCAGGAGGGCCAGGACTTTGTGGGACTGGGACAACTGACGATGATAGTCATCTATGGGCACCTCTTTCGTGGCTCGGCGGCGATGCATTCTGTTCCGGTGATACAAGGCAGGCTTCCCCGATACTTCTTCGACGGCAATGCGCCAGAAGTCGTGCTTGGAACGGATGTGCAGCACCCCTTGATTCAGCACACAGGTAAGCCCTGTTTCATGACAGTATGTTTGCGCCTGCTCCATGACAGGCTTGTAAAAGCGGTCAATGGCAGCGCAGTATTTGCAAAGGTGATAGCCTGCCTCCTTGGCTTTCCCCATATGGTCAAACCGCTTTTGCCGGTCGGCAGGGATTCTTGACAGGATGCGGCAATGGATTAGATCTATGCTTTAAAGTAAAAGACTCGCCACGCTTACACATGACGAGCCTTTGCAACAGCCTACCCTGCCTTCTTCTTCATCCGGCAGGACAGACCACCCACTTATTCGACTGTTTCCTTTTCAGCATCGGCTTTTGACGCTGCCTCTGCTGGATCCTTGTTGACATCGTCTTTCGAC
>CAVGBO010000020.1:0-7319 GCA_963627465.1 Phocaeicola dorei
CCCATCCGCAAAATCTCCCTTTTGTATTGCCACTTTCCTTGCAAATGTGTTATACTGTGCTGTGATTGTGAAGCAATAAGGAGGGCTTATGAAGTCCCGGACGAAGAAGATTCTGAATTTCGTACTGATCTTCGGCACCCTGGCACTTGTGCTGTTGGTCGGTATTAACGGGCAGGAAATGACCGGGGCAGTGGATGCCCTCAAGGCGATTGCACCGGTGTGGATTGTCCTTTGCGTGGGTGCCTATCTGCTGCACTTGTGCCTGGATGCTTACACCATCTGGCACTATCTCCGCTGCCAGGGCTACAAGGTTTCCTTCCGCTATGCCCTGTTCAATTCCATTATCGGCATGTATTACTCCAACGTGACCCCGGGTGCCACCGGCGGTCAGCCTATGCAGGTCTATTACCTGAAGAAGAAGGGCGTACCCATCGGCATCGGCACCTCCGCCCTGACGGTGAAGTTCTTCTGCTTCCAGTTTATGCTGGCGGTGCTTTCCACCGTGCTGTGGATTGCCTACGGGGACTACATTGCCGTGCAGACCGGCTCCAGCATCTGGATCCTGATTGTGGGCTACACCTACAACCTGATCACCGTGTCCTTTGTGCTGATGATGGCGGTGAACAAGAACCTGGTTCGCTTCTTCATCAAGCTGTTCATCCGCATCGGCACCAAGCTGCGCATCTGCAAGAACCCGGAGGCCACCCTGGTGAAGTGGGAGGACATCCTCAGCACCTTCCACGAAAGCGTCATGTCCATGCGCACCCATCCCAAGGATTTCTTTGTGCAGCTGGTGCTGGGCGGTGCGATTCTGCTGGCGCAGATGCTGCCCATCTTCCTGGTGTACTGCGCCTTTGAACTGACCGGCTCCAACTATCTGGAGCTGACCACCCTGGGCATTATGCTCTACGTCAGTGCTGCCTACACGCCTCTGCCCGGCGCATCCGGCGCACAGGAGGGCGTCTTCGCCATTTATTTCTCCAAGGTGTTCCCGGACGGCATTCGCCTGATGGCACTGCTGCTGTGGCGGTTCTTCACCTACTACATCTCCATTCTGGTGGGCGCAGTGACCACGGTGATCCACGGCTTCCGCAAGGACAAGGCCATCAGCGAGGAAATGGCCAAGGAACAGGCTTCCTCCGAAGCGGAACAGTAAACTTCCTTCATATTAACAAACCCCTCCGGCATCCTACCATGAGCAGGACACCGGAGGGGATTTTCTATCCAAACGATCTTATCTTGTCACCTGATTGGTGGAGCGGAGCACCACATCGTGATAGCCGCCCTCCACAATGGAGGTGGAAGACACCAGGGTCAGCCGGGCTTCCTTCCGCAGATCCTCCAGATTGGTGACGCCCACGTTGCACATGGTGCTCTTCACCTTGTACAGGCTCACCTCCACGTTGTCGTGCAGGGGGCCGGCGTAGGTGACGTAGGAGTCCACGCCTTCCTCAAAGGACAGCTTGGTAGCGCCGCCCAGGTCGTACCGCTGCCAGTTCCGGGCACGGTTGGAGCCCTCGCCCCAGTACTCCTTCATGTACACGCCGTTGACCATCACCTTGTTGGTGGGGCTTTCGTCGAACCGGGCGAAGTACCGACCCAGCATCAGGAAGTCAGCACCCATGGACAGGGCCAGGGTCATGTGATAATCGTGAACAATGCCGCCGTCGGAGCAGATGGGAATATAAATGCCGGTCTCACGGAAGTACTCATCCCGTGCCGCTGCCACTTCAATCACGGCGGTGGCCTGACCACGGCCAATGCCCTTGGTCTCCCGGGTGATGCAGATGGAGCCGCCGCCGATGCCTACCTTCACGAAGTCCGCTCCGGCCTTGGCCAGGAAGAGGAACCCGTCCCGATCCACCACGTTGCCGGCACCGATCTTGACCGTGTCCCCGTAGGTTTCCCGCACCCAGCGGATGGTCTTTTCCTGCCAGCAGGAATAGCCCTCGGAGGAGTCGATGCACAGCACATCCGCCCCGGCGGCCAGCAGGGCGGGAATCCGCTCCTGATAGTCCCGGCTGTTAATGCCTGCGCCCACCAGGTACCGCTTCTTGCTGTCCAGCAGCTCCAGCGGATTCTCCTTATGGCTGGCGTAGTCCTTGCGGAACACGAAGTACATCAGCTTGCCCTCTGCATCCACAATGGGCAGGGAATTCAGCTTATGGGCCCAGATGATATCGTTGGCTTCCTTCAAAGTGGTTTCCGCAGGGGCGGTGACCAGCTTTTCCAGAGGAGTCATGAAGGTGGCTACCTTCTCCTCGGTGCTCATACGGCTGACCCGGTAGTCACGGCTGGACACGATACCCAGCAGCCGGCCGGTGGCGGTGCCGTCCTCGGTGATGGCCACGGTGGAGTAGCCGTTCTTGGCCTTCAGGGCCAGCACATCTGCCAAGGTATTTTCCGGGGTCAGATTGCTTGCGGAGACAACGAAGCCTGCCTTATGGCTCTTCACCCGTGCCACCATGGCGGCCTCGGACTCGATGGACTGTGCGCCGTAAATGAAAGAAAGTCCGCCTTCCTTGGCCAGTGCGATGGCAAGCTTATCGTCCGACACGGACTGCATGATAGCGCTCACCAGCGGAATGTTCAGGGAAATGGCGGGCTCTTCCTCACCCTTGCGGTACTTGGTCAGTGCCGTGCGCAGGGATACGTTGGCCGGAATGCAATCCTCTCCCGTGTACCCGGGAATCAGCAGATACTCGCTGAAGGTGTGGCTGGGTTCCTGATAGTAATACGCCAAAGCGATACCTCCTCCATCTACCTACGGAAAGCGAGCCTTCGCCCGCAAGCCGGATTGAAATTGATTTATCTTACCGCAATTGCAAAAAGAAGTCAACCGGGAAAAACGGGGTTTTATGCGATTTATGCGAGAGGGCAGCTTTTGTGCCAAAAGCTCCCTCTCGCGCTCTCCCAGAAAACCAGCTATTGTCCAAATAATAGGACTCCTTCCGGCTTTAAACGATTGGAGTATATCAGTATTTTGGTAATGTGTATGCCACGGGGCGTAATCTGGGCGAAGCTCTTCATCCCTTTGGAACCTTAGACACCCATCTTTTGGGTTTTCTTTGTGAAAAAAGGCAAACAGTTTCGTTTCCTTTAACCCAAGGAAGTCTTCTTCCAAAAGGATGCGACCGAAGGGGTCAAGGGGGCGATCGGAAAGCCCCCTTGAAGCTTCTCTAACCAAAGATACTTTAGTCACAGGCCGCACCATCCTGGGTGGTGTCGATTTATTCGCACGCCGAGTAGTGCCCCGGGCGCACTTCCTTCAGCCTGCACACAGCGCTCTTGCACCCTTCCTTGGCATAGGGGCACCGGGTGTGGAACACGCATCCGCTGGGGGGATCAATGGGAGACGGCGGATCTCCTTCCAGCAGCATCCGCTGATGCTGATCCCGGGGATCAATGGAGGGCACGGCGGACATGAGGGTTCTGGTGTAGGGGTGCAGGGGATGCTCGAACACCTCGTCCGTTTCCCCTTCCTCCACCAAATGCCCCAGGTACATGACCCCCACCCGATCGGAAATGTAGCGGATGACGCTCATGTCGTGAGCCACGAACAGGTAGGTCAGCCCTCGCTGCCGCTGAAGATCCTTCAGCAGGTTGATGATCTGGGACTGAATGGACACGTCCAGGGCGGACACAGGCTCATCGCACACCACCACCTTGGGATCCAGAATCAGTGCCCTGGCAAGGCCAATCCGCTGCCGCTGTCCGCCGGAAAACTCGTGGGGATAGCGGTAGAAGTGCTCCGGCCGCAGACCCACCTGCTCCATCATGCTCAGTGCCTTGGCCATGCGCTCGTTGGCATCCCCCATGTGGTGGATGGCCAGCACCTCCATGAGCATATCCCCCACACGCTGCCGGGGGTTCAGGGACGTGTAAGGGTCCTGGAAGACCATCTGCACATCCCGCCGGAAAGGAAGCATCTGCTTGCTGCTCAGGTGGGTAATATCCTGCCCGAAGAGGGTAATCTTGCCCCCGGTGGGCTCCAGCAGGCGGATCAGGGTTCTGCCCAGGGTGCTTTTGCCGCAGCCGCTTTCCCCCACCAGGCCGTAGGTTTCCCCGGCACGAAGGGACAGGCTAACCCCGTCCACTGCCTTCACTTCTTTGACCTTGCGTCCCAGTCCACCCTTGACGGGGAAATAGGTGCGGATGCCCTCCGCCTGAAGAATCACATCGCCTTGGCTCATTGGTCTTCCTCCTTCCCTGTGCAGGGGCAGGCACGGAAGCACCGCACCTTGTGCCCATCCTCCACCTGCTGAAGGGGGGGCATGCACTGGCGGCACTGCTCCGTGGCATAGGCGCACCGGGGGGCAAACCGGCAGCCGGAAGGAATCTGGCTCAGCAGGGGCACAGTGCCGGGAATCATGTACAGGGGCTGGGTGCGATCCCCCTCCATCCGGGGAATGGAGCGCATAAGCCCTTCCGTGTAGGGGTGCATGGGATGGTCAAACAGGGTCAGCACATCCGCTTCCTCCACAATCTGCCCCAGATACATGACAATGACCCGGGAGCAGGTCTGCGCCACCACCGCCAGGTCGTGGGTAATCAGCATAACCCCCATGTTCAGCTGCTTGTTCAGCCGGACAATCAGCTCCATGATCTGCGCCTGAATGGTCACGTCCAACGCCGTGGTAGGCTCGTCTGCAATCAGCAGCTTGGGATGGCAGGCCAGGGCAATGGCGATCATCATCCTCTGGCGCATGCCGCCGGAAAGCTCGTGGGGATACTGATCCAGCCGCTTTTCCGGGGCAGGGATGCCCACCAGCTTCAGCATTTCCAGTGCCTTTGCCCGGGCTTCCTTCTTGGACAGGTGCTGATGAATCCGCAGTGGTTCGCTGATCTGGTCGCAGATGGTCAGCACCGGGTTCAGGGAGCTGAGGGCATCCTGAAAGATCATGGACACCTTGGAGCCCCGAATATCCTGCATTTTGCGGAAGGGCAGCTCCATCAGGGACTGTCCGTCCAGCGTGACCTGACCGCTATAGCGCACCAGATGCTTTTCATCGTACAGTCGCATGACGGACTGGCTGGTGACGCTTTTGCCGCAGCCGCTTTCCCCGACCAAGCCCAGAATCTCCCCCTGATACACATCGAAGGAAACCCCGTCAATGGCCTTCTGCCAGCCCCGATCCGTATGGAAGCTGGTGGCCAGCTCCCGTACTTCCAGTATCTTCTCGCTCACGTTCTTCTCCTCCTCAGCGTCCGGACAGGGGGTCAATCAGGTCACGGAGACCATCGCCAAACAGGTTGAAGCCCAGCACGGACAGGGCAGTGAATACCGCCGGGAAGACGATCATCCACCAGCCCATGTACACGTAACTTCTTGCCTCATTCAGCATACCGCCCCAGCTGGGATAGGGAGAGGGAATGCCTGCCCCCAGGAAGCTGAGGGACGCCTCGGAAATAATGGCGGTGGCGAAGGTGAAGGTCATCTGCACAATGATGGGAGACACAATGTTGGGCAGGATGTGCCGCCAGAGGATTCGGGTCTTGCTGGCGCCCACGGCGGTCATGGCCTCCACATAGGTCTGTTCCCGTGCCAGCAGGGCTTGGGAGCGGGCAATCCGGGCAACGCCGGGGATGCTGACCACGGTCAGGGAGATGATCACGTTCTTCATGTTTGCCCCCAGCACCGCCATGAGGGTAATGGCCAGCAGAATGTTGGGGATGGCCTTCAGGCCGTCGCACAGGCGCATGAGCAGGTTATCCAGCACCTTGCTGGTGGAAGCGTACAGCCCCAGTGCCGTGCCGATGAGGGCGGAAAGCAGGCCTACCGTAAAGCCTACGGTCATGGAGATCTGTGCCCCGTACAGCACCCGGGCGAAAATGTCCCGCCCCAGGTTATCCGTGCCGAACAGGTGATGCAGGGACGGTGCTTGAAACCGATCCTGCATCACGGCGGTGTAGGGGTCGACCCCCAGTGCCCCGGTAATCAGGGGAGCAAAAAGGGCGCAGATGAGCATCAGCAGCACCAGCACCATGCCCACCACGGACAGCTTGTTGCGGAAGAATTTATGCCGGGACACTCTGCGCTGTTCCCGAACCAGGGATTTGCGAAGTGCCCGCAGGGAGGCCCGATCCTGTGCGGAAATGGTTGTATCGTTCATGGGATCCATCCTCCTCTGCTTTAGTCCAGGCGGATTCTGGGGTCAGCCAGGCCGTAAATCAGGTCGATGATCAGGTTAATGCATACGTTCAGCATGGCGATGAGCAGGGTAATGGCCTGAATCACCTGATAGTCACGCTTTTCAATGGAGTCCACCATGAGGGAGCCCATGCCGGGAATGTTGAACAGCCGCTCCACCACGGCAGCACCTGCCAGGGCACTGATGAACCCCTGACCAATGACGGTGATCACCGTGAGCAAGGCATTGCGGAAGGTATGCTTGGTAACGATCTTCCACTCTCTCACGCCCTTGGCACGAGCCATTTTAATGTAGTCGCTGCCCAGCACCTCCAGCATGGAGGCCTTGGTCATGCGCATCATGTATCCGGCGTGAATAAAGCCCAGGGACACGGCGGGCAGGGTCATGTAGCGAAGGAAAGGCAGCAGACCGTCGGTGAAGGGATTCTTGTACCCGGCGGCAGGGAGAATCCGCAGCACCACGGCAAAGAGCAGCACCATGCCCAAACCCATCAGGAAGCTGGGCAGGGAAATCCCCAGCATGGACAGCACGGACACAAAATAATCCGCCGCTGATCCCCGCTTTTTGGCGGCGATCATGCCGCAGGGAAGGGCGATGAGGATGGTAATCAGCTGGGAATAGATGGCCAGCAGAATGGTGGGTTGAAAGTGGCTGGCAATCATTTCGCTGACGGACTTGCCCACCACGGCGGTGGACGTGCCGAAGTTCAGGTGCAGGCAGTTATTCACCCAGCGGATGTACTGAACAAGCAGGGGATCATCCAGCCCCAGCTGGGTGTGCAGGGCGGCAATCTCCTCCGCCGTGGCATCCTCACCCAGCATGGCGGCGGCAGGGTCGCCGGGGGTTAAATGCACCAGCAGGAAAATCACCACGGAAACAATAAAGATGGTGGGAATCAGGGACAGCAATCGCTTGACCACATATTTCTTCATAAACCATTTCTCCTCCGGCAATGAAACCTGTCCGGGAAAGAGGCCGATGTGCTGCCTCTTGCCTGTAAGCTCGAAAAACCCCCAAGCTCACAAGAAAGAGGCAGCCGTACTGAGATGACGGCTGCCTCAGACCATCAACGAACATGTATGATGTGGTCGGGCCGATCAGCCCGACCACGAATTTGCTCAATCACCAGCACGCCCCTTGGGAGGTGTAGGAGGGCTCGCAAGCCCT
>CAVGBO010000020.1:7349-10681 GCA_963627465.1 Phocaeicola dorei
GGTGTAGGAGGGCTCGCAAGCCCTCCTACTTTAGATCGGCTTTCAGCGACATGTGCGGTGAAAGCCGCAGCTTTCCGCAAGGAAAGCTACCTTACACGAAGGAGTGGCCGGGAGCGAAGCGACCAACGACTGAGTGCAGAACTCGCAAAAGCGGCGAAGCCGGTTTTGCGAATCACTTGGCAAGTTTCGCATTCCAGAAGTTGGTGGTCAGGAATACGTTGTACCCCGTCAGCCGATTGGTGCACGCAGCAGCCTGATGGAAGTGACCCATCATCAGAATGGGGCAGTAATCGCTGTAGCAGTAGTACTGAATCTCTTCCCAGGTCTTGAAGGCATCTTCCTTGGTGGCGGCGGTGGTCATCTGCAGCATCAGCTCCTGCAGGTGCTCATCATCGGACCAGCCGGCATAGTTGGCGGACAGGAAGTTCCGCAGGGAGGGCACAGCCACGGAAGAGAAGGTGGTGAAGTAAGCATCGTACTGGGTTTCGTCATTCCGCAGGGAGGTCATGGTGGTGCGGTCGGTCACGGTGATCTCCAGGGTGATGCCGATGGAAGCAGCCTCCTGACGGAGCACCTCCAGCATGGCTTCTGCACCGCCGCCGGAGGCAGCCAGGATGCGCACAGGCTGGGAAGCATCCCAGGAAGACTGAGCCAGCAGTTCCTTGGCCTTTTCAGGATCGTTCTGGCAGAAGTACTCGGCACCGGCAGTGGTGTACCAGCCGGGCTGGGACTTTTCCATGAAGCAGGGGTCGTTGTCGTACAGAGAGCCGTAGTTGGCGGTGTTCAGGTCATCCGCATTGGCCAAAGCCTGGAAGGCAAGGCGCAGGTACTTATCCGTGCTGTGCTTGTTCCACACCAGGTTGATCATGCCGGTCTGCATGGAATAGCAGGTGATGTCAGGCATGGACTTCAGGGTATCCAGATAAGCGTCGGTAGCCTTGACGATGAAGTCATACTCGCCGGACATAAGGCCGTTGAAGCGGGTGGCGGCATCCTTCACGATCCAGTACTTCAGGGTCTTGGTGTAGGCATGCTTGTAGCCCCACAGGCCGTCAATGTCCTGCTCGGGATCGCCGTAGGCGGCATAGTCGTCAAACCGCTCCAGCAGCACGTACTGATCCACAACCCATTCCTTGAACATGTAGGGGCCGGTGCCGATGATGTACTCCGCAGGCACATAGCCGGTGTCGGCGTTCACGGCGGCAACGGACTCGCTGGGATAAATCACAGCGGCCTGAGCGGCGCCTGCCAGCATGTCCAGCAGCATAATGGCGGAGTGATCCAGCTTCAGGGTCACGGTATAGGTGTCAGCAGCCTCGAACCGGGCATCGCCCACCATGGAGGCAGCCGTGGCGAAGCAGTCAATCCACCGGTTCAGGGAAGCAACCACGTCCTCAGCGGTCATTTCCTTGCCGTTGTGGAACTTAACGCCCTGACGAAGGGTGAAGGTAAACTCGGAGTTGTCGTCATTCACTTCATAGCTTTCGCACAGCTCCGGTGCAATGCTGCCGTCCGCCTTCAGGGTGACCAGCTGTTCCATCACGGTGCCCCGCAGCATGTTGCGGCCGTTGACGGAGGTGTCCTTGTGCAGGTCGTAGGAAGCACTCTGGTTATCATCGGCAATGTTGATGATATCCGCATAGTCTTCCTCAGCGAAGGAAACAGACAGGCTCATGGTCATTACCATGGCCAGCACCAGGAGAAGAGAAAAAATTTTCTTAGCCATTCGGGTTTCTTCCTCTCTGTTTGATAGGGAACGGGTGCAATTTTACAATAACTTTACGAACTTTTCAAGTAGATTTTCCATGAAAGTTCGATATGTTGGGAAGATTTTTCGAACGAACAAAGTTCAAATCCATGAAAAAACAGAGCCTCCGGAAATAGGAAGCTCTGTGTGTAATGAGATGCTTATTTCGCTGCTGTTGCCCAGACGTCCGTGGGCTTAGCGTTGTGCTTCTTTCCCCACAGCACAATGGCGGCGGTAACCACCAGCATTACCAGCAGGGAGCACCAGGTGCCCTCAATACCGAAGCCAATGTCGTAGGCGAAGCCGTTGACGGCGGTAGTCTTGTCCAGGGTGAACACGGAGTAAGGCACCTCCACGCCGCTGTTAGGCAGACCGAAGAGGATGTTCTGGGTAAAGTTCCAGGCGGTGTGGATGGCAGCGGCGCACCAGAAGCTGTCGAAGTAGTACACCGTCATGGTCAGGAGAATGCCCACCAGGGTGTTGTTGATCAGTGCCAGGGCAGTGACGCCAGGGTTGGTCAGGTGCAGGGCAGAAAAGAGCACCGAGTTGCAAAGGATGGCCACCCAGGGGGACGCAAACTGATGCCGCAGGTGCTGATAGATAAAGCCCCGGCACACCACTTCCTCCGCAGAGGACTGGATGAACACTGCTGCGAATACCAGCAGGAAGGACACGGGCTCGAAGCTGTTGTAGCTCAGGTGAATGCAGCCGGTGAGCGCCGCTACGCCGATGCACAGGGCGTTCATGCCGAAGCCGATGAGGATGCCCAGGCCTAAATGCTTCCACGTGTTGCCCTTCACCTTGTTGCCCAGTGCGCCATAGATGGGGCGGTTCACAGGAATCAGGAGGGCCAGCAGCATAACCGCCCAGGTGCCCCAGAAGGTGAGATACATTTCTGCCGTTTTCCAGGCAGCGTTGTTCTTAAGCGTTTCGGAATACTTAGCCGGCAGGTAGGCGGTTGCGCCCAGCAGATCCCCCACGCCCATGATCACAAGGGCGGCGGCGATGATCAGCAGGAAGATGCCTGCCTTTTTGCATACGTTCAAGAATCCGGAGGGCTTGTTGGTTTGTTCGCTCATGGCTATGTCTCGCTTTCTATATTACAGTGCTTCCCCGTTTTCAATGGCGGTGAGGAGATCCACCCGGCGCTGATGCCGTCCGCCTTCAAACTCAGCGGTAAGCCAGTGGGTGGCGATCATCTTCGCCAGATCCACCCCCACCACTCTTGCGCCCATGGTGAGGATATTGCTGTTATTGTGCCGCTTGCTGAATTCAGCAGAGTACACGTCCGAGCAGGTGCACACCCGGATGCCCTTCACCTTGCTGGCGGCAATGCCGATGCCGATGCCTGTGCCGCAGATGAGAATACCCCGGTCGCACTCCCCATCGGCCACGGCCTTCGCCGCCCGGTAGCCGTAGACAGGGTAGTCACAGCTGGCATGGTCGTAGGTGCCGAAGTCCTTGTAGGTCAGACCCATGCTGTCCAGCAGGTGCTTCATTTCTTCCTTCAGTTCCAACCCGGTATGGTCACAAGCCAGTGCGATCATCAATCTCATCCTTTCAGTCTTTCAGAGAAATGGCGAAG
>CAVGBO010000020.1:10798-15670 GCA_963627465.1 Phocaeicola dorei
GGGGCGAAGCCCCTGTGGCATCACCGTTTGTGGCTGAACAGCAGCCGCATGATACCCCGAAGGATATTCACGCACAGGGCGACCCCCAGTGCCCACAGGAAGGAAGCCACGGCGAACCCGCCGGGCATCAGGTACTGATCCGCCAGATAGGCGCAAAGCTCCACCAGCACAGCGTCCACCACCGTGCCGAAAAGCCCCAGGGTCAGGCATCCCAGGGGCTTGGTGAGAAAGTGGAGGGGTGCCCGGAGGATCAGGTTCACCACAGCCAGGCAGACCCCCACCATCACGGCATACTCCATATTGGCGGCAGTAACCCCCTCCATAAAGTACACGCACAGGGGAATGGCAACCACCGTGGCCAGCAGTTCTGCGATCATCCCGCACCTCCTGCAAAATCTGCATCCATTATAATACCAACCGAGAGGAAAAGTAAACGGGGCAACGGACGGAATTTGTGGGAGGAGACTTTTGCGTCAAAAGTCCCCTCCCACACCCACCCGAAAACCGGCTTGGGTTGAGTATTAGACTCCTTCGGATGAAAGTGGCTTGCAATAGCAACGTGAATAATTCCCCTTGCATGACTTGCCTAGTTTATAGGACGTGCACCCGAAGGGGTGCAGGGGGCGACGGTCAAGCCCCCCTGCAATGCCTTTCACGAAAAGACTTCTTTTCCGAAGAGCACAGCTACACGCCAGTGACAGGGATCACACATGCATACCGCCCCTTCGGGCTTCCTCCAAGCAATCCTGCCGGGATGCTTCCTTTTCCTCTGCCGTGGCCACATCCTTGCCGATGTAGGTACAGTCGCACACGTTGCCCCCGGTGACCAGGGTTTCCTTCCTGAGGAACAGATAGTTGCCTGCCTCCCCGAAGGCGTAATCCATGGCGCACATGGCAGGCACGATGTGCCTAAGCCCCCGACTGGTCAGGTAATCACAAATGCCGCACCGGGTAAACTGAAGGGTAAAGCGTCTGTTGCCTACGTCCGTCATTTTGTACTGCCAGGTGTAGGGGTGCTGCGCCTTCTGGCTCTTCTCCCCCTGCTGACGCTTCATGGCCATGCCTTTGGCATCCACCATGTCCTGCTTGGCGAAGGCGGCACGCACCAATTTCGGGGCAAGCACCATGTCGTGATAGAACTTGGCCAGCTGATCCACCGTAGGCTTTGTTTCGCAGCTTTCGTAAATCGCCCCCAGCATCACGGCATGGGCAAGGTTCAGCTTCAGCACGTCGTACTTGCTGTAGTCCGGCAGGCGTTTCATTTCCGCCTTGTACCTAGCCTTGGCCTGCTGCCAGACATCTTGGGGATCATCCACCCCCAGCAGGGGCAGCAGCTTCACCAGATGCTTGCGGTACACCAGCCAATTCAGCTTAACAATGCATCCTTCCTTCATGGGTTCGCCTTTCCTTCCTGCAAGTCAATCACGGTCAGGGTATCCTCCCGGACGGTGAAGCGCACCTCCCACCGGCCGTAGAGGAAGCCGTACACCCGGTTAGGATCATGCTGGTACGCCGGGCGAGGATCCTGCCGAAGGGCTTCCAGCAGAGCAGGACGCTTCTCTGCTTCCACCTTGTCCAGCAAGGCAGGAGGACAGTCCACCTTCAGGCAGTGCCCTTCCACATCCTTGGCAAAGCCTCCTCGTGCCTCCGGGTAGCTGTCCGCATAGGGAAGATAGGGCTTGATGTCCAGGATGGGGGTGCCGTCCATCATGTCCGCCCCGGCAACGATGAGCACCGTGCCATCGTGGGGCGTGGGGCGGATCTCCAGCAACTCCACGCAGGTGAGCCCGATGGGATTGGGACGGTAGGGGGATCGGGTGGCGAAGACCCCCATGCGGGTATTGCCCCCAAGCCTTGGGGGACGCACCGTGGGAGACCAGGTATCCCGCTGTGCCTGATGAAAGACCCACACCAGCCACAGGCGACTGAAACCTTCCAACCCCCGAAGGGCTTCCGCCACCCGGTATTCCGGCTCGAAGACGATGACGGACCGCAAGTCCTTCGCCAGTCCGCTTTGCCGGGGCAGGCCGAACTTGGTGGGGAAGTCATTGCGCACATGGGCGATGACCTTCATGTTCATGGTATCCATCAGGCTTCCTCCTGCCACAGGGCTGCCATGGACTTGGCCAGGAAGGCGATGTTTTCCTCGCTTGCCTCCGTATCATGCCGGGTGTGAAGGCTGGGGATGTAGTAGCCGATGCCCTTCTTCCGCTTGCAGGCCATGACGCCGATGCCCAGCTTGAAGGTGTGATCATCCCCCCGAAGCATCCGACCGGTGCTGCCAAGGTGCTGTACCCGGAAGCCATCACCGTCCCGGAAGCCCTCCTTCAGCCGGGGATAGAAGTCCGTTTTCTGCGCCAGGGGAGACGCAACGGTGAAGAAGGTTTCCCCCACGCCGATGCCGTCGAAGTTCACCGTCAGCTGGGTATAAGCCGCCTGCACGTGCTGCTTGGCATAGTCCTTGGAGCCGCCGCAGCCCTGCTCCTTGTTATCGAAGAGGATGAAGGCCACCCGGGAACGGGCGCTTTCCGGCATTTGCTCCATGAGGGACAGGAGGGCAGCAAGGCCTGCCGTGTTGTCATTTCGGTTATGCTGATTGGCCGGGCCGTAGGACATGAGGAGCAGCAGCCCCACATACACGCACAGGAACATGGCGATGACCACCAGCCGCTTCACCGGCAGCAGGGAGGTAAGCGCCGCCGCCCCGAAGGCGATGGCCAGCAGCACCACCGTTACCCCCAGGGTGTATAGCAGGAACAAGGGAATGTTCTTGGGGAACACAAGGCTGGGGAACAGCTTGTTGGTGGGAGTGTCATAGTGGGCGGTGTACACCACCTCCGCCTCGGCAGGGGAGCCGATGATCAGGTTCCGGCTGACGCTTTTCTTGCCCACGGTTTCCGTGTGCGCGGCGTAGCCCATTTGTCCTGCCTGCTTCACCGCCCAGGAAAGGAAGGCGTCCTTTTGGGCACGGGTACGCCGCACAGGGAATTGCTCATCGATGGTTTGGAAAAAGGTCATGCCATTGCCTCCTGATCCATAATAACATTGGTGATGCGTGACTGTTGCATGGTTGCGATTGATGCTTCAAGGGGGCTTGAGCAGGTTGTTTGCCACGCCTTCTCGAACCCTTCGGATTCCAACGCTTGGGATAAACCAATCTTTCCGTTAGAGAAGCTTCAAGGGGGCTTTCCGGTCGCCCCCTTGACCCCTTCGGAGCCCAACTTGTAGGTTCCCTTCGAGATGAAAACAGCTTGACTTTCTGCTCCCTCTACATCGAGAAAACCCCTCCGCCTCATCTGTAGAATCAGCGGAGGGGCATCGTTCATTTCCTGAATGCATCCAGCACAGCCTTGGCCATGCCGTCCTTTTCGCATACAGCGGTGTGCCGCACAGGCAGGGTCTTCAGTGCCTGCACCTGCTGAGGCACAGGAATGCCGATCATCTTCGACAGCTCCTCGCCGCAGGTGAAGGCATCCAGGGAGGCAACCGTCTCCTGTCCCTCCACGGCGGCCAACACCGCCTCGGCAAACTTGTAGGGGCTGGCGGTGGACACAAGCACCGTCAGGGTATTGTCCCCGGTGGCCTTCCGGTACTGTCCCAGCACCTGAGACGCCACGGCGGTGTGGGTATCCATCAAATAGTGGTCGTGGTAGAACCGGATACGAATCTCCTCGGCCGTCTCCCGGTCATCCGCACAGCCGGAGGCAAACAGGCTCTGCATCCACTCCAGCCGCTGCTCGCCTACGGAGTAGCTGCCGCAGTCGTTCAGCTGATTCATCCACACCTTCACCAGTGCTCCATCCCGGTCGGCAGCCTCGAACAGCAGCCGTTCCAGATTGGAGGACACCAGAATGTCCATGCTGGGGGAGGTGGTCTTCACAAAGGTGCGGTGGGTGGAATAAATGCCCGTGTGGAAGAAGTCCGTCAGCACGTTGTTCCGGTTGCTGGCGCAGATCAGCTTGCCGATGGGCAGACCCATGTTCCGGGCATAGTAGGCTGCCAGAATGTCGCCGAAGTTGCCCGTGGGCACGGCAAAGTTTACCTGCTCTCCCACGGATACGGCACCCCGGCGGATCAGATCCGCATAGGCACTGAAGTAGTACACGATCTGGGGCACCAGCCGGCCGAAGTTGATGCTGTTGGCAGAGGAAAGCACCTTGCCTTCCTTGTCCATGGCCTCGGCAAAGTCCCGGGAGGCGAAGAGCTTCTTCACCCCGGTCTGGGCATCGTCAAAGTTGCCCTTCACGGCAATGACGTGGGTATTGTCGCCACCGGTGGTGGTCATTTGCAGCTTCTGCACATTGCTGACCCCGTCCATGGGGTAGAACACGGTGCAGCTGGTGCCGGGCACGTCCTTGAAGCCCTCCAGTGCCGCCTTGCCCGTATCGCCGCTGGTGGCGGTAAGGATGGCAATCTCCCGCTGCTCGTGATTCTTCTTGGCAGCCAGGGTCACCAGATGGGGCAGCAGCTGCAGGGCCATGTCCTTAAAGGCAAGGGTAGGGCCGTGGAACAGCTCCAGCACATAGGTGTTTTCATCCAGGGGATGTACCGGGGCGATTTCCTTGCTGTCGAACTTATCCCCGTCATAGGCGGCGTGCACCGCCTGGGTGATTTCGGGGATGTCGTAGTCCTCCAAATAGAGCTTCAGAATGCTGACCGCACGCTGGCAGTAATCCATGCCGGCCATTTCCACCAGCTTTTCCTTGGAAACCTGGGGGAACATGGCCGGAACGAACAGTCCGCCGTCAGGGGCAATGCCCCGCAAAATGGCCTGAGAGGCAGTCACGCAGTGCTGCCCCCGGGTGGAAAAGAAGGACATGGGATCACCCTCCGATCATGATATTCATCGGCTGATATAAAGAAAGGGAACGG
>CAVGBO010000021.1:0-10473 GCA_963627465.1 Phocaeicola dorei
CGAGGGTGGCCGCACGGTTGGTTCCGGCGTTGTGGCGAAGGTTATCGAGTAATTCGGTGGATACAGTCCCCTTCTCGAAAGAGAAGGGGATTTTTTTGACCCTCTAGTGGGATGATGACGATTTTTCTCTGCGGAAGAAAAGAAAGTTACGTTCACAAAATATTCAAACGCATGCTATTGACAGCATGCGAATATTATTGTAAAATACCAACGTTCATCACAGAAGGAGGGTCCAATGAACCAGGAAAGTAAAGGCTACGGACGGTTGTTCAAGCAGATTGATGAATGCTTGGCACGGAGAATGAACAACGGGTTGCAGGAGTTAGGGCTTACCGCTTCCCAGTTTCATATTTTGTTTGTTCTCAAGTGTCACGGCGGTATCCTGACACTGAAGGAAATGGAGGAGCTGTTCAACATGGCTCAATCAACCATTGCCGGGCTTGCGTCACGGCTGGAGAAAAAACAGCTGGTGGAGACCGTGCCGGATCCTACCGACCGGAGGGTCAAGCGGATTCAAGTAACGGCCAAGGGCGAGGAAGCGTTTCAAGCTGCGCACAGCAACATGCAGGAAACGGAGCGGCTCATTACCTCTCCATTAAACGAGGAGGAACGTAAAGCCCTATTTGATATGCTCCAGCGAGTGTATCAGAACATTAAGTAAGCAGGAAGGGAGTTCTTTTATGATCAAAACTCTTTTTCGGCAGGTGAAGCAGTATAAGAAGGCTTCCCTGCTCACGCCTCTGTTTGCGGCACTGGAGGTGCTGATGGAGGTGCTGATTCCCTTTGTAACCGCCGAGCTCATTGATAAGGGCATTCAGGGCGGCAGCATCGAGTATGTGTGGCGGTATGGTCTGCTGATGGTGGGCATGGCCATGCTGAGCTTGCTGTTCGGTTTGCTGGCGGCTAAGTTTGCGGCTACGGCATCCAGCGGTTTTGCAGCCAATCTGCGCAATGCCATGTATGAGAACATTCAAACATTCTCCTTTTCGAATATTGATAAGTTCTCCACGGCAGGCTTGGTTACACGTATGACCACGGATGTAACCAACATCCAGAATGCGTATCAGATGGTGCTGCGCATTGCGGTGCGTGCCCCTATGACCATGATCCTGTCCATGGTGATGTGCTTTGTGATCAACCATGAGCTGTCTCTGGTGTTCCTGGTAGCTGTTGTCGTGCTGGCCGTTGGTCTGATCTTCATCGTGCGCCGGGCTATGCGGCTGTTCGATGATGTCTTCCATAAGTATGACGACCTGAACGCCAGTGTGCAGGAAAACGTTTCCGCCATTCGAGTGGTGAAGGCCTTCGTCCGTGAAGACTACGAGAAGAAGAAGTTCAACAAGGCTGCTGAAAATGTGTATCGCCTGTTCGTGAAGGCAGAGAAGACCATTGCGGTCAACGGCCCGATGATGATGCTGGTGGTGTACGGATGCATTATCGCCCTGAGCTGGTTCGGTGCCCAGTTTGTTGTTGGCGGCAAGCTGACCACGGGCGAATTGACCAGCCTGTTCAGCTATGTGATGAGTGTGCTCATGTCTCTGATGATGCTAAGCATGATCTTCGTGATGCTGACCATGAGCCTTGCCAGCGGACGGCGTATTGCTGAAGTGTTGAATGAGAAGCCCGACCTGACCAACCCTGCGGAACCTGTGATGGATATTCCTAACGGACAGATTGACTTCGACCACGTCAGCTTTGCATACAAGCATGGCACCGGCGAATCTACCTTGAAAGATATTGACCTGCACATCAAGAGCGGCGAAACCATCGGCATTATCGGCGGTACAGGCTGCGGCAAGTCCAGCCTAGTGAACCTGATCAGCCGGCTGTATGACGCAAGCGAAGGTACGGTTCGTGTAGGCGGCCGTGACGTGCGGGAGTACGACATGGAAGCACTCCGTGATAAGGTAGCCGTAGTGCTGCAAAAGAACGTGCTTTTCTCCGGCACCATTCTGGAGAACCTGCGCTGGGGCAAGGAAGATGCCACGCTGGAAGAGTGCAAGGAAGTGTGTGCTCAGGCCTGTGCGGATGAGTTCATCGACAAAATGCCTGATGGATATAATACCTTTATCGAACAGGGCGGTAACAACGTATCCGGCGGACAGAAGCAGCGCCTGTGTATTGCCCGGGCTCTGCTGAAGAAGCCTTGTGTCCTGATTCTTGATGACTCCACTTCCGCTGTGGATACCGCAACGGATGCGAAGATCCGCAAGGCCTTTGCCCAGAAGATTCCCGGCACCACCAAGCTGATTATTGCCCAGCGTGTTGCTTCTGTGCAGGGGGCAGACCGGATCATGGTCATGGACGATGGACGTGTTGTGGCCTTTGACACCCATGACAACCTGATGAAGACCAACGAAATTTATCGTGAAATTTATGAGACTCAGACCCAGGGCGGCGGCGACTTTGACCAGCCCGGCCAGGGTGAGTGAGAGGAGGTAAAGGCACATGAGTAATGCACCTCGCAGCAATGCAAAGCGTCCCATGGGTCCCGGCGGCCCCCGGATGCGTCCTGCGCTTTCCAAGGACAGCTTTAAGGGACAGGGCAAGATTTTCAAGCGGGTGATGAAGGTGGTGCTTGAAAATTATAAGTGGCCCTTCCTGGTGGTGATTCTCTGCATTCTGGCTACATCCATCTGCACCCTGCAGGGCACCCTGTTCATGCAGACACTGATTGATGATTATATCCTGCCCATGCTGGGCACGGAAAACCCGGATTTTGGTCCCCTGGCAGCAGCACTGCTGAAGCTGGCAGGCATTCTGGGTATTGGTATTTTGACGTCTTATGCGTATAACCGGATCATGGTGAACATCGGTCAGGGTACCATGCTGAAGCTGCGTACCCAGCTGTTCTCTAACATGGAATCCCTGCCCATTAAGTATTTCGATACGCATCCTCACGGCGACATCATGTCCGTCTACACCAACGACGTGGACACCCTGCGTCAGCTCATTAGCCAGAGCATTCCGCAGTTGGTGGACTCGCTGGTGACACTGATTACCACCTTTGTCAGCATGCTGGTCATGAGCTGGCAGCTGACCATTCTCTCCCTCCTGATGCTGGCACTGACCCTGTTCGTTTCTGCTAAGCTGTCCGGGAAGGCCGGCAAGCACTTCGTTGCACAGCAAAGTAAGCTGGGTATGATGAACGGCTACATTGAGGAAATGATGGAAGGCCAGAAGGTCGTGAAGGTCTTCTGCCATGAAGAAAAGTCTGTGGAGCAGTTCCATCAGCTGAACGAAGAGCTCCGCCAGAGCGCTGAAGACGCTGTGGCCTTCTCCAACATGATGGGCCCCATCAATACCAACCTGGGTCACTTGAGCTACGTGCTGTGCTCCATTGTGGGTGCTGTGCTTGCCCTGGGCACGAAGACCATTACCTTGGGTCAGTTGGTTTCCTTCCTGACGCTGAACAAGAACTTCTCCCGTCCTGTGATGCAGATCAGCCAGCAGATGTCCTCCGTGGTGATGGCTATGGCTGGTGCAAATCGTGTGTTCACCCTGATGGATGAAATTCCTGAGACGGATGAAGGCTACGTGGAACTGGTCAATGCGGAAGAGAAGAACGGCAAGCTGTGCGAAGCAGACCACCGCACCGGCATGTGGGCATGGAAGCATCCCCATCAGGCGGATGGCACGGTGACCTACACCAAGCTGGCCGGCGGTGTGGTCTTTGATGACGTAACCTTCGGGTATACCCCGGAGAAGGTCATTCTTCACAATATTAACCTGTTTGCCAAGCCCGGCCAGAAGATCGCCTTTGTTGGCGGCACAGGTGCCGGCAAGACCACCATTACCAACCTGATCAACCGGTTCTATGACATTCAGGATGGTAAGATTCGCTACGATGACATTAACGTGAACAAGATGCGGAAAGCTGACCTGCGCCGCAGCCTTGGCATGGTGCTGCAGGATACTCACCTGTTTACCGGCACGGTGATGGATAACATCCGCTACGGTCGTCTGGATGCTACGGATGACGAGTGCATTGCCGCTGCCAAGCTGGCCAATGCAGATCGGTTTATCCGCCGCCTGCCGGATGGCTATCAAACGGTGCTGACCGGTGACGGCGCTAACCTGAGCCAGGGACAGCGTCAGCTGCTGGCCATTGCCCGCGCCGCTGTGGCTGATCCGCCTTGCCTAATTCTGGATGAGGCTACCTCTTCCATTGATACCCGCACCGAAACCTTGGTGCAGCGTGGCATGGATGCCCTGATGAAGGGTCGCACCACCTTTGTGATTGCACACCGGCTGTCCACTGTGCGGAATGCTGACTGCATTATGGTGCTGGAAGAAGGACGAATCATCGAGCGTGGTACCCATGATGACCTGATTGCTCAGAAGGGCAAGTATTATCAACTGTATACCGGCAACGCCATTTCGGCGTAATCCCGATCAAAGCAGGCGACTGTACTTTACGGTATGGTCGCCTGCTTTGCTGTGTAGGCCGACCTGCACAGAAAAACAGAGGGTGTGGCTTTCCTCTTTGATGCAAATATGCTACAATGGGCGGGAGGTGAAAGCAATGAATCAATTTTCCCGTACGGAGCTGCTGCTGGGTACCCAAGGCGTGGAGCGGCTAAAAGATGCACGGGTGGCTGTCTTTGGCGTGGGCGGTGTAGGCGGCTATGTGGCGGAAGGTCTGGTGCGCAGCGGTGTAGGTGCCGTGGATTTATTTGACAACGACACAGTATCCCTAACGAACCTGAACCGGCAGGTGATTGCGCTCCACTCCACCATCGGCATGGAGAAAACGGATGTCATGGAGAAGCGGCTGAAGGACATTAACCCGGATACAAAGATTCAGTCCAGACAAATGTTTTATTTGCCGGAAACGGCGGATCAGGTGGATTTAACCGTGTATGACTTTATTGTGGATGCGGTGGATACTGTTGCAGCCAAACTGGAATTGGTGAAGCGTGCAACGGCTGCCGGTATTCCCATCATCAGTGCCATGGGGGCAGGAAACAAGCTTGACCCATCCAAGCTGTGTATCACGGACATCAGCAAGACTCATACATGCCGCCTGGCAAAGGTCATGCGGACGGAGCTGCGCAAGCGGGGGATTCTTCACTTAACAGTGGCCTATTCCACGGAGACGCCGGTGCCGGCACAGGCAGAGAGCGAAGAAACACCCACCGGCGCAAGACGTTCCGTGCCGGGAAGCATGGTGTTTGTTCCCGGCTGCATGGGGCTGATGATTGCTGCTTATGTGATCCAGCAACTTTGCCAAAAGGAATAAGAAACGTATACAAAAAACGATTGACCGTCTGTAGCATGACGATCAATCGTTTTGCTTTATGGAGATTTTATTCTGCGATGATGCTGGTTACTACATCATCCAGAATGGCCATGACATAGGGCATGCCCCGATCCTGCCGAGATTGCAGCAGGATCGTATCCTTTTCGAGACGAGTGGGAACACTTTGCGCCTGTGTCACCGTGATGGTGCAGGGAGCATCCTTCACCTTGCAGATGCCTGCCAGATAACGGCCGTTGGAGCCGTTTTTATTGAAGTAGAAGGACTTGACACCTTTACCGTTTCGGTTCTGACGGTCAAACTCCACGGAGAGCAAACGTTTGCCGTAGCCACGTTCGCTCATCAGCACTATTTGATCCTTTTCGCCTAATTGGCCGCCCCAGACGACTTGGTCGTCTTCGTCCAGGATCATGGCCTTCACGCCGGCGGAAATGCGTCCCTGAGTCGGAACACTGTCCAAAGCAAAGCGGATGCACATGCCGCTGTGGCTGAGCAGCAGCAGATCATCTCGGGTATTCAGCCACATGACCTGCAGCAGCTCATCCCCATCCTTCACGTTGACGGCCACAAACTTCTTGCTGCGCACATCGTAATCCTTGGCAGCCGTCCGCTTGACCATGCCCTGCTTGGTAAGGAACAGCAGATCCGGCTTGGATGCCAAATCCGTCAGCTTTTCGCAGCAAATCAGCAAGGGCTTTTCTCCGTCCTCCAGCCCGACCAACAGACCGCTGAGCAGCTGACCCCGATCTTTCGGCTTGCATTCGTTCAATGCGCCTACACTCAAGGGATAACAATTGCCGTGATTGGTGAACAGCAGCAGGGTGGCGTCCGTATCGGTTTCAAAGAGATAAGCGGCAGCTTCCTGCGGATCTTCACTGGGGGAGGGGAGGGGATTCTTCCGATAAACCGCCGGGTACATCCGCTTAAGCTGTCCACCGTAGGTGTAGGCAACCACGGCTTCCTCAGCTACCGGCTTGTCCTCGGGAAGCTCCGTGACGATCTGGCTTGCATCTTCCAGACTGGTGCGGCGGTCATCCCCGTATTCATCGGCGATTTCCGCAATTTCCTTACGAATTACATGAATGAGTTTCTTTTCACTTTGCAGGATGCCGTCCAGCCGCTTGATTTCCTTCTGAAGATCTTCATACTGCTTGCGCAGAGCGAGAACCTCCAGGTTCGTCAGCCGCTGCAGACGCATGTCCAGAATGGCCTGCGCCTGCACATCACTGAGGGAGAAACGATCCATAAGCCCTTGCTTGGCTTCTTTCGGGGTCTTGCTGGCACGGATGAGGGCAATGACTTCATCCAGATTGTCCACGGCAATGATGAGGCCTTCCAATACATGAGCCTTTGCTTGTGCACGCTTCAGCTCAAATTCCGTGCGGCGGGTGACTACCCGCTTTTGGTGGGCGATGAAGTAGCCAATCATGCTCTTCAGCCCCATCTGCACAGGCTTGCCATCTGCAATGGCCACCATGTTCACACCGAAAGTTACCTGCAGGTCGGAATACTTGTACAGGTAATTCAGGACTTTCTGCGGATCGGCGTCCTTCTTCAGCTCGATCACGGCACGGAGGCCGGTACGGTCGCTTTCGTCCCGAATGTCGTAGATGCAGCCAAGGACGGCTTTCTTCTCCTCACTGAGCTTCAGGATTTTTTCCAGCATGGCAGCCTTGTTGACCTGATAGGGTACCTCAGTGATGCACAGCAGCTTGCGCCCTGCAAGACCGTCCTCCACGTGTACCCGGGCACGAAGACTTAGCTTGGAGCGGCCTGTTTCATAGCCTTTGCGGATCTCCTCGTTGTTCACCAGCACACCGCCGGTGGGAAAGTCCGGGGCAGGGATGATTTTCATCAGTTCATCCAAGGTGATGTCCGGGTTCTCCAACTGGGCAATGACCGCATTGATGGATTCACGCAGATTATGGGGCGGAATATTGGTGGCCAAGCCTACGGCAATGCCGCTGGCACCGTTCACCAGCAGGTTGGGGAACCGAGCCGGCAGCATATCCGGCTCTTTCAGCGTATCGTCAAAGTTCAGCCGGAAAGGCACGGTATCACAGTCAATATCCCGAAGCATTTGCAGCGCCAAGGGCGCCATGCGTGCTTCCGTGTAACGCATGGCAGCGGCACTGTCGCCGTCAATGGAGCCGAAGTTGCCGTGACCATCCACCAACTGGCCGCGCATGGAAAAGTCCTGCGCCATGCGCACCAGAGCATCGTATACGCTGGAATCTCCATGGGGGTGATACTTACCCAAGCAGTCACCCACAATACGGGCACACTTCCGGTGAGGCTTGTCCGGGGTAGTACCAAGCTCCATCATGGTGTATAAAATACGGCGCTGCACGGGCTTTAAGCCATCCTCCACCCGGGGCAGGGCACGTTCCAGAATCACGTGCTCCGCATAGGGGATCATGGACATGTGCATGACATCTTCCACGGTTGTTTGCAGAATGCGGGAAGGGTCGTCCTTGGGGATGGGACGATTGTCACTGGTTTTCTTGGCCATGGCTTACCGCACTCCTTCCATTTGATCAGCTGGCAGTTCAAAATGATCCGGTTTGTTGAAATCAGCGTTGGCTGTAATGTAATCCCGGCGAGGCTCTACCTTGTCGCCCATGAGGATGGTAATGCGCCGGTCAGCCAGTGCCGCATCCTCAATGGTGACCTGCATCAGCTTCCGCTGGCTGGGATCCATGGTGGTGGCCCACAGCTGATCGGGGTTCATTTCACCAAGACCTTTGTAGCGCTGCAAGGTGTAGCCCTTGCCGGCTGCCTTGGTTGCCTTGGAAAGTTCCTTATCGTCATAGGCATACCAGATCTTTTCACCCTTCTGCACCTTGTACAGGGGGGGCATGCCGATGTACACGTGACCGGCAGTCACCAGTTCTTTCATATAGCGGAAGAAGAATGTCAGCAGAATGGCACGGATGTGAGCACCGTCCTGGTCAGCATCGGAGAGGATGATTACCTTGTCGTACTTCAGGGTTTTCAGGGTGAAGTTTTCGTCTATGCCTGTGCCCAGGGCGGTGATCATGCTGCGGAATTCTTCGTTGCTCAACACCTGATCCAGCCGCTTCTTTTCGGCGTTCAGAGGCTTGCCGCGAAGGGGGAGGATGGCCTGAAAGCGGCGATCCCGTCCCTGCTTGGCACTGCCGCCGGCACTATCACCCTCCACGATGAACAGCTCGTTATCCTCAGGGTGACGGCCTGTGCAGCTGGACAGCTTACCCACCAAGGGAGCTGCATCCAGCTGATTAGCCTTCCGGGCATTGTCCCGGGTGCGCCGGGCTGCTTCCCGCACTTGAGCGGCCTTCATGGCTTTCTGCACAATCTGGGTGGCGATTTCCTGATTCTTCAGGTTATCCAGCCAGTCGGTTAGCTTTTCTGTAATAATGGCTTCCACAGCTGGACGGACGTCACTGTTGCCCAGGCGTCCCTTGGTTTGCCCCTCAAACTGGGGATTTTTCACCATGACGATCAGCACGCAGGTAAGACCTTCCCGGAAGTCTTCACCGCCAAGGTTGTTATCTTTTTCTTTGAGCAAGCCGATACGCCGGGCGTAGTCGTTAAAGCACTTGGTGAAGGCAGCCTTGAAGCCGGTTTCGTGGCTTCCGCCCTCCCCTGTGGGGATGTTATTGGCATAGCTGAACAGGCTCTCCGTGTATTGATCCGTGTACTGGATGGCAACCCGGCAAATGGTAGTATCTCGCTTGCCTTCCAGATAAATCGGATCTTCGTGAAGCACGGTTTTGTCGCTATTCAGATAGCGGACGTAGTCGATAATGCCGCCCTCGTAGTGGAAGACTCTTTCCCGCTGCTCTGGATCCTTGATTCGCTCGTCGGTAAAGGTAATCATCAGTCCACGATTCAGGTAGGCCAGCTCCTGCAGCCGACGGGCAACCTGTTCACCGTTGAACTTTACGTCTTCAAAAATGGTATCATCCGGCAGGAAGCGCACTAGGGTGCCCTTCTTTCGGGTATTGCCTATGCGCTCCAGGGGACCTTGCGGAATGCCGGCAGTTACCTTGCCAAGTTTTTCATCCCACTTGGAAGCGAAGCTCATACGCCAGTGGGTCCAATCCCGGTACACATCCACGGTCAGCCATTTGGACAGGGCATTCACCACAGATGCGCCTACGCCGTGGAGGCCGCCGGAGTAGCTGTAGTTATCGTTGTTAAACTTGCCGCCGGCATGGAGCTTGGTATAAATGACCTCCACGCCGGAAATCCCCAAAGTGGGGTGAGTGTCTACAGGCACGCCACGGCCGTTATCGTATACGCTGGCAGAACCGTCCTGATGCAGTGTAACGTCAACACGGTCTGCAAAGCCGTTGGAGGCTTCGTCAATGGCGTTGTCCACAATTTCCCACAGCAGGTGATGAAGCCCTCGGGAAGAGGTTGTACCGATGTACATGCCGGGACGCATACGGACTGCGTCCAAACCTTCCAGCACCTGAATATTACCTGCATCGTATGCCTGGGCCATTCGTCTGATTCTCCTTACGGTCAGTTCTGCTTTGCTTCTGCATAAGTTCGCAACATCTTATTTTAACATATTTTTTCGAAGACCACAAGTTTTTGGCAGAATGTTCCTGCTGAACGGAGCACAGCATGAGCCCATCTTCGGCGAAAAAAGCCTTGACACAGATACATTATTAAGATATAATCCTATTAAGAAATAATTCTTATTGTGACGGCGCATACGGGCGCAAACCCGTAAATATAGATAGGAGGAAACACAAGGATGAGAAGCATTGCGAAATTGGACTTGCAATATGCGCACCGCTTTTACGGATTCAAGGGGGAAGCGCAGTATCTGCACGGGCACACCGGCATCCTGACCATCGAGGTGGAGGATTCGGTCAATGCAGGCGTGAACATGGTGTTCCCCTGCAACGAAATTCAGAAGACCGCCTGGGATGTTCTGAAGAACTTCGACCATGCGCTGATTCTTAGGGAGGATGATCCTTTGCTGCCTGCCGTGCTGGACGTGTACGAGAAGCAGGGAATCAAGGATGGACATCCCAACAACCGGATGAAGGGTCCTGCCTTTCAAACGGAGTTGGCAACGGCCTATCCTGACTGCCGCCTGGTTGTGACGAAGGAGACCATGACCGTGGAGGGCATGATCAAAATCGTCTACGACCTGCTGAAGGACAAGCTGAACATCGTCAAGCTGACCTTCACCAGCGGCGTCAACGCGGCCT
>CAVGBO010000022.1:0-21041 GCA_963627465.1 Phocaeicola dorei
TTAGAACATCAGCAGGAAGCTGGTTTCAATGGACAGCACTTCGCAGTCGATAGTGTAGGAGGACAGCTTGCTGTCAGAGCCGGAGTAGTGGTGGTCGAATTCACCAGCTTCATAAGCTTCATCGCTGTATACCTGTTCGTCGGAGTTCAGCACCTTCAGGTGCACGATGTACCAGGTGCCATCCACACCCACCAGCAGGGTGCCGCGAGCACCTTCCTCGGACAGGTTCAGGGCGTTCTGACCATAGGTCAGTTCAACGGTCACGGTAGCGGCAGCACCGTCAGCGGCGGGGGTCAGCTTCCACTCGGAAATGGTGGACAGGCCAACGCTGCCGTCGGGATTCACGGACATAATCTGGGCATACAGGGCATCAGCAGGGGCAGTGTAGCCTTCAGCGGAAGCCTCAGCCTTGGTGGCCAGGTCGGAGCTGTGGGAAGCCAGCAGGGCTTCAGCAGCGGTCAAGTCATCGCCGCTCAGCAGGGTCTTGGTGGTGGAAGCAGAGGTATAAGCATCCACGGTTTCGGCAGATGCGCAGGCAACAGCCAGCAGCATCATCAGGGCGGTCAGGGCACAAAGGAACTTCTTCATAGAATAATTCCGCCTTTCTTTGCATTGAAAAAGCGAGCATCATAAGCCTCGCCTCTTCATGAAGTCATTTTCTCATAAATGATAAAGGTTTGTCAATGCAAAGTGCCGCCGTCTGCCCTTGAGCAAACGGCGGTTTGGGACACTTATGAAATTTTGTTACTCTGCTTTGCTCAGCCGAATCACGTTCCAGCTCAGGGCAGGCAGTTTCACGGTCAGATGACCGCCATCTATGACGCCGCCGGGGCCGGCCACAGGCTTTACCTGATCGGGGTCTGCTTCCGTGTTCACGGCATGCACATCGTCATGGTGGAGCAGAATATGTTCACTGATTTTCATGTTGCCAAAGGCACGCAGGTCGGCGGTCAGCTCCACATCTTCCTTCAGGTCACGGTTGACCGCAAACAGGGTCACGCTGCCGTCTTCTGCCATGGTGGCGGCGGAGGACACCACCGGCACTTCCTCAAAATCCTTGGTGTCATACACCGGGCTGTGTACAATGGGACGCAGTGCCGTGCCACGACCATAGCGGGAGGCGTGCATCAGGGGATAGAAGATGGTCTGCACCCATGCACCGCCATTGTCATTGGTCATGATGGGAGCAATCACGTTCACCAGCTGTGCCATGCAGGCAATTTTCACTCGGTCCGCATTGTTCAGGAAGGTGATGAGCATAGCACCCACCAGCAGGGCATCCTCGAAATTGTACACATCCTCCAGCAGGGGCAGGGCACGGTTCCACTTGCCCCGCTTCCAAACTTCCTTATCCTGCTCGGCAGAGTGATACCACACGTTCCATTCGTCAAAGGACAGATGGAGCTTCTTCTTGGCACGCTTCTTGCTGCCGACTGCATCGCACACGGATACCACGGCCTTGATGAAGGCATCCAAATCCATGGTGCTGGCTAGGAAATTGGCCGTATCCCCGGTTGGATTCTTGTAATAGCGATGGAGACTGACGTAGTCGATTTCGTTGTAGCACTCGGAGAGCATTTCATACTCCCAGGAGCCGAAGGTGGGCATATCACTGCCGGAAGAACCGCAGGCAACCAGCTCAATGGAGGGATCTGTCCACTTCATCAGCTTGCCGGCTTCGCAGGCGATACGGCCGTATTCCGTGGCGGTACGGTGACCCATCTGCCAGGGACCGTCCATTTCGTTGCCCAGGCACCACAGCTTAATGTTGAAGGGATCCTTTGCGCCGTTGCGGATGCGCAGATCGCTCCAGTAACTGCCGGAGGGATGATTAGCATACTCCACCACGTTCCGTGCAGCATCCGGTCCACGGGTGCCCAGGTTGACGGCGTACATCACCTGTGTATCCGTGGCCTTTGCCCACCGGTCGAATTCGTGGAGGCCGACTTCGTTGGTCTCCGTGGTAAACCAGGCCAGATCCAGCTTCTGGGGACGCTGCGCCACCGGGCCGATGCTGTCCTCCCAGTTAAAGCCGGACACAAAGTTGCCGCCGGGATACCGAACAACGGAAATGCCCAGCTTGCGCACCAGGTCAATTACATCCTTGCGGAAACCATCCGCATTGGCAGTGGGATGACCGGGCTGATAAATGCCGCCATAAACCGCCCGTCCCAGATGTTCAATAAAGGAACCGTAGACCCGGGGATCCACCTGACCGATCACATAGTCCCGATCCATAATCAGGGTTGCCTGCTTCATGCAATCCATACTCCTTTCGCAGTGAACAAGGTAGAATGTGCCTCTGCCGGGCGAGTACCTTGCCTCAGCATGGACATCATTTGTTATGACTTCATCATAGCACAAAGCAAGGCACTGCACAAGACAGCGTTACGCAAAAAAGTCAGCCAGACATGCATGATGCATATCTGACTGGCCCGCTTTACTGTTTCGCTTTTTTCTGCTTTTTCGTTTTCCCTTCCAAGCGAACGAAACGTTTCAACTGGAACTGAACCTTCTTCGGCAGGGTCAGCCCATTGAAGAGAATCTGCCAGGAAGTGCGAACCTGCTCGATTTCGCCCTCATTGGGGATGATCTTGCCATAGTACACGTTGGCCATCAGCACGCCTACCGGTGCCAGCTTGGCAGGCAACAGATGGGCATCGTCCAGCCGACGGGTGTAAGCCATGGGGGATTCACCGGTGCGGATGGGCAGCTTCTGCACGTCCAGAATATCACGGATTGCCTGAATCCAAAGGTCGAATTTCTGTCCGGGGTCAGCAGCTTTGGCGGCCATTCGCTCCGGCTGCACCGACAGGAAACGGTAAGCCGCACCGCCAGCCAGTGCCAGCACAAGCAGCAGCCATAGCCACCATAGGGAAGGCGCACTGGGCGGATCCTGTTCAACGGAAGGATCTTCATTCTCCGGGGGCGGCGTAGGCTCATCATCCTGATCCGATTGATTTTCCGTATCCTCGGGCGGCGGTGTAGCATCGTCTTCCGCGCTTTGGTCTTCTTCCGGTTCCGGAGTGGGGGTGGGCTCTGTGGCATCGTTGCTGTCGTTTTCGGAAGTGAAGGACGGGGGCGTGACCAGATTATTCTGTGCCGGGGTAGCATCGAAGGTTAGCCAACCGAAGCCTTCAAAGTAAACCTCTGTCCAAGCGTGCCCCTGCAAGCCGGTCACATAGGCCAGACCGTTTTCATCCGGGGTTGCTAGGTAGCCTTCCACATATCGGGCAGGCAGCCCCACCATGCGGCACAGCACGGTCATGGCAGAGGCAAAGTAAGTGCAGTAGCCCTTCTTGGTGTTCATCAGAAAGTTGGTCACAAAGTCCAGGTTGGAGGGCTGGTCTTCTACCGTCAGAGAATAGCGGAAATTGCGGCTCAGGTAGTTCTGAATGGCAAAGGCCTGTTCATAGGGCGTATCCGAGCCGGAGATGATCTGCCGTGCCAGGTCATACACCATCTGCTGCAAGTGGTCAGGCAGCTTGGTATACTCGGTTAGAATGTTGGCGTAATTCGGGTCATCCGTCAGGGCGCAGGCATCAATCAGGGTACCCAGCCCAGCATCCCCTGCCACAAAGAGGGGAGCACTGACGGAGTAGGTATCCCCTGCCTGCAAATCGTGGGTGGCGAAAATTTCGCTGGCATTGTTGAAGTAGGGGACAAGGGCACCGCCGGGGTTTAAGGAACGAACACGCTGAGGCACAAACAGGCTGGATGCGTTCTCACTCAGCAGCTGAACGGTGATGGTCTGCTCTTCCATCAGGCTGCCGGAGGAGCCCAGAACGCCGTCCGGCAAGTCCATATCAAACAAAGTAGTACGCTGGCTTGCCCATCGGGAGGATTGCCACTGATACCGCCTGCCGCCGGTGGTGTTCAGCCAGGTGCGCCCGGTGTATTCGTTCTTCGTGATGCCGCGCAGATACACCTTCTTCGGCGTGGAGACAATCATTACGGGATGATCCGTAGGCTCCGCTGTGCCGCCTAGCTGGTTCTGCCCTTGGGGATAGTATCCCTCGGAAGCCAGGGAGAACACGTCACGCTGCTCGGTAAAGAAAAAATAGTCGAAGATCCGCTGCCGAAGGCTGTCGGCAGCCTCCTTCAGGGGAGCGATGGTGACACCGCCTGCAGGCGTCAGGAAAAACGCCAGCAGCACCGCCGCAACGGTCACCGGCAGAATACGCTTCAAAGGAAGCTCATCGTGGGAGGTCATCACTGACAAAGCGATTACGGAAGCTACCGCAGGCAGCAGCCCCCACAGCAAATCTTCATGACTGCTGAGCCACAGCATCAGGGCACTGAGCAGCACCAGGGCGATGGCAGGATAGCACCCCATCGCCCGGCAGGTAAGCCCCCAGGAAGCAAAAGCTACCAGCACGGCGGCGGTTAACGCAATCTCCCGGGCATACAGAGGCAGGACGGCACTTTGCCCGGATACCTGCATCACCATGGCACGGAAGGTTTCTACTAAGGAACCGTTTGCCAGCAGGGCCATCAGGAAGACGAGAGCAGAGGCACCCAATACGCCATAAAGGATCAGCCGAATCGGCTTCTTCAGCATGCCGGCAACCGTAAACGCAGCAATAACCACCAGCAGGATGGAGCAGCACGGCAATGCCCACTGCATCAATTCCAGCATGCCGAGAATGGGCAGCATAAGACCTGCTGCCATGAAAAGGGCCACAATGCCGTGGGAAATAGACTCCTTTTTTTCAGGGGACACGGTGGCACCTCCTTTGTGATTGATCATCTTTTACACCGGGGCAGGGGTAACAAACCGCACCTGAATGGCGGCCTGCTGCAGCTTGCTGATCAGCGGCACCAGCTTGGGATCATCCGGCGTAAAGGTAATAAGATACAGGCGGACATAGGGTCCCATGCGGCGCATGCGGATCATCATATCCACCATGTTGCTGTTGAGCCTTGCGGAAACAATCACGGTGGAACCAACCTTCCGCAGTCGACGGGTTTCCAGCAGCAGCACCCGTTCAAATCGATCGGTTTCGGAAAAGTCTAGCCGTGCCAGATCTTCCAGCAGCAAGGGTAGCCCCATGGACTTTTCGAATTCCACCGGGTGAGCACCCTGCAGGGGTAGACGTACCCCATGGTCAGAGTGAAGTTGATGGGCAACAACGGATGCGGCAGTTTCCAGCAAACTGTCCCGCACGTCTGCCTCAGCGTCTGGGTGTCCCCAGGTCGGGGGCTGGGAACAGTCCATCAGCACCAGCACCTCAGGCAATACAGGCTCTTCGAAGCGGCGCACCATCAGCTCACCCTTTCGAAGGGAAAGCTTCCAGTGAATTTTCTTCAGCGCATCGCCCTGCTGATAGGTGCGGACATCACTGGGGTTGGTCACGTCTTCCGTGGCTCTTGCTAGGGTTTCAAAGCCGGAATCACCGGGGGCGAACAGCAAATCTTCCACGGGAAACACAACCGGCAGCACCAGCAAATCCCCTTGAGAAGCCTCAGGACAGCGGCGGATGGAGAAGAACCCAAACAGATCCTCGATGGTGTAGGCTTTAACACCCGGGGCGCACACGCCTACGTGAGAGGCGTGGAAGGGCAGCGTCAACCGTTGATGTTTGCCCGGGGCATCCTTCAGCCGCACCTTGGTTTCCGGCATATCCGGGGTGGCGGACAATTCCAGCAGAATCGGGGCAATGGGCAGCAAGCCGTGATGATGCACCACCACGTTCAGGATCACGTTGTCACCACGCTGCACGGTTTTGCCGCTGAGATCACTCTGAATCGTCAGCGTCCGGGAAGCCTGCCACACACTGATGAAGCCGAAAACAATCAGCAGAATCAGCAGCAGCGCCGCCATGAAAAAAAGGGGGCTTCCCGTGGAAAATGCGGCCAGCAGCAAGGCGAAGATCACCACTGCCGGCAGGGTCAGATGCATTTTCATAGTTTTACGGGTACCGTCACATTCTTGAGGATATTCATGAGCACGTCCTCGGCAGCAATGCCCTTCATCCGGGCTTCCGGGTTCAGCACCAGTCGGTGAGCAATAACGGGCAGCACCATGTGCTGTACATCCTCCGGCAGGATAAAGTCACGGCCGTCCAGCAGGGCACAGGCCTGTGCACCATGCAGCAGGGCAATGGCGGCACGGGTGGAAGCACCCAGAGACAAGGCAGGCTCCTGCCGGGTAGCGGCAACCAGCGTTGCCACGTAGGAACGTACTTCAGGGGAGCAGTAAACTTGGGTCACCTGCTCCTGCAGGTTGATCACGTCCTCGGCGGAACACACAGGCTCAATGGTAGCCATGGGCTTCACCGAGCCGGAGTACCGATCCAGCACGTCCATTTCTTGCTCAATGGTGGGATAGCCGATGGAGATGCGCAGGAAGAAGCGGTCCATCTGAGCTTCCGGCAGGGGATAAGTACCCACGAATTCGCCGGGGTTCTGGGTGGCCAGCACGCAGAAGGGCTTGGGCAGGGGATGGGTTACACCGTCCACCGTCACCTGATGCTCTTCCATAACTTCCAGCAGAGCAGACTGGGTCTTGGGGCTGGTACGGTTGATTTCGTCTGCCAGCACGATTTGGCTCATAACAGAGCCGGGCTTAAATTCCATTTCGCCGGTTTTGAAGTTCACCAGCGTGAAGCCTGTGACGTCGGAGGGCATCAGGTCGGGGGTGAACTGAATGCGCTTGAAGGAGCAGTCCAGGGATTTGGCCAGGGCGCTGGCCAGGGTGGTCTTGCCCACGCCGGGCACGTCCTCAATCAATACATGACCCTTGCACAGCAGGGCGATCAACGCATATTCAATGGCTTCCTCTTTGCCCACAATGGCTTTGGCAATATTCTGCTGCAGGGCATAAATGATCTGTCCGGGTTCCTGCATCACGCCGTACCTCCTTGAAAATAGGACGATGTTCAAAAGAAAATGGTTCCCCGATGCATGGCAGGGAACGTACTTGTTTCATGACATACATTATTTTGCAACAAGGTTGTCACAAATGAGTACCCTAACAGTATAATCGTTTTATGCCGACAAATCAAGGTTTTTTCCTTGCATCCGGCAGGGGAATGCGCTACAATAGGGCTGGAACGGCAGTTCCGAGGCATGATAGAATTGTAACAGTTTTGAAATAAATGAGGAGAGCCATGCGCAGCATTCTTGAAATTTTATCGGACGGGCAGTATGTTTCCGGGGAAGAAATTAGCCGGGAGATGGGCATCAGCCGAGCCGCTGTATGGAAGCGGATCGGTGTGCTGAAGGAGCAGGGATGGCAAATTGAAAGCGGCGGCAAGCGGGGCTACCGGCTGGAAAGCGGCGACAGCCTTGCACCGGAGTTGTGGAAGGGCAAACTGACCACCCGGTACATGGGGCAGGGAGAAAATCGATACCTGGAAGAAACGGACTCCACCAACGTGCAGGTAAAGCAAATGGCCATTGCCGGTGCACCCGGCGGCAGTCTGTGTGTGGCGGAATGCCAAACGGCGGGCAAAGGCCGGTTGGGACGGCAGTGGATCAGCCCTGCCGGACAAGGTCTGTGGATTTCCTTGCTTCTTCGTCCACGTCTGGCCCCATCCCATGCGCCGCTGATTACCCTGTGCACTGCCATGGCCATGAGCCGGGCTGTGCAGGAAGTTACCGGAGCAGACTGTGCCATTAAGTGGCCCAATGATTTGGTGCATAACGGCAGGAAGATTTGCGGCATTCTGCTGGAAATGGGTGCAGACCCGGATGCTATCGAATATGTGGTGGTAGGCACGGGGCTGAACGTGAAGAAAGGTGCCTATCCGCCTGAGCTGGCGGAGCGTGCCATTGCCATTGAGGAATTTGCTCCTGTGCCCAAGCGCCGGGATCTGATTGTGCACTACCTGACAGCCATGGAAGACTTGATGGATCGGCTGGAAAAAGGCGGCTTTGAGGCAATCATGGATACCTACAGGGCCAACAGCTGCACGCTGGGCAGCCGGGTGCATGTATCCGGCAGTGTGGACTTTATGGGTGTAGCGGAAAGCATTGACGAAACCGGCGCACTCCTTGTGCGGGATGATGATGGTCAGCTTCGCCGAGTGCTCAGCGGCGATGTATCTGTGCGTGGGGTTATGGGCTATGTGTAAGACGCGGGGCGTAGGGCTGGATCTGTGCGCAGTTGCACGTATGGAAGCCTTGACGGGACACGAATCCTTCCTGCAAAAGTATTTTACGGAAGAAGAGCAGCAATACATTCGCAGCAGAGGCAAGGCGGCAGGGGAAACCATGGCCGGGATTTATGCCGCAAAGGAAGCCTTCCTGAAGGCAGTAGGGGTGGGCATTGTGCTGCCGCTGAAGGATGTAGGTGTTACCCACACGGAGCAGGGGCGGCCCTGTTACCGCCTGCAGGGCAAAGCGACGGCTTTCGGCAGGGATGAAGATTTTCTGCTGAGCATCTCCCATGATGGGGGCGTTGCCGCAGCCGTGTGTATTTGGAACCAATAAAAAAAGGGTGTGCGCTCATGCAGAACGCACACCCTTTCTTCTTTTACCATTCCAGCGGATACTCATCCACCACGTATTCAAGCTTTTTGCCGTTGGCCTTCAAGGTAGTCAACACGCTGTCAATAGCGGTCTCCTTGGTCAGCACCGTGGGCGTGAAATCGTTTCGATCCGTCCGGCTGGAAATTCGGATGGGAATAATGCGGAAGCCCTCATTGGTGATGGTATCGTTCCGCATACGGAACCGTGTCTGGAAGATGAAACTGCTCATGTCACTGGGCTTGCTGTTGCCGGAGAAGCAGAAGTTCCCCAGCGAATAGCAGATGTATACCCCATTGTAGTACTCAATGGGATTGATGCGGTGGCTGTGATGCCCCAATACGAGGTCGGCACCGCTGTCCACGGCCAGGTGTCCCATTTTGATCTGGTTGCTGGTGGGGGAGTAATCCTTTTCGTTGCCCCAGTGGAAACTGACGATCACAATGGGGTACTTCTCCTTGGCGGCGGCAATATCCGCAGGTACCTTGTCCCATAGGGATTCGTACCGGTCAATGCACAGGTAGGAAAGCATGCAGATTTCCACACCCTTCACATTGATAACGCCCTCCTCCGTGGAGTTGGAGTACACAATGCCCGCATCCCGCAGGGTTTGCTTGGTGTCCTCGTAGGCATCCTCTCCGTGATCCATCACGTGGTTGTTTTCCAGAGATACGGCTTCAATCCCGTTGTCGGACAGCATACTCACGTAGCTGGGAGGCGCACTGAAAAGAAATTGATTCTCTTTTTTGTTGCTGGGTACATAGGTGGAGTTGGTCAGCGTGCCTTCGAAGTTCACAATGGTCAGGTCATCTGCCATGAGAATATCCCGAACATTGCGCATGGTGAAGTTGATGTCGCCGCCCTGCTTTTTCAGTTCATCAGCAAAAATGTCAGTGCTCTTGCGGCTGTCACCGCCAATGGTAAAGTCGCCGGTGGCGGAAATGGTAATGAGCACGGAGCCGTCGCTTTCGTAGATGCTCTCTTCTTCCTCTTCCTCAACGGTGGCGTCATCCGTGCCGTCACTGGACTTGACCACCGTATCGGAGACCACGTCCGGATTAGCCTTGTCCAGAATGTCATCCATGGATAGGTCATCCTCTTCTTCGGCCATTACAGGAAGACAGATCAGCATCAGCGCAAGAAAAAGCGCTGCAAATCTTTGCATTGGATACCTCCTTGAAACGTTCCAAAATGAGATGGAGCACGCTTCGATTCATAGAACGAAATCGAAGCCGATTTTCATCCCAAAAGGGCAACGTCAGCAGTTCTCTTGTAGGAATTCACCCATCCGATCCAGCGCAGTGGTCAGCTTTTCAATGCCGGTAGCATAGCTGCAGCGGATGTGTCCTTCACCGCAGGGGCCAAAGGCCGTGCCGGGGACGCAGGCAACATGCTTGTCCCGCAGCAGCTTTTCGCAGAATTCTTCACTGCTCATGCCGGTGGAGGCAATGGACGGGAACACATAGAAGGCACCCAGGGGCTCAAAGCATTCCAGTCCCATGGATCGGAAGCTTTCCACCATGAGTCGGCGGCGGCGGTCATAGCTGTCCCGCATGCGCAGCACGTCCTCATAGCCGTTTTCCCGACCGGAGCGAAGTGCCTCCAAAGCGGCAGCCTGACCCTGACGGGGAGCGCAGAGAATGCCGTACTGATGAATCTTGTTCATCACGTTAATCAACTCTTCCGGGCCGCAGATGTAGCCCACACGCCAGCCGGTCATGGCAAAGGACTTGCTGAAACCGTTAATGGTCAGGGTATAGTCCGCCATGCCGGGCAGGGAAGCAAAACTGACATGATGCCGATCCCCATAGGTCAGTTCAGAATAGATTTCGTCAGAAATGACAAGAATCTTCTTCTCCCGAACCACTTCGGCCAAGGCTTCCAAGTCCTGCTTTTCCATAATGGCGCCGGTAGGGTTGTTGGGATAGGGCAGAATCAAAGCCTTGGTTCGGGGGGTGATAGCCTTGCGGACAGCCTCCGCACTTAGGCGGAAGTCCGTCTCTGCCGTGGTAACAACGCCCACAGGCGTGCCGCCCGCAAAGATGACGCTGGGACTGTAGCTGACGTAGCTGGGTTCCGGCACCAGCACCTCATCCCCGGCGGAAACAATGGCACGGAGTGCCACATCGATGGATTCGCTTGCACCTACGGTCACCAGCACCTGGGTTTCTGGATTGTACGTGAGGTGATAACGATGCTCCAGATACCAGGCGATTTCCTGCCGAAGGGGCAGTAAACCACGGTTGGCCGTATACTGAGTTTCACCGTCAACAATGCTGTTAATGGCGGCGTTGCGGATGTGATAGGGGGTGATGAAGTCCGGCTCGCCTACGCCTAGGGAAATGGTATCCTTCATGGTGGCAGCCAGGTCAAAGAAGCGGCGGATGCCGCTGGGGGGAACGGCCGCTACCCGAGGATTCAAATACTGCTCGTACGTCACGGGGAGATCACCAGCCGCTGATCAGACTTGTCACCCTCGAAGATGACGCCTTCTTCCTTGTACCGCTTGAGTACAAAGCTGGTGGCCGTGCCGGTGACCATCTCCAGGGTGGACAGCTTTTCGGATACGAACAGTGCCAGATCCTTCAGCGTCCGTGCCTCTACCAGCACCAGCAGGTCATAGCTGCCGCTCATTAGGTAGACGCTCTTCACTTCCTCAAAGCGATAAATCCGCTTGGCAACCGCATCAAAGCCCATGTCCCGCTGAGGGGTTACACGAACCTCAATCATGGCCTCCACACGTTCCCGATCCGTCTTGTCCCAGTTAATGGTAGGGGCGTAGCGGAGGATCACCCGCTCCTCTTCCAAGTGACGGATGGTTTCACTCACTTCTTCCGGTGTGGCGCCGGTCATCACGGCCAGCTTGTCCACACTCAGTCGGCAATCTTCCTTCAACAGCTCCAGAAGATCACTTTCCAGTTTCTTCAAAGGAAACACTCCTTTCAATCATTACCTGATATTGATCTATTGTATACGGAAAGACGATACCTGTCAAAAAACGAGCTTACAGCAGCTTAATGAGCATGGTCTTCTGCTCGTCCATTTCCACTACCAGCAGACCGTCTTTCTCCAGCTGCTTCAGCATATCGGAAAAACGCTTGAAGCCAATGGCACGCTCGGTGAAGTCGGGGTAGGTGGTCAGAATGTCAGCCTTCAGGATGGAAGGATTCACCCGGTCAAAGCCGCCGTCCTTGTAGGCCTGCAGCTGGGCGGCAAAGGCATCCTTCCAGTTATCCTTGGTAAGTTGGGGATGACTTTCTGCCTCGGCAGGGCTGTTCAGGCTGACCATCACGTTGAAGTTGTCGTTCTTTACGTGCAGGTCGCCGAACTTTGCAGCCAACTTCAGCAGCAGCTTGTAGAAGGTGGCGCAGCCGTAGGCCTTTTCATTAAAGTCAGGCCGCAGCCGGAGCAGAACTCCCTTCAGCTCACTGGCATACATTTCGTCTGTGTCGGAGGATTCTTCAAAGACGCTGCACAGCAGCTTGTTCAGCTCGGCTTCGTCCATCATTTCCTCGTTGCTGGCGGCAACCTTGTGCTTCTTGGAGGGGGTGTTGTTCACCTTGCGGCTGCCCACACTCTCCAGAAACTGAAACTCGTTGCATGCGTTGATGAAAATGGTGCTGGCAGCTTCGCTTCGGCTGATGCCCAGCACAAACTTGCCCATGGATTTCAGCCGGCCAACCAGCGGCGTATAGTCGCTGTCGCCGGAAACGATGCAGAAGGAGTCAATCCGGTCGTTGGTGTAAGCAACTTCCAGTGCATCGATGACCAGCAGAATGTCGGCATTGTTCTTCTGGGCAATGCCGTAGCGCAGGGAGGGAACCACGGAGAAAGTGTTGCTCAGCAGCACTTCCTTCAGGTCACTGAACCGATCCGTGTACCCGTACACCTTGCCCAGCAGAATGTCTCCGCGGATTTTCACTTTTTCCAAGATGCTGTTCAGGGTTTCTACCTTTGCACCGCAGTTTTCCAAATCTACAAAAAGTGCAAACTTGCTCAAATAAAACAGTCCCTTCGGATTAAATACGGAAGGTGAACCGGTCGCCTCGAATCACCTGATGAGAAATATGCAGCGGCTGACCGTGTTGGTCGAACACCACCTCGTGGAGGCACAGCAAGGCGTCTCCGGCGGAAACGTCCAGCAGCTTGGCCTGGGCGGGGGTGGCGTAGCACAGGGAAATGTCATGGATGCCCTGTGCAGCCTCAATGTGCTGCTCCTGTAAAAGGGCATACAGGGATCCTGTCAAGTCGGCACTGAGCAGATTTTGAAAGGAAGGAGCAAAGTGGTTGGTTTCCAGCATGACCGGCATGTTGTCGGCCAGGCGGAGACGAACAATTTCTACCACTTCGTCCTCTGGGGCAAGCATCAACTCTTGCACGTCCTCTTCACTGGCGTGCACCATGGCGGCATGCACCAGCCGGGTACCTGCTTCACAGCCCATCATGCGGCAGGCTTCGTGGAAGCTGTTCATGCCCCGGAGATCCTTGCGAATGCGGGGCATGCCTACAAAGGTGCCTTTTCCCTGATGACGCTTTAGCAGACCTTCCTGAGTCAGCTCATGCAGCGCCTTGCGCACGGTGACACGGCTGACCCCGTAAGTGGCGCAAAGTTCCTGCTCGGAAGGAATGCGGCTGTGCACAGGATACACCCCGGCGGTAATATCGCTGCGCAACTTCTTAATCAGCTGCTTGTACAGGGGGCTGTAGCTTTCGGAATCCAGAATCTGCTTGTTTTTCATACGCGGCACCTCTGCATCGTCTGCTTATAAACAGTTGCATGTTTGCTGCCCACGGCACAAGAACAATACGTCTTCATGCCGGACAGCATGACATGCAAAGGCGAACAATCACAGTATAACATTATTTCATGGAAAAACCAACACCTCGCAGAAGAAAAAATGCATTTGCATACAGGTTGACATTCTGACAATTTCTGTGAAGCACTGGACAAAACAGGCCGGGAAAGGTACAATGACAAGCAGACGTTTTGCATAAGGGAGGGGTTGGCTGTGCCAAAGGCGAGAATCTCTGCCTGCATGGTGCTCTACCACGCAGGGGATGAGGCACTTCGGGCGGTGGATTGTCTAGATGCGTCCAATGAAACGGTGGACGTGTATCTGGTGGACAACACGCCGGAGGATGATACGGCACAGCGCATTCGCTGGGCGCATCCTGGGGTGCAGGTACGTCCTCAGACGAAAAATCTGGGCTTTGGCCGGGGCAACAATGTGGTGCTGAATGAGCTGGAAAGTGACTATCACATTTTGGTCAACCCGGATGTTACCTTTGAGCCGGATGTGATCAGCCGTATGGTGCGGTACATGGACGAGCATCCCAATGTGGTGATCCTGACTCCTCATGTGCTGAATGCAGACGGCACGGATCAGCTCCTGCCCAAGAAACAGCCCACCGTCCATTATTTGCTGGGTGGCTTTCTGGAAAAGCTGGGAGGACCATTTGTTCGCTGGAGACGGGAGTACACCATGGCGGATGATGATCTGAGCCATCCGCTGAAGGTGAAGTTTGCCACCGGCTGCTTCCTCATGATCCGCACCAAGACCTTCAAAGAACTGAAAGGCTTTGATGAACGGTTCTTCCTTTATCAGGAAGATTCTGACCTAAGCCGCCGGGCTGCCCAGCTGGGGCCGATTATCTACCACCCGGATATGTGCGTGACCCATAACTGGGCTCGGGAAAATACCCGAAGCGTGAAGGGCATACTTCGGCAGATTCGGTCGGTGTGCCAATTTTTCATGAAATGGGGCGTCGAGTGGTGAAGAAGATCGATGTGCTGCTGGCTGCCTATAACGGTGCTCGGTATCTGCCGGAGCAGCTGGTGAGCCTGCGGGGGCAGGATGATCCCTCGTTTCGTGTGCTCCTGCAGGATGACGGCTCTCAGGATGATACCTACATGACCCTTTTGCAGATCTGCACGGCGGACAACCGGTTCTCCATGGGCGCTCAGCAGGGCGCAGGTCTGGGGGCGGTGGGAAATTTCTGGAGCCTGCTGGAGCAGAGCAGTGCACCCTACATTGCCCTGTGCGATCAGGATGATTTCTGGCACCCGGATCGGCTTAGCCGGTGCAGGCAGACCATGGAACGGGCGGAAAAACAATATGGGGAAGATACGCCTCTGCTTGTGCACAGCGACTGCCGGGTGATCAATGCGGACGGGAAAGCACTGCATGACAGTTTCTTTGACCATCAGGGCTGGGACAGAAGCGCAACTTCCTTCCGCCGTTTGCTGGTGCAGAACAATGTAACTGGCTGCACCATTTTGATGAACGAAGCCCTGAAAAAGCTGGCGGTGAACTACGGGGATCCGGCGAAGATGGTCATGCATGACTGGTTCCTTGCCCTGACAGCTGCTGCCTTCGGGCATGTGATTATGGTGGATGCCCCTCTGGTGGATTACCGTCAGCATGGAGATAATGTGAAGGGTGCCAGCCAGCAGGGACAGATCCAACGTGGAGTCAAGGCACTGGGCGCATGGCAGAAGGGAAAGAACCGCATCCAATTGACCTACGACCACGCTAAAGCCTTTGGAGATCTGTACGGCGCAGTATTGCCGGAGCAGGGGCGGAAGGACATTGCTGCCTACCTGGCAACCAAGAAGATGAACAAGCTGCAGCGGGTGATTGCCGTGCAGCGGCAGGGTTTTACCATGCAGAGCGTGGTGACAAGAGCCGGACAGGTTGTCTTTGGCTGATCAAGCAAAGTAAGTGAAGGAGTGCAGGACGCCATGTTTACCCATTTGCATTTACACACGGAATACAGCCTGCTGGATGGCGCCTGCCGCATTCCGAAGCTGGTGGAGCGCATCAAGGCACTGGGCATGGATAGCTGTGCCATTACGGATCACGGTGTCATGTATGGCGTGATTGATTTCTACAACGCCATGAAGGACGCCGGTATCAAGCCTATTATCGGCTGCGAAGTGTATGTGTGCCGCAATCGGTTGGACAAGAGTGCTGCCGCCAGAGATTACAGCCACCTGATTCTGCTGTGTGAAAACAATACAGGCTATCAAAACCTGATGTATCTGGTCAGCGAAGGTTTCCTAACCGGCTATTACTATAAGCCCCGTATGGACTATGACCTGATCCGCCAGCATCACGAGGGGCTGATTGCCCTTTCCGCCTGCATTTCCGGCGACTTGCCTAAGCTGCTGCTGTCCGAGCAGTATCAGGGGGCAAGAGACTATATTCGGGAAATGCAGGAGATTTTTGGCAAGGATCATTTCTTTGTGGAAATCATGGATCACGGCATCCGGGATGAAAAGATTGTTCTGCCCCGGCTGATTCAAATCGCCCGTGAGATGGATGTGCCGCTGGTGGCCACCAACGACTGTCACTATCTGGAAGAGAAGGATGCAGACGCTCAGGAAGTGCTGATGTGCATCCAGACAGGCAAAACGCTGGAAGATCAGAGCCGTATGCGGATGGAAACGCGTCAGCTGTATGTGAAAAGCGAGGCGGAAATGCGTCGGCTTTTCGCGGCTGTGCCGGATGCGGTGGATCGTACCCACGAGATTGCGGAGCGATGCAATGTTTCCTTCGAATTCGGCGTTACCCGCCTGCCTCATTATCCCGTGCCGGAAGGGGAGACAGCCTACCAAATGCTGAACCGCATCTGCCGGGAAGGCATGAAGCGGCTGTACCCGGAGGCAACGGAGGAGGACGAACCCTATAAGCGGCTGGAGTATGAACTTGGCGTGATCTCCGGCATGGGGTATGTGGATTACTTCCTGATTGTGTGGGATTTCATTCACTACGCCAAGTCTCAGGGCATTATGGTCGGCCCGGGACGGGGAAGCGGCGCAGGCTCTATTGTGGCCTATTCCATGGGCATTACCATGCTGGATCCGCTGAAGTATCAGCTGCTGTTCGAACGGTTCCTGAACCCGGAACGTGTCAGCATGCCGGATATTGACGTGGACTTCTGCTACGAACGCCGTCAGGAAGTCATTGACTATGTAGCACGGAAATACGGGGCGGATCACGTCAGCCAGATTATCACCTTCGGTACCATGGCGGCCAGAGGCGTGATTCGGGACGTAGGCAGAGTGCTGGGCATGAGTTATCAGGAAACCGATACGGTGGCTAAGGCCGTGCCCATGGAGCTTGGCATTACGTTAGAGAAGGCATTGCAAATTTCTCCCCAGCTGCACCGCATGTATGAAGAGCAGCCGGAGGTGAAGCGGCTGATCGATACGGCCATGACTTTGGAGGGCATGCCTCGCAATACTTCCACCCACGCCGCCGGTGTGCTCATTACCGGCAAGCCTGTTATCGAATACGTGCCTCTTCAGCGGAATGATGAGGTAATCACCACCCAATTCCCTATGGGTACCATCGAACGGCTGGGTCTGCTGAAAATGGATTTCCTTGGCCTGCGCACCCTAACGGTGATTCGGGATACTTTGGACATGATGAAGCAGGAAGGCGTGAACATGAAGCCGGAGGATATTCCTCTGGATGATGCCAGCGTCTATGACATGATCTCCAAAGGGGACACGGATGGCGTGTTCCAGCTGGAAGGCAACGGTATGCGCTCCTTCCTGATGAACATGAAGCCTGCCTGCTTTGAAGACATCATCGCTGCCATTTCCCTGTATCGTCCGGGTCCTATGGAATCCATTCCCCGGTACATTGCCGGCAAGCAGGATCCTAGCAGCGTCCATTACGAAACAGAGAAGCTTCGCCCAATTTTGGAAGTGACGTATGGCTGCATGGTGTATCAGGAGCAGGTCATGCAGATTGTGCGGGATCTGGCCGGGTACAGCTACGGCCGCAGCGACTTGGTTCGCCGTGCCATGGCCAAGAAGAAGCACAAGGTCATGGAGCAGGAAAGAGAATACTTTGTCCACGGCATGGTGGATGAGCAGGGGAAGGTTGTTATTCCCGGCTGTGTCCGCAACGGAGTGGATGAAAAGGTAGCGGATCAGATCTATGATGAAATGATTTCCTTCGCTTCCTACGCATTCAATAAGTCCCATGCCGCTGCCTACGGTGTGGTGTGCATGGAAACCGGCTGGCTGAAGCGGCACTATCCTGTGCAGTTTATGGCAGCCATCATGAACAGCGTCTTTGGCAATGCAGGCAAAATCGCCGGATACATCCAGTACTGCCGCAGCCGCAATGTACCGATTCTGCCCCCGGATGTGAATGCCTCCGGATGGAAGTTTACTGTAGAAAAGACCGCTGACGGCACTCTTGGCATTCTCTTCGGCTTTGGTGCAGTGAAAAACGTGGGAGAGGGTGCGGCAGAGGCTATCATTCAGGAGCGGAAAAAAGGTGCTTTCCGGGATATTTTCGATTTCTGCCGCCGCATCGATACCGGCCTTGTGAACAAACGGGTGGTGGAAAGTCTGATCCGTGCCGGTGCCTTTGACAGCATGAACGCCACCCGGCCTCAAATGCTGGCGGTCTATGAACGTGCTATGGATGCCAACATGGCACAGCGGAAGCAAAACGTAAGCGGTCAGTTGAGCCTGTTTGACATGGCTTTCAGCGGGCAGGGAACAGGCATTGAAAGCAGAGACGAGCTGCCCCAGGTGCCGGATTATCCTGCCGGAACACGCCTAGCCATGGAAAAGGAAATGACCGGTGTGTACATTACCGGCCATCCCTTGGATGATTACCGGGAAAAGCTGAGCAAACTGACCTTCTCCACCGCTGACTTGCTGGGCTTGGAAGAACGGGAAGATCAGGGCTTAAGCTTGGATGGCATGAACGTTGCCATGGGCGGCATTCTGGTGGAGGCGAAAGGAAAAGCCACCAAGAAAGGTGCCTACATGGGCTTTGTTACCCTGGAAGACCTGACGGGGCAGATTGAATGTCTGGTGTTCCCGAAAGTTTACGATCTGTATCAAGCCATGCTGACGGTGGATGCTACCGTGGTGATGACGGGCAAGCTTTCCATTCGGGAGGAAGAAGCACCGAAGCTGCTTGTGGACAGCGTCACCAAGCTGACAGAATGGCAGGGTGTTCAAAGCGTCCGTCCCCGGGCTGCTTATACTCCGGCACGGCATCAGACACCCCGTGTTCAGCCTGCTACGGAGGCACAGCAGGCCAAGACGGCTGCCAAAAAGCTTTACCTGCAACTGTCTCGCAGGCAGATGGATGCAGCCTTGACAGCACTGGCACTGCATCCCGGCAGTGTGCCGGTATACCTGCATATTCCGGAGGAGAAGATCACCCTGCTGGCACCGAAGCTGAACTGGTGCGATGCTACGGAAGCCTGCCTAAACCGCATGACCCAGCAACTTGGCAAGGAAAACGTAAAACTGGTGGAGGCTCGCTCATAAGGAGGAAAATCGTGAAGCCTGTTATCTTTATGGATTGGGACGGCACCATTGCCGACAGTATGAAACTGTGCATTGAGGAAGTACGCTACGCACTGGTACATATGGGATTGCCGGATAGGCCGGATCGGGAATTGATGCAGTGTAACGGTCCTACCAACGTGGAATCCATTGCCTTGATGAACGTGCCGGAGGAGCGTGGGGATGAGTACCTTGCTCTCCGGGAAAAGGCAGAACTGGAACTGCTTTCGGCGTATCAGCGCATTTTCCCCGGCATGAAGGAAATGCTGCACCGGGTGCAGTCCTGTGCACGGCTGGTGATTGTCAGCAACGGAAACGCCGCCTATTTGGATGCATCCATGGATTTCCTTGGGGTGAAGGAATGTTTTGAAAAGGCGCAGGGATACCGGGATGGTCATACCAAGGCAGAGAACCTTGCCATGCTGCTGGAAGAAATGCACCCGGAGAAAGCAGTGATGGTGGGGGACAGAGCCGGAGATATGCTGGCAGGCAAGGCCAATCACTTGCCGACGATTGCGGCGTGTTATGGCTACGGCTCCCCGGAAGAGTGGGCCATGGCAGATGAACAAGCCTATTCCGTAGCCCAGCTGGAACAGATGATTCTTCGCTTGGCAGAAGAATGAAAAGATCAAGGCGGAACTGCATTGTTTCCGTCTTTTTTTGCGCCTCTAGTTGTGGAAAAAGAGGATTTTGCAAGGTAAATGTTGTATATACATTCATCATCACTTGCAGAAAGGCAGGGAGGAAGCATGACCATCCGGGAAGAGCTTGAGGCGGAAGAGCAGCGGCGCTTGTCGCCCTTGGCGATGAAAAACGTCGACAGCCGGGGACGGGAAAAGCCGGTGACTCCCTGCACCCTGCGGACGGATTTCCAGCGGGATCGGGATCGCATTATTCACTGCAAGGCCTTTCGGCGGCTGAAGTTTAAGACCCAGGTCTTTCTGGCTCCGGAAGGGGATCATTACCGCACTCGCCTGACCCACACGTTGGAAGTGGCACAGGTGGCACGCACCATTGCCCGGGCACTTCGGCTGAATGAAGATCTGACGGAGGCCATTGCCCTGGGGCACGATTTGGGTCACACGCCCTTCGGCCATATCGGGGAACGTTCCCTGGACGAGCTGCTGCCGGAGGGCTTCCGCCATAATGAGCAAAGTAAGCGTGTGGTGGAGGTGCTGGAAAACGACGGCAACGGGCTGAACCTGACCTGGGAGGTGCGGGACGGCATTCTGTGCCACAGCGGCAAGCAGTTCCCTTCCACCTTGGAAGGACAGTGTGTCCGCCGGGCGGATCGCATCGCTTACCTGAATCACGACTTGGACGATGCCCTTCGGGGCGGCATCCTTCAGCCCTTCGAGCTGCCGGCAGATTGCCTGCGAGTGCTGGGCAAGACCCATGGAGAGAGAATCAACACCATGATTCTGGACGTGGTGGAAAACAGCAAGGATCAGCCCATGCTGGCCATGAGCCCCTTGGTACAGGAAGCTATGGACGGCCTGCGTGAGTTTATGTTTGAAAAGGTGTATCGGGATGAATGGCGTGCCAAGGAAGAAGCTAAGTGCGACCATGTGATGAAAGCACTCTTTGCTCATTATGCCGAGCACGCCAGCGAAATGCCGGAGGAATTCCTGCTCATTGGCTACCGGGACGGCATGGATCGGGCTGTGGCGGATTATCTCAGCTGCATGACGGATCGGTTTGCCATTCGCACCTACGAAAGGCTTTTTATTCCCAACGGCTTCTCGGCAGGCAATTAACGGAAAGCAGTATGGATGGGCTGTATTTCGTGCGCTTTTCCGCGGACTTGGATGGATTTTGCTGAAAGAAGCAGGAAAAACACCGGCTTTGGCGAAAGAATAGGACAGGTGGAGCAAAGATGGCATCACGCTTTCCTGCTGCGTGGCTGGATGAACTCCGGGCACGGGCTGATATTGTGCAGATTGTATCCGGCTATGTCCCTCTGAAGAAGAACGGACATCGCTATTGGGGTTTGTGCCCTTTTCACGGGGAAAAGACCGCTTCCTTTTCCGTGGATGCGGAACAGCAGCTGTATTACTGCTTCGGCTGTAAGGCCGGCGGCAGTGTGATTCAGTTCATTATGGAAATCGAACGGTTGGATTTTCCGGAGGCGGTGCGGTTTCTGGCGGATCAGCTGCATATGCCCCTGCCCCAGATGGAAAATGATCCGGATTGGCAGCGAAAGCGGGATCAGCGGGATCGGCTGCTGTCAGCCAACCGGGAG
>CAVGBO010000023.1:0-27491 GCA_963627465.1 Phocaeicola dorei
TTTAGGATAACAGCGGAGAAATGTAACAATTATAAAGCCCAGTTCGTTCAGCCGTTGATGTTAGGGTTGCAGAATCCTCTCCCTTTGTGGTAAAATAAGAAGCTGGAACACCATTGTTTTTTCAATGAAAGGACGAACGGCATGCAAGTCATTCATCCCCAAGGGATGGTTCAGAATCTTCCGCCTGAGAACGTGTTCATCGCCGTTGATGACATGGGCACTGAACTGGGCATGGGATATATCATCTATCAGTATCAGCCTCACCTTTACCCGGATTGCCCGATTAACCTGTACTTCTCCATGGAGTGCCAGTCCGTGGCTCGGTATCTGCTCTTTGGTGCCTTGGTAGCCCGGGCTCGTCAGCTGCGGGATGCCAATCGGGATGTCCGTGCCCGGGTATACACCAATATTTCCCCTACGGATACTCGGCTGAAGGATTTTTATGAGCACAACGGCTTCACCTGCGATGAAACAGAGGATCTGCTGACGCTGCAGATTCCTCAGGGGGACGGACGCATTCCCATGAGCTGCACCGTAGCAGTGGTTCCCCTGAACACGCCGGAAGAGCAGGCTGCTTTCATTGGCAGATTGCAGCAGAACGACCTGACCTACATGAATCAGGATTATTTGGCCAGTCTTCAGCAGCAGCCCCATTTTCTTGCCTTGGGACTGTACCACAATACCGACCTAATCGGTGAAATTGTCATGGCCGGTGCAGGCGACAGCTGCGACCTGGTTGCCATTTACATCGTTCCTGCCGCACGTCAGCAGGGCATGGGGCGTGCTCTGCTCCATCGTTCCATGGCTATCATGGCAGCAGAAGGCGTCAGCACCGTGACCACCCGGGTCATGAGCCGCAGCATTCCTCAGGCTCGGCTGATGGCTGATTTTGGTGCGCAGGTGCAGGGCGTCACCACCATTTACCCCGGACTGTTCCTGTAAAATTCACACACAAGTCCCTGAAGGAGCTAAAAGTGCTCCTTTTTCTATAGGTAAACCAAATTTCAAAGAAGGGATGGTGCTTCATGGAACTTACTCCTCGTTTTCCCCACTTTCTCCACGGCGGAGACTACAACCCTGACCAATGGCTGGATCGGCCGGACATCTTGGAAAAAGACGTGGAGCTGATGCAGAAGGCACATGTGAACTGCGTCTCCATTGCTATTTTTGCTTGGGCACGGCTGGAGCCTGAGGATGGCGTGTACGACTTTACCTGGCTGGATCAGGTCATTGACCGGCTGTGGAAGGGCGGCATTCACGTAATCCTGGCCACTCCCTCCGGCGCACGTCCTGCATGGATGGCACAGAAGTATCCCGAAGTGCTGCGTGTCAACAGTCAGTACCAGAAGATGCACTTTGGCGAGCGGCACAATCATTGTCCTTCCTCCCCTGTGTATCGCAGGAAAGTACAGGAAATGGACACGGCGCTGGCCAAGCGGTACGCTCATCACCCGGCGGTCATTCTGTGGCACCTGAGCAACGAGTTTTCCGGCGAGTGCCATTGTCCCCGGTGCCAGCAGGCCTTCCGTGACTGGCTGAAGGAGAAGTACGGCACCCTGGAAGAGCTGAACAAGTGCTGGTGGACAAGCTTCTGGAGCCAGCGGTACACGGATTGGTCGCAAGTTGAGGCACCAAGCCCTTTGGGTGAAGTCAGCAGCTGCTCCATGTCTGTGGATTGGCAGCGCTTCTTGACGGATCAGTGCAAATCCTTCATCGAAATGGAACGGGATGCCGTGCAGGCCGTAGATCCTTCCCTGAAGGTAACCGTCAATATGATGGAACGGTTCTGGGGCTATGACTATTTCTCCATGGCTGAATCCGTGGATGTGGTATCCTGGGACAGTTACCCCAGCTGGCACAGTGGAGACGATCTTGCCCGGGGCGCAGAGTTTGCTATGAACCATGACATCATGCGTTCCCTGAAGGATGCCCCTTTTATCCTTATGGAGTCTACTCCTTCCCAGGTGAACTGGAAGCCTCACAACAAGCTGAAGGAGCCGGGCATGCACCTGCTGTCCAGTATGCAGGCAGTGGCGCACGGCAGCCAAAGCGTGATGTACTTCCAGTGGCGGAAAGGCCGGGGCGGCGGAGAAATGTTCCACGGTGCTGTGGTGGATCACTACGGTGAAAGCGACACCCGTGTGTTTGCCGACGTGACGGAAGTTGGCGAATCGCTGGAAAAGCTGGAGCCCATTTATCACACCAAGCCCCATGCCGAAGTCTGCATCATCTTTGACTGGCAGAACCGCTGGGCCATTGATTACGCCCAAACCGGTCAAAAGGGTGCCATGAACTACTTTGACACGGTGCTGAGCCACTACCGTGGATTCTGGGAGCAGGGCATTACCGTGGATTTCCGTGACATGCGGGACTGCACAGATCTGAGCGGCTACAAGATTGTAGTAGCTCCCATGCTCTTTATGTTCCGCAACGGTTTTGAACAGAAGCTCCACCGGTTTGTAGAAAACGGCGGTACACTGATCAGCACCTATTTCACCGGCGTGGTGGATGAACATGACTTAGCCTATCTAGGTCCCACCCCCCACGGCTTGACGGATGTATTCGGTTTCCGTGCTGCCGAATTGGATGCCCTCTTCCCCACGGAAAAGAACCAACTGGTGCTGGAAGACGGCAAGAGTACCTATGAAATCACGGAGCTTTGCGAGATTCTTGCCAACTGCACGGCAGAGGTAAAGGGCACCTATCAGCGTAATTTCTATCAGGGACAACCTTGCCTTACCGTCCATTCCTTCGGCAAAGGAAAGGCTTGGTACATTGCCGCCAAGACAGAGCAGCAATTCCTGCTGGATTTCTACCGGAGCATTGCGAAGGATGCCGGTGTCTCCCCCACCTTCTGCGAAACGCTGCCTACAGGGGTTGTGCCTGCATCTCGGGATAATGTAACCTTCCTGCAGAACTTCTCCATGAAGGAACAGACGGTGCAGCTTACCCACACCTATCGTGACCTGCTTCACGATACAGTTATCACCGGTCAGCAAGTCATGCCGGTAAACGGACTACTAGTCCTTCAGCCCGTGTAATCCCAGCCAAAAAGAAGAAACGCGCCAAGTGATTGCTCACCGGCGCGTTTCTTCTTTTGCACCAAGCCAGGAAATTAGCCCTGCTTCTGCTTGTGCTTCGGATTCTCACAGATCACCATGACCTTGCCCTTACGCTTGATGATCTTGCACTTTTCACAAATCGGTTTCACAGACGGTCTGACCTTCATGCTCAGTTACCTCCTTGCAGTAGTTTCTTCAGCCTTTGCTGCGCCAGGTGATCCGACCACGGGTCAAATCATAGGGCGAAAGCTCAATGGTGACTTTGTCACCGGGATAGATGCGGATGAAGTTCATGCGCATTTTGCCGGAAATATGTGCCAGGATCTGGTGGCCGTTAGGCAGTTCCACCTGGAACATGGCGTTAGGAAGGGCTTCAATGACTTTGCCTTCCATTTCGATGACGTCGCTCTTGGACAACTTCAGCCCTCCTTGCACAGCGGCTGGTCGATTTCAAGCCCCACAGCCTGCAGTGCCTTCCGCAGATCACTATCCAGCAACTGGTGTGTGCTCAGCTTTTCAGCAACATCAGGCACAACAATGGGCTTGGGGTGTAGATGCTTGACTTTCTTTTTCTTGGGATGATCTAATTTGCGTGTCAGGCCATCGGCCATCATCACAAACTGTTCGTCCACCACCTGAAGGACTACGAAGCAGCGCCCCGCATCCCTTCCCTGACGGGAAAGAACCACACGGCCGATTTCCATCGGAAGACGCTCCATCATGCCTCCTCCTTCCAGGTAAAGCCCGGATATGTGAGGATTTCAGGAAGCCCGTCTTCATTGATGGCCAAGGTATGCTCGTAGTGGGAGCAAAGGCTGCCGTCCCGGGTGCGGAAGCACCAGCCGTCGTCATCCTCGTTCAGCCGCCAGTCACCAGCAGCAATCATGGGTTCAATGGCAATGGTCATGCCCTTGCGCAGCCGCAGACCATGTCCGGGCTCGCCAAAGTTATACACTGCCGGATCCTCATGCATTTCGCGGCCAATACCATGGCCGGTCAAATCACGGATAACGCCGCAGCCATTTCCCTCTGCGTAGGCCTGGATGGCGTGTCCCACGTCTCCCAAGCGGTTGCCCGCAACGGCCTGACGTGCACCTCTCCAGAAGCACTCCTCGGTAATGTCGATCAGAGCCTGAGCTTCAGGTGAAATCTCACCCACGCCCATGGTGAAGGCACTGTCTGCCTGCCATCCATCCAACACCAGACCGCAGTCAATGCTGATGATGGAACCTTCCTTCAGCACCTGCTTTTCGGAGGGAATGCCATGCACCACCTGGTCATCAATGCTGGTGCACAGGGTAGCAGGATATCCCTCGTAGTTCAGGAAGGAAGGAATGGCGTGATTCTTGCGAATCAGCTGCTCTGCATACACATCCAGTGCAGCAGTAGTCATGCCAGGCTTCACGGCCTCGCGGAGTTTCTGGAGCACTTCATACAGAAGCGCACCGGCAACCCGCATTTTCCCAATCTGATCAGGATTCTTCAAGCTTATCATTGTTTGACCCCTAAGGTATTCAGGATAGCGTCGAAAATGACTTCCTTCTGCTGTGCGCCGTCAATGACGTGAAGCAGATTCTTATCCTGATAGTAGCTGACAAGCGGTGCCGTCTGTTCATGATAAACCTTCAGGCGGCTCAATACCGTCTCCGGCTTATCGTCATCCCGCTGGACAAGTGCTTGACCGCAGTGATTGCAGCAATCACTCTTCATGGTAGACACATGATAGGTTGCACCGCAGTTAAGGCAAACCCGTCTGCCGCTCAGCCGCTGCACCAGTTTTTCATCCGCCACGTCCAAGTCCACCACTGCATCAATCTGGGCGAAATCCGCCAAGGCTTCTGCCTGAGGAACCGTACGGGGGAATCCATCCAAGATATAGCCGGCCTTGCAGTCTTCCTGGTCGAGACGGTCGCGAACGATGTCGATAACCACTTCGTCAGGTACAAGCTTGCCTGCGTCAATGTAGGCCTTTGCTTTCAGTCCGGTAGGCGTTTCTTCCTTGATTGCACGGCGAAGGATATCGCCGGTGGAAATCTGAGGGATCCCAAGGGTTTCGCAAATGCGCTGTGCTTGGGTTCCCTTACCGGCACCCGGAGGTCCCAGAAAAATGATGTTCATGCGCTGGGTCTCTCCTTTCGGAAAGTATCTGGCTGTTTTACCCATCAAGCCATGCATCGGGCCTTGCAGCACCGATGCATGGCTGATGCATTACATAAAGCCAATGTTCTCCACGTCCATGTCGATGCCGCGGATGCTCATCTCACCCTGGATAGTGCGGATGGTTTCCAGAGACACGCTCACAGCGATCAGAATGGAGGATGCCGCAAAGGGCACACTGGTCTGAAGCTGAGCGGTCAGCAGCGTAGGCACGGCAGCCAAGACGGCCAAGAACAGTGCTGCGAACAGGTTCAAGCGGTTCACAGTGGTCTGCAGGTACTGGCGGATGTTCTTGCCGCGGGTACCCGGGATCGTTGCGCCCTGCATGATCAGCTGTTCAGCCTGCTGCTTGGGGTCGAAGCTGATGGAAGAGTAGAAGAAGGTGAACGCCACAATCAGCAGTGCGGAAATAATCATATACCACACGCTGCCGGTGTTCATGTAGGTGGACCACCAAACGTAAGCACCGCTGCTGGTGCCGCCGATCAGCTGAATCACCGTTCCGGGGAAGGCGAGGAAGCTGTAGGCGAAGATCAGAGGCAGCACGCCGACGCTGACAACCTTCAGGCTCATGTGGGTGCTCTGGCCGCCGTAAACCCGGCGTCCCTTCACCTGCTTGGCGATTTGCAGCGGAATGCGGCGCTCGCCCATGTCCACGAAGGCAACAACGACCGTCATGATGATGGCCACAACAATGATGCTGATGGCACTCAGCCAAGCAGAGGCAGTGCCGGTAGAGAATGCGGTGCTGAAGCTGCTCACGATGCCGTTGAACAGGTTGGAGATGATACCAGCAAAGATCAGCAGGGAAATGCCGTTGCCCACACCCTTATCGGTGATGCGCTCGCCAATCCACATAGCCAATGCACTGCCGCCAGCCATGCTGACGCCCACCAGAACGTAGTTCAGCCAGCCGGACTTGATGTAGCCCAGACCTGCCACCAGACCAATGGCCTGAAGGGCAGCCAAACCAACCGTTACGTAGCGGGTGATCTGTGCGATCTTTTCACGTCCGCCTTCCTCATCCTTGCTCAGCCGTTCCAGTGCCGGGATGGCAATGGTCAGCAGCTGCATGATAATGGAGGCGTTGATGTAAGGCGTAATACCCATGGCCATGATGGTCATCTGGGAGAACGCATTACCAGTCATCATGTTTACCAGTTCCAGCAGAGGCAGGGAGCTGGCATTGGTGCTGTTCAGCACCTTTGCCGCATCCACGCCGGGAGCAGGAATCACGCCGACCAGGCGGAAGAGGATCAGCATACCGAAGGTATACAGGATCTTCTTGCGCAGGTCAGGAATTCGCCACATCTTCTTGAGGCTCTGAATCATATCAGATCACCTCGGCTTTCCCGCCGAGTGCCTCAATCTTTTCCTTTGCCGTGGCGGTGAACTTTGCAGCCTGGACGGTGAGCTTCTTGGTCAGCTCGCCGTTGCCCATGACCTTAACACCGCCCAGCGTCTTCTTAATGATGCCGGCGTCGATCAGGGACTGTGCAGTAACCACATCGCCATCGTTGAAAATCTCAAGGCGTTCAACGTTCACGCAGGCATAATCGGTGCCGAAGGCATTGTAGAATCCCTTCTTAGGCACACGACGATACAGGGGCATCTGGCCGCCTTCGAAGCCGGGGCGCTTGCCGCCGCCAGAGCGAGCCTTTGCACCCTTATGGCCCTTACCGGAGGTCTTGCCCAGACCGGAACCCACACCGCGTCCCAGGCGCTTAGGCGCCGTGGTAGAACCGGCTGCGGGGGTCAACTCGTGCAGTTTCATTGGGGTTTCCCTCCTTTACTCATTCACTTCTTCGACCTTCACCATGTGCTTCACGGCAAAGATCTGCCCGCGGATGCAGGCATTGTCAGGCTGAGTCACAGTCTGACCCACCTTACGCAGGCCCAGCGCTGCCACCGTGGCCTTGTGCGTGGGCAGGCTGGCGATGGGAGACTTCGTCAAGGTAATCTTGAGTTTCATCGTTCCTTCCTCCTTAGCCCAGCAGTTCTTCCACGGTCTTGCCGCGCATCTTGGCAACCTGCTCAGCACTGCGCAGCTGCTTAAGTGCTTCCAGGGTTGCCTTCACCATGTTGATAGGATTGTTGGTGCCGAAGGACTTGGTACGGATGTCCTTCACACCAGCCAGCTCCAGCACAGCACGGGCGGCACCGCCAGCGATCACGCCGGTACCTTCGGGAGCGGGCAGCAGCACGCACTTGGCGGTGCTGTAGTAAGCGGTGGTTTCGTGGGGGATGGTGGTGCCGTTCAGGGGAACAGTCACCATGTGCTTCTTAGCATCCTCGCCGGCCTTACGAATGGCCTCGGGGATTTCAGCAGCCTTGCCCATGCCCGCACCGACACGGCCGTTTTCATCGCCAACCACGACCAGAGCGGAGAACCGCATGTTGCGGCCGCCCTTTACGGTCTTGGACACGCGATTGACAGCGACCAGTTTTTCTTTGAATTCGCTGACCTGTTCGTAGCGTTGCATTTGCGTGTGTCCTCCTTCTTAGAAATCAAGTCCGGCTTCACGGGCGCCCGCAGCAACTTCCGCAACGCGGCCGGTATAAACATAGCCGCCACGGTCGAAGACCACGGTCTTGATGCCGGCCTGGACAGCACGCTCACCGATGAGCTTGCCAACCTTCTTGGCGGCGCCCTTCTTGTCCACATCAGCCAGCTGACCCTTCAGCTCAGGGTCAACGGTGGATGCGCTCACCAGCGTTACGCCCTTCACATCGTCGATGATCTGAGCATAGATGTGGTTCAGGCTGCGATACACGGACAGACGCGGCATATCAGGGGTGCCGCTGATCTTTTTGCGAACCCGCGCGTGACGAATCACGCGAACCTCATTACGGTCACGCTTTTTGAACATTCTGCAGTCACTCCTTACTTCTTACCGGTCTTGCCTTCCTTGCGGCGGATGTGCTCATCAGTGTACTTGATGCCCTTGCCCAGGTAGGGTTCAGGCTTACGGATTGCACGGATGTCTGCTGCAAGGTTGCCCACCTGCTGCTTAGAGATGCCCTTCACCACGATGGTGTTGGGGTTGGGGGTCTCAAAGCTGATGTTTTCGGGGGCCTCGAGAACAACGGGATGAGAGAAGCCGATGTTGATGGTCAGCTTCTTGCCGCCTTCAGCAGCGGCACGATAGCCGGTACCAACCAGCTCCAAAGACTTGGAGAAGCCCTCGGTCACGCCGACGACCATGTTGTGCACCAGCGCGCGGTACAGGCCATGCATGGCCTTGTGGGGCTTAGAATCGGTGGGGCGCTCGAGGGTCACTACGTTACCCTCCTGCTTCACGGTGATGGCGCTGTTCACCTGCTGGGACAGGGTTCCCTTAGGACCCTTTACCGTCACCAGGTTGTCGTCACCGACCGTAACCGTCACGCCCGCGGGGACATGAATCGGAAGTCTTCCGATACGAGACATATTCGCACCTCCATTGACGTGTCGGTTTTTACCAGATGTAAGCCAGCACTTCGCCGCCGATGGCGTTCTTGCGGGCTTCCTTGTCCGTCATCAGACCCTTGCTGGTGCTGACGATGGCAATGCCCAAACCGCCGAGAACCTTAGGCAGCTCTTCGCAGCGGGCATACACACGCAAGCCGGGCTTGCTGATGCGCTTCAGACCGTTGATAACGGGGGTCTGCTTACCGTTGACATACTTGAGGGTGATCTTGAGAGAGCCCTGCAGTCCGTCATCTACATAGTCAACAGCCTTGATGTAGCCTTCATCCAGCAGAATCTTGGCGATGGCTTTCTTCGTATTGCTTGCAGGCAGCGTCACAGCGTCATGCTTGGCGACCTGGGCATTGCGGATCCGGGTGAGCATATCGCCGATGGGATCACTAATAACCATGGTTTAACCTCCTTCCGTTCTTCTCCGCTTACCAGCTGGCCTTGCGGACACCGGGGATTTGGCCCTTATAGGCCAGCTCTCTGAAGCAGATACGGCACACGCCATACTTGCGCAGCACGGAGTGCGGACGACCGCACAGACGGCAACGGGTGTAAGCGCGAGTGGAGAACTTGGGAGTCCTCGACTGCTTGAGTTTCATGCTCAGCTTTGCCACTTGATTTTTCCTCCTTCAATTACGCCTGTGCGAAGGGCATGCCCAGCAGGCGCAGCAGCTCCATGCACTCCTCATCGGTCTTCGCGGTGGTCACGAAAATCATTTCCATGCCGCGAATCTTCTCGACCTTGTCGTACTCGATTTCGGGGAAGAGCAGCTGCTCGTGGATGCCCAGGGCGTAATTGCCGCGGCCGTCGAAGGCCTTGGTGCTCACGCCGCGGAAGTCACGCACGCGGGGGAGCGCAACGCTGACGAGCTTGTCCAGGAACTCCTCCATGCGAGCACCGCGCAGGGTAACCTTAGCACCAACATTCTGGCCTTCACGAACCTTGAAGTTTGCAATGGACTTCTTGGCCTTGGTGACCATGGGCTTCTGGCCTGCGATGGTGGTCAGCTCGTTCACTGCCATTTCCAGAGCCTTAGCATTGTCCTTGCAGTCGCCCAGACCCATGTTGATGACAATCTTCTCAAGCTTGGGGATTTCCATAACGTTCTTGTAGCCGAACTTCTGCTGCAAAGCAGGAACAGCCTCGGCCAGGTACTTTTCCTTAATACGGGTAGCCATTTGGCTTTTCCTCCTTCTCAGTCAATTTCCGCCTGGCACTTCTTGCACACGCGGATCATCTTGCGGACATTCTTGCCCGCATCATTGGTCACAGTGGTCACCTTGTGGGCAACGCGGGTAGCCTTGCCGCACTTGGGGCACACCAGCATCACATTGGAAGCATCCACAGGGAGCTCCTTCTTGATGATGCCGCCGGGCTGCATAGCGTTGCGGGCCTTCTGGTGCTTGGTCACCATGTTAACACCCTCAACGGTCACACGGCCGGTCTTGGGGAAAGCGGCAACGATCTTGCCCTTCTTGCCCTTGTCCTTGCCGGAGATGACAACGACCTGATCATTGTTCTTCACATGCATATCGTCTTACCTCCTCACAGAACTTCGGGAGCCAGGGAGACGATCTTCATGAAGTCCTTCTCGCGCAGCTCACGGGCAACAGGTCCAAAGATACGGGTACCGCGGGGCATCTTCTGATCATTGATGATCACGGCAGCGTTGTCATCGAACTTGATGTAGCTGCCATCGGGACGGCGCTTGTTCTTGCGCATCCGGACGATAACGGCCTTGACCACATCGCCCTTCTTGACGGTACCGCCGGGGGTGGCGGTCTTCACGCTGGCAACGATCACGTCGCCAATGGAACCATCACGCCGGAAAGAACCGCCCAGCACGCGGATGCACATGATTTCCTTGGCGCCGGAGTTATCGGCAACCTTAAGTCGCGTTTGCGGCTGAATCATAGGGTATTTCCTCCTTACAACATGACGGCAGGCTTACTTGGCCTTCTCGATGATCTCCACCAGGCGCCAGCGCTTGTCGTGGCTCAGCGGGCGGGTTTCCATCACGCGGATGGTATCGCCAACGCCGCACTCGTTGTTCTCATCGTGAACCTTCAGCTTACTGGTCTGGTTCATGATTTTGCCATACAGGGGATGACGGACACGGGTCTTGATCTGAATGACACAGGTCTTATCCATCTTGTCGCTGATCACGACGCCGATCCGGGTTTTACGAAGTCCTCTTTCTTCAGACATTGAAGCGGCTGCCTCCTTTCAGTATATCTTACGCCTGCTCCTTGAGGCGAAGAATGGTCTTTGCCCGTGCAATATCACGCTTTACAGCGCTGATCTGCATGGTGTTCTGCAGCTGACCGGTGGCAAGCTGGAAACGAAGGTTGAACAGCTCGCTCTTCAGCTCCTTCACCTTGGCGGTGAGTTCTTCCTGGTTCATGGCGGAGAATTCATTAGCCTTCATTATTTGTCACCACCCGCTTCTGTCGTGGCCGTGGTAGCACGGCTGATAAACTTGGTCTTCAGAGGCAGCTTGTGGGCGGCCAGACGCAGAGCTTCACGAGCCACGTCCTCAGGCACGCCGGCGATCTCGAACAGCACACGGCCGGGCTTGACCACCGCTACCCAGTACTCAGGAGAGCCCTTGCCGGAACCCATTCGAGTTTCAGCAGGCTTTTCCGTTACAGGCTTATCGGGGAAGATCTTGATCCACACCTGACCGCCACGCTTGGTGTAACGAGTCAGTGCGATACGAGCGGCCTCGATCTGCTGGCTAGTGACCCAGCAGGGCTCAGTTGCCTGGAGGCCGAATTCGCCGTAAGCCAGGAAGTTACCGCGATGGGCTTCGCCCTTCATACGACCGCGGAACACCTTACGGCGCTTTACTCTCTTCGGCATCAGCATAGGTTACTTTACCTCCTTCGCGGCAGGGGCCTTCTTGGCCTTGGGCAGGATCTGTCCCTTGTAGATCCAGACCTTAACGCCCAGGCGGCCATAAGTGGTCTTGGCTTCTGCGAAGCCGTAGTCAATGTTGGCACGCAGGGTCTGCAGCGGGATGGAGCCGTCATGATAGTGCTCGGTACGGGCAATATCGGCGCCGCCCACACGACCGCTTACGCAGGTCTTGATACCCTTCACGCCATTGATCTTCATGGCACGCTGCTGAGCCTGCTTCAGTGCACGGCGGAAGCTGATGCGCTTCTCCAGCTGCTGAGCAATGTTCTCTGCAACCAGCTGAGCATCGGCATCAGGCTGCTTGACTTCCATCACGTTGATGTGAGCCGGACGACCCAGGAACTCGGTGATGTCCTTCTTCAGTGCCTCGATGCCAGCGCCCTGGCGGCCAATGATCATGCCAGGCTTAGCGGTGAAGATGTTCACCGTAATATCCTTGGCAGTACGCTCGATATCAATCTTGCTGATACCGGTTGCGTAATACTTTTCCTTCAGCATGTCGCGCAGCTTGTGGTCCTCGACCAGGTAGTTGGCAAAGTCCTTCTTGCCAGCATACCAGCGGGTGCTCCAGTCAAAGATCACACCGACGCGAGCGCCGTGGGGATTAACTTTCTGACCCATGGATAAACCTCCTTCGCCTTACTTCTGATCCAGCACCACGCTGATGTGGCTGGTGCGCTTGAGCATGGGGGACGCGCTGCCGCGGCTGCGGGCAACGTAGCGCTTCAGCGTGGGGCCCGGGTTGGCATACACTTCAGCGACATAGAGGTTCTGACGGTTCAGCTCCTGGTTGTTCACCGCGTTGGCGATGGCGCTGTTCAGCACCTTAGCCACAACGGGAGAAGCAGCCTTGGGCGTGTACTGCAGGATTGCAAGTGCTTCGTCCACATTCTTGCCGCGGATCAGATCGATGACGATCTTCACCTTACGGGAGGAGATGCGAACGTACTTGGCATGAGCCTGAGGCCGCTTGTCAGCATTCAGCTTACGAGCAGCAGCCTTTTCCTTAGAACGGGTTGCCATTTCGTTTCACTCCTCTCTTCTTACTTGCGGCCGGTGGCCTTGTCACCGGCATGCCCGCGGAAAGTGCGGGTGGGGGCAAATTCGCCCAGCTTGTGGCCTACCATATCCTCGGTGACATAAACCGGCACATGCTTACGGCCGTCATGCACTGCAATGGTGTGACCTACGAAATCCGGGAAGATGGTGGAAGAACGAGACCAGGTCTTCACAACATTCTTCTTGCCGGATGCATTCATTTCGGTAATACGCTTCATCAGCGCGCCCTCAACATAAGGGCCCTTCTTAACGGAACGACTCATTCGTTAGCTGCCTCCTTCCTATGGGATGCGCTTACTTGCTGTTAGCGCGCTTCACAATCATGCGATTGGAATACTTCTTGTGCTTCCGGGTCTTGTAACCCAGTGCGGGCTTGCCCCAGGGAGTCACAGGAGCAGGCATACCAACAGGGCTCTTGCCCTCGCCGCCGCCATGGGGGTGATCGCAGGGGTTCATAACCACACCACGAACCGTAGGACGGACGCCCATGTGACGAACGCGGCCAGCCTTGCCCAGGCGGACATTCTCGTGGTCAGTGTTGCCCACGGTGCCGATGGTAGCCTTAGCGTTCAGGGGCAGCTTGCGCATTTCGCCGGAGGGCAGACGCACCTGAGCGAAACCGTTCTCCTTAGCCATCAGCTGAGCGCTCATGCCGGCGGAACGAACCAGCTGGCCGCCGCGGCCGGGCTTGAGCTCCAGGTTGTGGATCAGGGTGCCGACGGGGATGTTGTTGATGGGCAGCGCATTGCCGGGCTTAATGTCGGCGTTCTCGCTGGACACCACCGTGTCGCCTACCTTCAGGCCCAGAGGAGCCAGAATGTAACGCTTCTCGCCATCCACATAGTGGAGCAGAGCGATGAAGGCGCTGCGGTTAGGATCATATTCGATAGCAGCAACCTTTGCGGGAACTTCCAGCTTATTGCGCTTGAAGTCGATCACACGGTACTTGATCTTATTGCCGCCGCCCTGATGACGAACGGTGATCTTGCCCTGGTTGTTGCGACCGGAATTCTTCTTCTTGTACTCAATCAGGCTCTTCTCAGGGGCCTTCTTGGTTACCTCTTCATAGGTCAGAACCGACATAAAGCGCCGGGCGGGCGAAGTCGGCTTGTAAAGACGAATAGCCATTTTTCTGTCCTCCCTGCTTTACTGTGCCATGCCCTCGAAGAACTTAATGGGCTTGGAGTCCTTCTTCAAGGTCACATAGGCCTTCTTGACTTCCGGGGTACGACCGGCGGTACGGCCCTGGCGCTTGATCTTGCCCATGGTGCGGAGGGTGTTGACTTTCTCCACCTTCACGCCGTCATCGGCGAAGACAGCTTCCACAGCCATCTTGATTTCGGTCTTGGTGGCGTTCACAGCCACTTCGAAGATGTACCGCTTGTCAGCGATGCCTTCGTACGCCTTTTCCGTGAGGACGGGGCGCAGGATGATGTCATGAGGATCCTTCATTATGCGTACACCTCCTCGACAGATTCAACAGCAGCCTTGGTGAGGATCACCTTGCCGGCATTCAGGATGTCGTAAACATTCAGGGTGTTTACATAGGTGGTCTTTGCTTCAGCCAGGTTGGCAGCAGCACGGACAACCGTCTCGTCCCGCTCAGGAAGCACCACAAGAGCCTTCTTGGTGGCACCCAGCTTCTTGAGGGTTTCAGCCATCAGCTTGGTCTTTGCATCGGCCAGCTTCAGCTCGTCAACCACCATCAGCTCTTCGGCGTTCAGCTTAGCAGTCAGTGCAGACTTGAAAGCCAGGCGGCGAACCTTCTTAGGAACTGCCAGATAGTAATCACGAGGCTTGGGAGCGAACACCACGCCGCCGTGCTTGAACTGAGGAGCCCGGTTGCCGTGATGGCGAGCATTACCGGTGCCCTTCTGGCGATAAATCTTGCGGCCGCCTCCGCGAACTTCGCCGCGGGTCTTGGCGCTCTGGGTGCCCTGGCGCTGTGCGGCCAGGTAGGCACGGACGACCAGGTGCATGGCAGCTTCGTTGACGTTGGCAGCGAAGATCTCGTCGCTCAGTTCAACCTCGCCAATGGCCGCGCCTTCCATGTTATAAAGAGCAGTCTTAGGCATTGTTCTTTCTTCCTCCTTGTCCAGCGTCAGGCCTTGCACGTGTCGCGGACAATCAGCAGGCCGCCGTTGGGGCCGGGCACAGCGCCCTTCACCAGCAGCAGATTGCGTTCTGCATCCACGCTCACGACTTCCAGGTTCTGAATCGTTACACGATCCACACCATAGTGGCCAGCCATGTGCTTATTTTTGAACACGCGGGAAGGATCAGAGTTAGCGGACATAGAGCCCACACCACGGTGATACTTGGAGCCGTGTGCCATGGGGCCGGTGTGCTGATTCCAGCGCTGGATGGGGCCAGTATAGCCATGGCCTTTGCTGGTGCCGGTGATGTCAATCTTATCACCTGCAGCGAACTGATCAGCCTTCAGCTCGTCGCCGACCTTGTAGCCGGTGCAATCGTCGAACCGGAACTCACGCAGGGTGCGCTTTGCAGCGACACCAGCCTTAGCGAAGTGTCCCAGTTCAGGCTTGTTCAGCAGCTTCTTGGCGCGGGTCTCGGTCAGCTCGCCAAAGCCAACCTGCACAGCGTCATAGCCGTCGGATTCCACATTCTTGGTCTGCACAACAGTGCAGGGGCCCGCTTCAATCACGGTGACCGGAACGAGACGGCCGTCTTCAGCGAAGACCTGCGTCATGCCGATCTTTTTGCCCACGATCGCTTTCTTCATGTTTCGTTCCTCCTGCCTTTACAGCTTGATTTCGATTTCGACACCAGCAGGAAGATCGAGCTTCATCATGGCGTCCACAGTCTTGGGGTTGGGATTGAGGATGTCGATAAGCCGCTTGTGGGTGCGGCGTTCGAACTGCTCACGGCTATCCTTGTACTTGTGGGTAGCACGCAGGATGGTGACGATCTCCTTCTCCGTGGGGAGCGGGATAGGGCCGGACACCCGAGCGCCCGTGCGCTTGGCAGTCTCGACGATCCGCTCTGCGGACTGGTCGATCAGATTGTGCTCATAGCTCTTGAGCTTGATACGGATTTTCTGGCTGGCCATTGATTTACCTCCTTGATCGTTCTCGGTTGCGCATGGCACTCACCCACTGCAGGTGCAGATCAGCGCTGCGCTGCGAGTCCGTCGCCCGATTATCGGGCTGGTCCGTGGTAATTACCCGCCTGGCCTGGCGGCAACTTACCACTTCATCCCTAAACAGACAACAGGCATATTATATAGGATACGGCGATAAAATGCAATAGGTTTTCAGACTCTTTTTTCGATTTTTTTCGTATTTTTTCTTCGACGAAAGCCTGCAACCCCTTGTAATTCATATGTTATGTCTTTGACTATGCTTACACGCCTCCGTGCGTATCTACTTTCTCGTTCGTTTTTCCCAATTCACCGTCATAGTGGTTGTCTTTGTTGATTTTTCGACCGTTTTCATAGGGTTCTTTCTGTCTTCTTTGCTTCATTTTATGCACACGTTTTCCGGCGTGTCCATATTTCTTGTCTGTTTTTCACGAACTTTTTCGTTCTCCCCCACTTGTTTTGTTTTCGTTAGCACGGAAAAAGGGAGAGCCTCGCTTATGAGACTCTCCCAACATGGACAATTTGGTATTCTTACTTCAGGTCTGTGCGGATGATGTACACCGTGGTAGCCGTCATGTCATCTGCCACCAGGTCGTAGTGACCGGCTTCGGCAGCACCGTCAGCAGTTTCGTTGTAGATCCGCAGTGCGTCTGCCAGGTCATCCGTGCAGTAAGGCAGCAGCTTGTCAGCCATTTTCTTTGTGCCATCAGTCAACCCAGTTTGCAGGGTTGCCGTGCCCTCAGCCAGCTGAGAAGCACCATCCGCCAGGGTAGTTGCGCCGTCATGCAGCTGGGTTGCGCCATCGGCTGCCTGGCTGACGCCGGAGGTGTAGGTGTTCAAGCCGGTAACGAAAGCATTCACGCTATCCAGCTGCGTCTTCAAAGAAGAAATCTGATCATAGCCAGCCTGTGCAGGGGCAATGGCGGTCTCAATCTGGTTCTGCACATCCTCGGACTGAAGGTTCTGCTCCACCAGGGCTTCCATTTGTTCCTGAACAGCAGCGTCAATCTGAGCCTTCACCTCATCCGTTGCCATCTGCTGCTTCACGGCGGCAGCAATCTGCTTTTCCTGCTCGGCAGTTACCTGACCAGCCTTCACAGCCTTCTGGTAATCTTCTGCGGACATGTTCAGGCCAACAGCCTGCAGCACAGCTTCCAGTACCTTGGATTCCACCACAGGTTCTACCGCTTCACGAACAGCACTTTCTTTTGCCTGCACAGCCTGTTCCACCTTGGCACGAGCCTGCTCGGTAGCCGCTGCACGGAGGGTATCAGGGTTCAGGGCATCCAGAACGGTCTGCAGAGCTTCCGCATAATTCTCCTGGGTCAGCTCCGGCAGGGTAATGCCTGCCTGATCCAGTCCGGCAGAAGCCAGCTGCTGGTTGGCGGTTGCAAGCACAGCATCGAAGAGCTGGCTTGCCGCCGCATTCAGGGTATCATTGTTGGCGGTCAGGGTGGTCAGGCCATCTTCCAGAGAAGTAATGCCTTCCGTCAGCTGATCAGCGCCGTCCTTCAGTGCCTGAGCACCAGTCACCAGCTGGGACACGCCGTCATTCAGCTCCGTCAGGGTATCGGTCAAGGTCTTCCAATCCCCGTCCATCTCCGGCAGATCCTTGCCTTCGGACAGAGCTGTCAGTAGGGACACAGCCTGATCCTTCAGTTCCGTCAGATCCTTTACGTCATCCCCCACCTCATCACACAGCACGTCGATGGGCTGGGCAGTGGCCAAGGTCATCATCCAGCTGATTTCCGCATGATCAGCCTTTGCCTTCACGGTGAAGTGATCGGGAAGCTCCAGCTTTTCGTCAAGGCCGGGCACGGCATAGCCAACCACTACCTGACGGCTGCCTTCCGTGAGGAGCAGGGCATTTTCCACTTCAATGTCCGAAACGCCATCCTCCGGCAGGGGCAGAATGCTGACAGCCACATAGGGTGCATTGGTGGTATAGGCAACAGTCAGTTCCACTTCACCGCTGACATCCTTCAGGGTGTCGGCAGAAACTTCCTTTCCGTCCACCTTTACGGTTACAACAGGCTTTACGGCAACTTCCTTGTCGCTCTTGCCCTGATAGGTAATGTCGTTTCCGGCAGCCTTCCAGGTAAGGGTTTCCCCATCCAGGGTGAAGGTTTCATGGCCGGCCATGTTTTCCACGCCGGTCAGACTCGTACGGTCGATAATGGTATCCAGGGCATCCTCATTCTTGATATGCACATTGTCAATCACCGTGGTCTGGGTGCCTGCTGCATCCATCACGGCGAAAACACGCTCACTCTTTACGGTTTCTGCGCCGGCACAGCCGGTTGTTACCATCATGGCCCCAGCCAGTGCCAGGGAGATCAATTGCTTCTTCATGATCAGTTCCGCTCCTTTCATTCCAGTCCTTAATTCTTCTTTGCCCGGGCACGCTTCATGCCCGTGGTGGTGTGAATGATCAGCTTATCGCAGGTCATGAGCAGGGCAGGCAGCAGGAAGAGCACCACAGCCATGGAGCACAGTGCACCGCGAGCCATCAGGCTGCACATGGAGGAAATAATGTCCACATTGGAATACAGGCCTACACCGAAGGTGGCTGCGAAGAATCCGAAGCCGCTAACCAGCACAGACTGTGCAGAGGATGCAACCGCATCGCCCACAGCTTCCTTCTTTTCCTTGCCAGCCTTACGGCCCTGCAGATACTTGGTGGTCATCAAGATGGCGTAGTCCACCGTAGAACCCAACTGAATGGTAGAAATCAGAATGGGTGCCACGAAGGGCAGCGTGGTGTTCGTATAATAAGGAATGCACAGGTTCACGGCGATAGCCGCTTCGATTAGTGCCACCAGCGCCACAGGCAGGGAGATGGAGCGCAGCACCAGTGCAATAATCAGGAAGATGGCTGCGATGGAGATGATGTTAACCACCTTGAAGTCCTGATCCGTGCAGCTGATCAAGTCCTTGGTGCAGGGTGCTTCGCCAATGAGCATGCCGCCCTCGTCGTACTTCTTCAGAATCTCGTTCAGCGTATCAATCTGGGCATTCACCGCATCGGTGGATACCACATAATTAGAAGAAACAAGCATCAACTGATAGTTATCGCTCTTCAGCAGGGACAGTACATCATCCGGCAGAATGCTTTCCGGAATGCCTGCGTCCAGCAGGCTGTCCAGGCAGATGACCTGCTTCACGCCGTCCACAGCGGACATTTCCTCTGCCATGTCCTTCACGTTCTTCTGGCTTACGTCTGCATCCACCAGCACCAAGTGGCTTGTGGAAACATCGAAGGTTTCGGACAGCTTTTCGTTGGCTTGGGTGGATTCCAGAGATTCCGGCAGCACGGAGCTCATGTCATAATACACAGCCACGTTGTTGTAGCCGTAGAAGGCGGGAACGCAGATGATGAGCAGAATCACGAAGAGCACCTTGTAGTGCTTCACCACGAAACGGCTGAACCCGGTCATATCCGGCAGAAGGGGCTTATGAGAAGTCTTCTCAATGATCTTATCCATGCACAGGATCACACAAGGCAGCAGGGTTACCGTTGCCAGCACGCCCAGGATGACGCCCTTGCTCATGACAATGCCCAGGTCACGACCCAGGGTGAAGCTCATGGCGCACAGCGCAACGAAGCCGGCCACCGTGGTCAGGCTGGAGCCAATCACAGAGGAGAATGTCAGGCGAATGGCCTGCGCCATAGCCTCTTCTTTGTCCCCAATAACAGCCTTGTTTTCTTTGTAGCTATGCCAGAGGAAGATGGAGTAGTCCAGCGTCACAGCCAGCTGCAGCACAGCGGCAACTGCCTTGGTGATGTAGGAAATCTCCCCCAGGAAATAGTTGCTGCCCATGTTCCACAGGATGCTGACGCCAATGCACAGCAGGAAAATCAGCGGCAGCAGGAAGGAGTCCATGGTCAGCATCAGCACCACGCAGCTCAGCACCACGGCGATGGCCACATAAATGCCTTCCTGCTCCTCCACCATTTGCTTGGTATCCGTTACCACAGCAGACAGGCCGCCTACGAAGCACTTCTTATCCGCAATGCTGCGAATCTGCTGAATGGCTTCCATGGTGCCTTCCGCAGAGGAAGTATCATCAAAGAACACAGCCATCAGCCGGCAGTCATCCTTCTGGAAAATCTCCCGAATGTTGTCCGGCAGGATTTCCACCGGAATGGAGCCCTTCACAATGGAAGCATATCCAATAACGGAGTCCACATGGTCAACGCCTCGGATGGCTTCTTCCAGGTCAGCCTGTTCCACCTCGGTCAACCCTTGGGTAACACACAGGCTGAACGCTCCCTTGTTGAAGTCCTCCATCAGGATATTCTGACCACGTACCGTATCCAAATCTTCCGGCAGATAGTACAACAGGTCATACTTCACCTTTGTCGCCGCCATGCCGAAGACAGACGGCACCAGCAGTGCCAGGCACAGAATGATGATCAGTGCTTTGTGATGCACCAGCCATCGGGAAAACTTCTTCACGCTGCATCCTCCTTTTCCGAATTACCGTATACTTATTGAACAATGTGTTGACTTTATCAACGGTAGGCATTATAATAGCTTTCGTGATGAAAATCAATCGACAGTTGAGTGACTCGTCGTTGGTAAATCAACAATGTTTTCAACTGGCATTGAGCTTATCAACACTTTTGCTTATAAATGTTGAGAATCTTTTTCCCAACTTGTCGAATGTGAGGTAGAAACCATGACGGAAAAGAAAGAAGATCGCCGGGTACGCCGTACAAAGAAGCTCTTGACCCAAGGGCTGACCGAGCTGATGCAGGAAAAGCCCCTGCAGGATATTACCGTCCGTGAGCTGGCAGAACGGGTGGATGTGAACCGGGGCACTTTCTACTTATATTATCGGGACATCTTTGATATGCTCTCCCAGATCGAGGAAGACCTGTTCAGCAAGTTCGACCAGATCATTGTTTCCCACAAGGATGACGTGGTGTTCAGCCATACGCTCCCTTTCCTGGAGGATCTGTTCAACTTCATTCAGGAAAACAGCGAAATGTGCGCCGTCCTCTTGGGCGAGCACGGCGACATGGCCTTTGTGCAGCGGCTGAACCATGTGGTGCACGAAAAGTGCATGGCAGACTGGCAGCTGATTCGGCATCCTTGTTCCCAGGACGAGTTCACGTATCGGTACGATTTTGTCGTCTTCGGCTGTATCGGCCTGATTCGCACGTGGCTGTCCCGCCATTGCGCCGAGGCTGCTTCCTACATGGCGAACCTTGCCAATGATATGATCCTCCGTGGCTCCATCCCCTTGGGAGAATTATAATGAAAGCTTATCGTCAGCAATGGGAGGTACAAAAATGGATATGCTTGAACTGATGGAACAGCGGCACAGTGTGCGGCAGTACAGGGATCAGGCTATTGAGCCTGAAAAGAGGGAAGCACTAAATACGCTGATCGGGCAGATCAATCAGAAGCACGATCTCCGCATTCAGATTTTCTACGATGAACCCAAGTGCTTCGATTCTGCTATGGCGCATTACGGCAAGTTTTCCGGCGTGAAGAACTACATTGCCCTCGTAGGCAAGAAGTCCCCTGTACTGGATGAAACGCTTGGTTATTATGGAGAAGAAATTGTGCTGAAGGCACAGGAGATGGGTTTGAACACCTGCTGGGTGGCGCTGACCCACGGCAAAAGTGCAGCAGACGTTGGAAAAGGTGAAAAGCAGGTCTGCCTGATCGCCATCGGCTACGGCTGCACCAGCGGCGTCCCTCATAAGAGCAAGCCCATGCATGAACTATGCAGCTGCGCCGGAAACATGCCGGATTGGTTCCGCCTGGGCATGACCGCCGCCATGCTGGCACCGACTGCCGTGAACCAGCAGAAATTCCATTTTGCCTTGCTGCCGGATGATTCCGTCAAAGCCAGTTGCAGCGCCGGTTTCTACACCCGACTGGATTTTGGCATCGTGAAATATCATTTCGAGATGCTTTCCGGAAAGCAATGCAAATAAACTCACCGCACCCTCTTTGCGTCGTCTGTAAGGGCGGCGCTTTTTGATGGGTGCGGTGATGTGTTTTGCGGATTGTTGATTGCCCGCCGGCATGATATAATCCATTCCATCCATCGTGCTTATGTAGGAGGATGCTGCAAGATGACCGAGTCAAAGATTTACGTTGGGCTGAATGATGTGACAACAAACACGCAGCTTTTCGAAAATGAGAAGTACATCAGCGTGCTCCGCAACGTGTGCTATTCCTACAGAGTACCCTTTTCCTTTAGCGTGCAGGAAGGCGGCTATCTCTACGAAAGCGGCGAATATGCCCGAGAAACCAGTCTAGTGCTCACCCTTATCGATGCCGATCAGGCGATTGTCAATGATATTGCCAAAGACTTGTGCGCATTCTTCCATCAGGAGTCTGTACTGATTACCGAAAATCAGGTACGAGCCTATTTTGTTCACGAAACATTGGACTGCAGCAGCAAGGCTGAACAGGAAGGCAAGTAATAATGCTTAGTCTTCGGAGACGTTATCAGTCTCCGTTTTTTTCGGCTGATGCGTTCGTCCGTTGGTGCACACCTGGATGGTATTCGTCCACCGTTCATAGAACATTTGGGGCTTGTTCCGCAGTCCGCAGAAAATCGCTTGGATGAACATCATGCCAATCAGCAGCACACCGCAAACGCTGGCAAACATACTTTCAATGCCGATGGTGCTCAGCAGCACACCGGCTCGTGGGATCAGATGAAGAAAAAGCATCCGCTGGGCATACTGCTTCAGCGTTGCCCGTTCATGGGTGGTGCTGTCCACCACACGAATTCGCACCAGTGCTTTGCCAGGGGTCTGTCCATGCCAAAGATAAGGGATCAGCGCGTTGTATGCTATCACAATCAGGCAAATCAGCCAGGACTCCCTAGGCAGCACAAGAAAAATCACGCCGCCGCAGGCACTGCAGATGATCTCGTCTGCACAATAGGCCACCATGCGCCGAACATAGCTGACACGAGTACCTCGCTGGTAGCTTACCTGATTCAGCCGCTCCCGGCTGGGCAGCATAAAGGTCAGCAGGGGCGTCACAAGGTATCCTAAGAATCCGCCCAGGGTGTTGTCGATCAAGTCATTTACATCTGCCAGCCGATAGCGATAAGGTGCCAAGCCATAGGTAGCCGTGTACTGGGTAAACTCAAGGAAGAAAGATAGCAGAAAAGCGCAGAGCACTGTCTTCTTCATGTTCCACCCAAAGTAGTAACGCAGGAAGACGCCCAAAGGTAAGAACATCAGGATATTCAGAATCGGTTCATAAATGCCGGAGGAGAAGAACGCCGGCATCCACGTGGATGGGTCGCTGATGGAAAAGTCCACGGTTTTCGTCAGAATTTCCGGCACGTAGCTGAAGGGAATCAGGTTCAGCCCCACCTTCTGTGTCGGTACTGAGCCTTCCTTGGGGAAGGGCAAAATAGCCAGGCAGTAGACGCTCATCAGATAATAAATGAAGGCATACACACAAACGATGCGCATCATCAGCATAGAACCGTATTTGCGATAACAATAGATGGCATAGGGCAAGGTGAACACTGCTGCCACCAAAGGAAATAATACAAGTGCTATCAACAACGGTTCAGCATAGCGTGACATGAAGAAGCCTCCTGAAGAAACAAATCGACTGATTATAGCACATGTGGTTTCTTTTGTCACGGAGGGGGGAAGTTCCTTCATCGCTAACGTATCCATCTTCCCCTTCCACTTTTCGCAAACATCCCCTTGTTCCTCCTTGCCTTTTTGTGGTATACTGAGGAGCAATCTTTGATGGAACGCCCGTGTCCGGGCGGATAAGGAACGGGAGGTTTCCATGGGCAATTTTGTGGATCATGTAAAAATCACGGCAAAGGCAGGCAACGGCGGCAATGGCAGCATGTCCTTCCACCGTGAAAAGTTTGTGCTGAACGGCGGTCCCGACGGTGGTGACGGCGGCAACGGCGGCGATGTGCTGCTCTATGCTGACCCCAACATGCATACCCTGCTGGATTTCCGCTTTAAGAGCAAGTACACGGCCGAAAACGGCACGGATGGCGCAGCTGGCCGCTGCACCGGCAAGCGTGGCGAAGACTTGATTATCAAGGTTCCCGTGGGCACGGTGCTCCGGGATGCAGAGTCCGGCGCAGTGGTGGCGGATATGGATCAGCCGGGCGAGACCCGCCGCATTTTGAAGGGCGGCAGAGGCGGCTGGGGCAACACCCACTTTGCCACACCCACCCGGCAGGCGCCCAACTTCGCCAAGCCTGGCGGAAAGACAGAAGTGCATACGTTCCTGATGGAATTGAAAACCATTGCGGATGTAGGTCTTGTGGGCTACCCCAACGTGGGCAAGAGCACCATTCTTTCTGTGGTAACCAGTGCCAAGCCTAAGATCGGCAATTACCATTTCACGACACTGACCCCGAATCTGGGCATTGTCCGCCGTCACGGCAAGGACTTTGTGCTGGCAGATATTCCCGGCTTGGTGGAAGGTGCTGCGGAAGGCGTTGGCCTGGGGCACGATTTCCTGCGACACGTGGAGCGCACTCGGCTGCTGCTCCATGTGGTGGATATTGCAGGCAGCGAGGGACGGGATCCCATTGAGGATTTTGACCAGATCAATCTGGAACTGCAGAACTACGGGGAGCTGTCCACCCGGCCGCAGGTTGTGGTCTGCAACAAAATGGATCTGACCGATGCAGAAGAAAATCTGGCACGGATGAAGGAGCATGTAGCACCTTTAGGCTACCCTGTCTTCGCCGTCAGCGCAGCAACTCATCAAGGGTTTGATGCCCTGCTGGACTATGCAGCAGACCGTCTGGAGGAGCTTCCTCCGGTGCAGCACTTCACCGAGGAAATTGATCTGGATGAAGAGATCAAGCCAAGCACCTTTGAAGTACAGAAGGACGGCGAAGTTTACGAGGTGATTGGCACCTCCATGGAGCGTCTGCTGGACAGCGTGAACTTCGATGATGAAGAAAGCATGAATTGGTTCCATCGTACCCTGCGCCGTTGGGGCGTGATTGACGCCCTGCGCAATGCCGGTGCCCAAGAGGGCGACACCGTGCGCATCGGAGACATGGAATTTGACTTTGTGGAATAAGGAGATACAGGAATGACAAGCAAGCAGCGTGCCATGCTTCGATCCATGGCCAACACAATGGAAACCATTCTTTACGTAGGCAAGGAAGGCGTTACTGACGGCACCGTCAAGGAAGCCTACGATGCCCTAGAAGCCCGGGAGCTGATCAAGGGCTGTGTGCAACAGGGTGCACCTGTTTCCGCCAAGGAAGCACTGGCAGATCTGTGCCAGCGTACCGGTGCAGAACCCATCCAGTGCATCGGCAGACGTTTCGTGATGTATCGCCCCAGCAAGGATAATCCTCGGATTGTGCTGGAATAAAAAAACGCATAGTAAGAGGGGGACTGTTGCCATCAATGCACCAGTCCCCTTTTTTCATGCTCATTTGGTTGTGCCAGCATCCTCTGCACCGCCGTCAAGCACGGTGTCAATAATGTACCGTGGACGCCGCTTGGTTTCATTGTAAATCTTGCCAATGTATTCGCCGATGACTCCCAGTGCCAGCAGCTGGATACCGCCCAGTGCCCAAATGGAGCACACCAGCGAAGCCCAGCCGCTGACCGTCTGCCCGCATAGCTTGCGGATGAGGGAATACAGCAGGATCACTGCCGCTACCACGAAAATGGCGATGCCCAAGTTCAGGATCAGCCGAATGGGCTTAACGGAAAAGGACGTAATGCCATCCAAGGCGAAGGCGATCATTTTTTTCAAGGGATACTTGCTTTCACCGGCAAAGCGTTCCCCACGCTCGTACAGCACAGTATCCGACTTAAATCCCACCAGCGGCACCATGCCCCGGAGAAACAGGTTAACTTCGGAGAAGGACATCAACGCCTCCACGGCTCTGCGGCTCATCAGCCGATAATCCGCATGGTCGTAGACAAGATCCACTCCCATGGCCTGCATAAAGCGATAATAGTGCTGGGCAGTGAACCGCTTAAAGAAGGTATCCTTGGCTCGGGAGGAGCGAACGCCATAAACGACTTCGCTGCCCTCTTGATACTTATCCAGCATCCGATCCACCGCATCAATGTCATCCTGCAAGTCCGCATCCATGGTGATGATCACATCGCTGTGTCGCGCAGCTTCCTCCATGCCGGCCAGCAAAGCGTTTTGATGGCCACGGTTGCGGCTTAGCTTAACGCCGGAGAAGGTCTCATCCTGCCCATGGAGTGCGGCAATGATTTCCCATGTGCGGTCGGAAGAACCATCGTCCACGAACAGCACTCGACTGTCCGGGGCAATTCGGCCGGTTTCCACCAGTTCTTCCAGCTTGGCCTTCAGCCGCTTGGACGTTTCCGGAAGCACTTCCTCTTCCTTGTAGCAGGGGACGACAATATACAATCGATCCATGGGATCCCTTCTTTCCTGAAAGCAGTATATCTTCCTTTCGAACCGTTGTCAATCCGATGAAAGATTGATACAATAGAAAGGCAACCAATGATATAACGCGGCAGGACGCCGTTTTCATGCGGAGGAATTATGCGCAAGAATGATGAGCTGACCTTGACGGCAGATGCCGTAGGGGCAGATATGGAGGGCGTAGCTCGGGCAGAGGGCATGGCCGTATTTGTCCCCGGCTTGTTGCCGGGGGAAACTGCTCCCGTGCGCCTGGTGAAGGTACAGCCCCGGTTTGCCTTCGGCAAGGTGGTGGGAGAGATCACATCTCCTTCCCCAGATCGGCGCACACCGGACTGCCCGGCCTGGCCCAGATGCGGCGGATGCAGCTGCCGCCACATGAGCTATGCGGCAACGCTGGAAGCCAAGCGAAAGCAGGTGGAGGATTGTTTCCGCCGGATTGGTCATCTGGATGTGGAAGTACCGCCGGTAAAGGGCATGGCGGAACCTTTCGGCTACCGGAACAAAACCAGCCTGCCGGTAGGCGGAACGGCGGAAGCTCCCGTGCTTGGCTTTTATGCGCCAAGAAGCCACACCATCATTCCGGCAGCACGCTGCCTGAATGCCATGCCTCCTGCAGGGGATGTGGCGGAGGTTTTTCTCGGCTGGATGAAGAAGCACCACTTGCCTCCCTATCAGGAGGAAACGCATACCGGGCTGATTCGTCACCTGATGGTGCGTGTCAATCGCCGCAAAGAGGCCATGGTGGTGGTGGTCATCAACGGCAAGGAACTGCCCCATGCGGACGAACTGGCAGCAAAGCTGAAGCCCCTGGGGGTTGTCAGCCTGATTCTGAATGAAAACCGTGAGAAAACCAACGTGATTCTTGGGCGGTCTTTCCGCACCCTTTGGGGTGCAGATACTTTGGAGGATACCCTGTGCGGACTCCGCTTTCAGGTATCCCCAGCCTCCTTCTTTCAGGTCAATCCTCAGCAGACGGAAGTGCTGTATCAAACGGCACTGGACTTTGCTCAGCTTGCTCCCACCGATACCCTGTGCGATGTATACTGCGGTGCCGGCACCATTACGCTGATGATGGCCACCCATGTGCGGCAAGCCCTGGGCATTGAAGTCGTTCCCCAAGCCATTGACAATGCAAGGGAGAACGCTGCCCGCAATGGTATTGCCAACGCCGACTTCCACCTGGGAGCAGCGGAGGATGTACTGCCCAAGCTGGTGCAGGATGGACTCCGCCCGGACGTGGTGGTGGTTGATCCTCCACGGAAGGGACTGGATCCGGCCGTGATTGAAGCCATGGCGAACGTATCCCCTCGGAGGATTGTCTACGTTAGCTGCA
>CAVGBO010000024.1:0-9031 GCA_963627465.1 Phocaeicola dorei
TTACTTGGCACATCCTTGCGCTACACATGGATGTAGCGCCAAAGTCCGTGAGGAGGTGAAAGATATGAATAGGTATGAACTGACCTACATCATCGACACTGCACTGGAGGAAACTGCTCGCAAGGAGCTGATTGAAAAGGTTTCTGCCCTGATCGCAGCCAACGGTGGTGAAGTCGAAAAGGTCGACGAGACTTGGGGCAAGCGCCGCCTGGCGTATGCCATCAACTACAAGACCGAGGGTTGGTACGTGCTGGTGACCTTCAAGGCACCTGCTGAGTTCCCCCGCGAGCTTGAGCGTAACTTGGAGATCTACGACAGCGTAATCCGCTACTTGGTGGTGAAGCTGGTCGAAAAGCGCAGCAATGTGAAGCCCCGTCCGGTGCGCACCGCACCCGTGGCAGCACCTGTGGCTGAGGCCGCTGCTGAAGCAGCTCCCGCCGAGGAAGCTCCCGCTACTGCTGATGCTGAGTAAGGCATCCATGAGGGTAAAAGCATGAACAAGATCATTTTGATCGGTAATTTGACCCGTGACCCTGAACTGCGCACTGTCTCCAACGGCATCAGCGTGTGCGATTTCACCATTGCGGTGAATGACCGCCGCGGCCGGAATCAGAACAGTGACCAGCAGGAATCCACACAGTTCTTCCGCATTACCGCTTGGCGTCAGCTGGGCGAGAATTGCGCCAAGTATCTGGCCAAGGGTCGCAAGGTGTTCGTGTCTGGGCCGATCACCGCTCGCACTTATCAGGCGAACGACGGTACGACCCGTGTATCTCTGGATGTTACTGCTGAAGATGTCGAGTTCCTGTCCAGCCGGAATGATAGCGAAGGCGCAGGTTACACCCCTGCCGCCCCTGCTGCTCCTACCAGCAGCAGTGTCACCGCTCAGAATGACGGCTTTACTCAGGTAGCCGACGATGATTTGCCATTTTAACGCTTAAGTAAGCTTGAGAGGAGGCCATCCGAATGTCTGAAGAACGTGGTGAAAGAAGGCCGCGTCCCCGGGGAGGACGTCGTCCCCGCCGGAAGGTATGCAGCTTCTGTGTGGATAAGGTCGAATACATCGACTACAAGGATATCAACCGTCTGCGTCGTTTCATCAACGAGCGCGGCAAGATCCTGCCCCGCCGTATGTCCGGCAACTGCGCCAAGCATCAGCGTCAGCTGAGCGAGGCCATCAAGCGCGCACGTGCCATCGCGCTGCTGCCCTTCACGGTGGACTAATCGTCCGCATATAGTCCCTCGGCGAAAGTCGGGGGATTTTTCATTTTTGGGCAAAGGTTGACAAGGTAAAGAGCACAAGGTACAATGACGGAGATTGTTTCTGCACTGAAACAGTAGGGAAAGTAAGGAGTGATAGCGTGGATCAGCCCTTGGTGAGCGTGGTGATCCCCGTGTGGAATGGAGAGAAAACCATTGCCCGGTGCCTGCAAAGCGTGCAGCGGCAGACCTGGCAGCGGCTGGAGATCATTGTGGTGGATGACGGCAGCAAGGATGGTACTGCCGCAATACTGGATCGGGAAGCAGCCAAGGATGACAGGATCCACGTTGTGCATCAGGAGAATGCGGGGGTTTCGGAAGCACGCAATCATGGCATGACCCTTTGCAAAGGGGAGTATACTCGCTTTGTGGATGGGGATGATGTGCTTCCGGAGGATTCTGTGGAGCATCTTGTCCGTCTGGCAGAAGAAACAAAGGCGGATCTGGTGATTGCCGGCTACACGGATGTGGTGGGGCCGGTGCGCCGTGTACGTGCATTGGTGCAGGAAGAAAAGACAGTAGAAGGCAATGCGTTCCTGGCTCACCTGAATCAAAAGAGCAACAGCTTCTACTATGGGGTGCTGTGGAACAAATTGTTCCGCACGGACATGATTCAGCAGCATCAGCTGCGGTTCATTTCCGGACTAAGCTACGGAGAGGATATGGTGTTCGTCTGTGCCTACCTGGCCCATGTGAATCGCCTGACCTTCAGTGCAAAGCCGGTTTATGATTATGTCCGCAATCCTAAGGGCATGACGGCGCATCAAATGCTGGACAGTGTGCATCATCCCGTGCGGAATATTAAGGTCAAGTTCCGCATTTATGCTGCCTTGAAGGAACTGTACCATGCCCGGGACGCTTATGAACAGTACAAGCGAACCTTATGGATCTATCTGCTGCGTGTTACGGTGGATGAGTAAGCAGCGGAATCCTAACGATAGGAAGAAAGAGCCTTGACGTACATTCGTGCGTCAAGGCTGAGGACACTGAAATGACAGAGCCGATGGAGCTGCTGGAGCTTGCAGGGCAGATCATTATGGAAAACGGCGGTGAAACCTTTCGCGTGGAGGAAACGGTCACCCGAATGGGGCGTGCCTTCGGACTGAAAAACGTGGAGAGCTTCGCCATACCCAGCGGCGTGTTTGTCAGCTATCGCCGGGAGGACGGCACCACGGAAACCGGGGTGGTGCGCATTCGCCGTAAAGGAACCAACCTGACCAGTGTGGATGCGGTGAATGCCATTTCCCGTCAGGTGGAAGCAGGGGAGCTGTCACCAGAGGAAACCTTAGCTAAGCTGAAACAGCTGGAGCAGCACCGGCCTGAATTGCCGGGGTGGCTAATCGTCCTTGGCGCAGCGGTCACCGGCTCCGGGTTCTCCCTTATGTTCGGCGGCACAGCACTGGACTGCGCATCCGCTTTCTTGGCTGCCGGAATCGTTCAGCTAATGTGCAATGCACTGGATCGCCAGCACGTGAACGGTCTTTTCACAAGCCTGCTGGGCAGCTTTGTGTGCACCTTGCTGCCCACCCTGATGTATGTTTTGACCGGGCTGGGTCACGTGGATTTGATTGTGGGCGGTGCCCTGATGCCCCTTCTGCCAGGTCTTAGTATGACCAATGCGGTGCAGGATACCCTGCGGGGGGATATGGTTTCCGGCAGTTCCCACTTGCTGCAGGCTACCCTAACAGCGGCCTTGGTAGCAGGGGGCGCACTGGTGGCTACCAGCCTGTGCCGTTTGCTGGGAGGAATCAAGCTATGGTGATTACCTTGCTGCAAACCTTCATTGGCGCTTTCTTTGCTACCCTTGGTTTTGCTTTTCTCCTGCGGACACCTCGCCGCTGCTGGCTGCCGGCTGGCGTCATTGGCGGCTTCGGCTACACACTATATACGGTGCTGCTGTCCTTTGGGTGCAGCGACCCTGTGGCCATGTTTATTGGTATGCTCATCGGCGCATTGATTGCCCAGTATGCAGCCAGAAAAATGCGGATGATTGCCACCGCCTTTACCACCCTGGCGGTGATTCCGGCTGTGCCTGGACTGGGCTTGTACCGCTTTATGTCCCTGATGGCACAGGGAAACACAACCGAGGCCGTCAGCGTGGGGGTCAGTGCCATGACGAACATTGTCATGATTGCTTTGGCCTTGGGCGTCAGCACGTTTATTACTCGGCGGATTCCTCATCGGAAGACAGTACCTGCTTCATCCATGGCAAAAAAGGAAGAAGATTCTCCTTCCTCAACGTGACGCAGGCTGAAGTTTTACAATGTTTTCACGGAAAAGCTTGTTTATGGCAGTGGAATCGGGTATAATGGATAAGAGGTATAAGAAAAAACATCGCAAAGGAGTAAAGAGCTTTGAGCGATTTTCGGCATGATGAACAAGGAACTCAGCATACTGCGGATCTGGATCAGCAGGCGACCCGGGTCATGGAGCCGGTAAGCGGGGAGGCTTCTGTACGTCCCCATCGCCGCCGTTCCGCCCGGTATGATCAGCCAGCGGAAGAGACGCAGGCAGAAAGCACCCAACCGGTAGCACCTGCTGCACCGGCAGCACCGGAAGTGGAGGACGAGCCCAAACCCCAGGCGAGAACGACCAGGGTCACGACTCGGCCTGTAGCACGCACGGCAGACGGGGAAGCCCCCCGGGGCGTGCCTCGGCCCGCTAGTTTGGATCGTACTCGCACCCAGCGTCCCCAAACCGAGCGGGAGGAGGGTGTGCGCCGTCCGGTGAATGCACCGGGCTATGATCGCCGTCCCCCTGTCAATGCCAATTACGCCAGAGGAGAGCAGGCCGGAGAAACAACGGCTCGCCGTCCTCAAATGAAGCGTGCTGAAGCACCTGCGCCTGTGGAGGAAGAACCGCAGCGCAAGCGTCACGGCGGCCTGATTGCCCTCATTGTGATGATTCTGGTGCTGGCCTTGGCTGTGGTGGGCATTATGCTCATTCCGGATGATGCGACCGGCACCTTGGGCAGCATCAAAAGCACGGTTACCGGGGCTGTATCCGGCGTGGTGGACAGTGTGGGAGGCCTCTTCGGCAAGGAAACGGTTGTGCCTGCCGAAGCACTGGACTTCTCTGCCGTGAACACGGAAGGTACGGCACCCATGGACGTGATTTTCTCCCTGACCACCAACAAGACCACAAGCGAAGTGCGCTTGGTGGATGAAGCAGGGGAACCTTTGAAAACGGAAACATCCATGGTTACGGATAACGTGGATACACGGCTGTGGATGATGATCTTCTCCGTAGAAGATGGTTATGAAGGCACGGTATCTGCCCAGGTTGGCGATGGCGAAAACTGGAGCGATACGGGCAGAAGCCAGGAACTGCAGATTGCCGCAGCGCCTGTTGTAACGGAAGCACCTGTAGTGACCGCAACGCCTGTGGTCACCCAGACGCCTGTGCCTGTGACGGACGCACCTGCTACCGCTACCCCCACTTTGGAGCCTACGGAAGCACCTACTTTGGAGCCTACGGCAACCCTTGCGCCTACCGCAACGCCTACGGTTGCACCCACGGCAACCCCCACGGTTGAGCCTACGGCAACCCCCGCCCCTACGGCTGTACCTACGGCCGAGCCCACCGCCGTGCCGGAGCTGACCGCCGCAGCGGATGCCAGCGCACTGCCTTCGAAGCTGATTGCAGAAGAGATTGCTTACTCCAACACCAAGCGGCTGACCAGCTACACCCGGGCAGAAAAGGAAATCCTGAACATGCCTGCCGGGGATAACTACACCACCATGCCCTATGGTGTGATGACCTACCGGGGCAATGCCTTCCGCCAGAACGCAGCAGTGGGCAATGTGGACAGCCTTTCCAGCATGAGCCTGAAGTGGAAGGCTGAGGCCGGCAGCGTGAAGGGTTCGTCCGCTACCTATTACGGCATTGGCTGGACGGGTCAGCCTGCCATCATTAAGTGGAGCCGTGAGGTTCGTTCCTTCACCAACATTGTGGAAGAAAAGAAAAACACAACGGCACTGAAGGAAGTCATTGTGGCTGGTCTGGACGGCAAGATCTACTTCCTTGACCTGGCTGACGGACAGCCTACCCGGGATGCCATCAACGTAGGCTATCCCATGAAGGGTTCTGTCAGCCTGCATCCCTTGGGCTATCCTGTGATGACCGTCGGTCAGTACGCTCGGAAGATGAAGAGCGGCACCGGCGATATCGGCCTCCGGTTCTACAACCTGCTGAACCAGGAGCAGATTTACATGTTGGATGGCTTGGACGGCAAACTGAATCGGCCGTACAACGAGGTTGGTTCTTTCGAAACTTCTGCTCTGATCGATCCTACCTCCGACACCTTGGTAACCGCAGGTACCAACGGTATGCTGTATGTGACCAAGCTGGGTACGGAGTTCGACTACAACGTGGGCTCCATCAAGCTGGATCCTTCCACGGTGGTGCTCAAGTCCAAGGCAACCGGCGAGAAGAACAAGAACACGGCTGTGGAATCTTCCATCGCCATGTATCAGAGCTACGCCTTCTATGCGGATGTGAAGGGTGTCCTCCGCTGTGTGGATACCACCACCATGTCCACGGTATGGGCTGTGAACACCGAGGATGAAGTGGACGCAGCCATCTCCTTGGACTTTGACGACAACGGCACCCTGTGGCTCTACACCGCCAACACGCTGACCAACCGCTCCAAGGGCAACTGCCAGATTCGCCGGTACAACGCCATGACCGGTGAGCTGGACTGGACCAGCGAGGTTGCGGTGAAGAAGAACACCAAGAACACCGTCACTCCCGGTGCTAAGGCCAGCGCAGTGATTGGTGAAAACGACATTGATGATCTGGTGATCTACACCCTGTCCGGCTTGCAGACGGACGCAGGCGTAACCATCACCGGTGCTGACGGTGCAGCTGCCGGAGCAGTGATTGCGCTGAACAAGAAGGACGGCTCCGTGGCCTGGACCAGAGCACTGGATGATTACAGCTATTCCTCTCCTGTGGCTGTGTACAGCGAGGATGGAGAAAGCTGGATCGTGCAGGCCAGTGCCAGCGGCATGCTGTACCTGCTGAAGGGCACCACGGGTGAAGTGGTCTCCACCCTGCAGCTGGAAGGCACCATCGAAGGCTCTCCTGCCGTGTACGGCAGCACCTTGGTGATTGGCACCACGGGCAAGAATACCGCCTTCATTTACGGCATTACCTTGGAATAATCAATCGGGGTTCGACCCCACCCACAAAGGCTCAGGGGCAAGTCTCCTGAGCCTTTGCGCATTCAATGGGGGAGCACCTGTCAAGATGTTGATTCCCCGACGTGTGTTCGGGTTTTATTGGAGGTAGATATGGCACAGAAGGTATTGGTAGCACTGGATCAGGGGACAACCAGCTCCCGGGCGGTTGTGTTCGACACGGCAGGGCATATGCTGGCTGCCAAGGGCGTGGAATTTCCACAGCACTATCCCAAGCCGGGCTGGGTGGAACATGATCCCAACGATATTCTGACCACCCAGATTACGGCGCTTCGTGAAGCAGTGAAGCTGAGTGGCGTGGATGTGGGGGACATTGCGGCCATCGGTATCACCAACCAGAGGGAGACCACCCTGCTGTGGGATCGGGAAACCGGCACCTGCGTTCACAATGCTATTGTGTGGCAGTGCCGCCGCACCGCCCACAACGTGGAACGGCTGCTGAAGGAAGGCTATGGGGAAATGATCCGCCGGAAGACGGGACTGATTCCCGATGCCTATTTTTCCGGCACCAAGCTGGCCTGGCTGCTGGATCATCTGGATCTCCATGAAAAGGCGGAAGCCGGTGAACTGTGCTTCGGCACGGTGGACAGCTTCCTTGCCTGGCATCTGGTGACAGGTCGTCCCCATGTGACGGATGCCACCAACGCAGGCCGCACCATGATGTTCAACCTGGAAACCCAGGATTGGGATGATGAACTGCTGAAAATCCTGGATGTTCCCCGGGCTTGCCTGCCCAAGGTGGTGGATTCCAGCCAGGTGATTGGTATGCTGGATACGTCCATCCTGGGCAGACCCATTCCTGTGGCGTCCATGGCAGGGGATCAGCATGCGTCCCTGTTCGGTCAGGCGTGCCTGAAGGCTGGCATGGTGAAGAACACCTACGGCACAGGCTGCTTTATGCTGATGAACACGGGAGAGAAGCGGATTCACAGCGAACATGGCTTGCTTTCCACCATGGCATGGCGGATTAACGGCAAGCCCACCTATGCGCTGGAAGGCAGCGTGTTCATGGGTGGCGCCACCATTCAGTGGCTGCGGGACGAAATGAAGCTGATTTCCACCGCTGCGGAGAGCGAAGGGGTGGCCACTTCCGTGAAGGACACGGGCGGCGTGTATCTGGTGCCTGCCTTTACCGGGCTGGGAGCCCCTTGGTGGGATATGTACAGCCGGGGTACCCTGGTGGGCATGACCCGGGGGACAGGCCGAGCCCACGTGGTGCGTGCCGCATTGGAAGCTATTGCTTATCAGTCGGCAGACCTGATGCAGGCCATGGCGCAGGATTGCGGTGCTACCCCTGCACAGCTGCAGGTGGATGGGGGCGCTAGTGCCAATGCGTTCCTGATGCAGTTCCAGGCGGACATCATGAACGTGCCGGTTGTGCGTCCCCAGGTCATGGAAACAACGGCCCTTGGCGCAGCTTTGCTGGCAGGCTTGGCTGTGGGGCTGTATCAGAACGTGGAGGATACGGCCGCCGTGTGGCAGCGGGATCTGACCTTTGAGCCCATTATGCCGGATCACGAGCGGGAGCACTTGCTCCATGGCTGGCATCGGGCAGTGGAGCGTTCCCTGAACTGGCTGGAGAAATAAAGGAATTTCTCCGTGGAAGAGAGAATGAAAGAAGCGGGGGACGAGCATTTCTCGACCCTGGCATGAATAAGGAGGCTTTGGTATGATTCTGGATTTTCCTGGGATGGAAGAACAGGAAGTAGAGCATTTTAAGGGCGGAGACGGCAATGTATTCGTGAAGATGACCTTTGACGGCATGAACCGCATCGGCATTGGTCGTCTGCCTGCCGGCTCCAGCATTGGTCTGCACACCCATGAAACCAACAGCGAAATCTTCTATGTATCCTCCGGCAAGGCACGTGTTGTTTATGACGGCAAGGAAGAGACCGTGCTCCCGGGACAGATGCATTACTGCCCCAAGGGACACGCCCATGCTACCTACAATGATGGGCCGGAAGATTTGGTCATCTTCATGGTGGTACCGGAACAGTAAGGCGTGCGTTTAGCATGTGGGAGGGCGGCTTTTGTGCCCAAAGCCCCCTCCCACACCCATCCCGAAAACCGGGAAAAGGTCATAAAGGGAAAGTCTTGCCCTGTGGATGAAACCTCGAATTTGATGTAGGGTGCGGAGGATGGAAAAATGAAATCTGTTAAGAATGTATTTCCAAAGGTCAAATCATGGTTTTGTGCACACAAGGCAATATTTACGATACGGAATATTGCTGTAGTTGTTTTGGCTCTCTTGATTTTGCTTGCCGTTACTGTGTTTAGTAGCAAGGCATCGTCTATTGAGAGTTATAATTCTACAATAAAGATACTGGATGAGCAGCAGAAAAACATTACTGCATTGTTGGCTTCGGCTACGTCTGCTTCCGCCGTGATTTCGGCCATTCCGGATGATACGGGGACTCCTATTGCTGATACACTGGCAGACCTTAGCAAATGCTTTTTAGTGGCACTTTCGGTGGTATATGCGGAAAAGTACTTGCTGACAATCATTGGGCATGTTGTTTTCTCATGGGCTATTCCAATTGCTCTGGGACTTTTCATCTGGTGTATATACC
>CAVGBO010000024.1:9041-27379 GCA_963627465.1 Phocaeicola dorei
GATTTGCAAAAACGTAGAGCAGACATACAGCTATTCGATGCAAGATACTATTAACATGGTTACACAGGTGGAGGAAGTCACGGAGGCAGAAACTGAGGAAAATAAGTCTTTCTGGGACACCTTGACGGATGCGGCGAATAGTGTGTTCAGTGGCGTTGCTGATGCGTTTGAGTGGGCAAAGACAATCCTGAATCGCATGGTGGAAGCAGTGGCAGTTGTGCTGGTAACATCGTGTGTGATTCCTCTCCTTGTATTGGCTTGCCTGATTGTGGCGGCAAAAATGCTGTTAGGGATTGACATTGATACCAAACTTCTTACACATTTGCGGAGCAGCGAGCATATTAACAGGGAGCAAGAAGTGTTGCAGGAGAAGTAAAAAGTCAACTTAATAAAAGAACCGTATCTTCAAAACGTGATGTGATTTAGAGAACCGCAAAAGGAGGGCAGGCAGAATGGCAAGAGAATCAGCTGTGAATCAATTCCTTACCGAGCTTCCTACCCTTGCGGAACCCTATCGGGAAAGGCTGAAGGGGCTGAATAAAACCATTCGCCTGGAATGGGGATCTCACGTTGCGTTCATCCATCTGGAAGACGGAAATGTTCGGGTGACAAAGGAGAATGACGGATATCCTTCCTGCATTGTTCATACCAAGGAAGGCGTGCTGCTGAACGTAATCCGTGGCAAGACGACACCCATGGAAGCGTTGCTATTCGGCAATGTGCGGGTATACGGGGACGTAAATCTGCTGCTGAACCTGTGCAGCATGGAATAAAACGAACAATTGCACAATCTGGTTGATAAACATCCATATATCACAATATGCATAAATGTACCTGAAAAGTGCATGAAAAAAACAGAATTACCCTTGACGCAAGTTTTTGACGGGCGTAAGATAGAGCGCAAGAATCTTCTGCGGTGGCAAAGGTTCTCGCATCTATTTTCTTTTAGGAGGAATGACCATGAAGTTCCGCAAATTGGTTGCAGCTGTTCTGGCACTTGCTATGACGATGAGTCTGTGCGCTTTCGCATCTGCCGAGGACACCGTTAAGATTGGTATGAGCGGCCCCCTGACCGGTGGCGCTGCTGTTTATGGCCTGGCCGTTGAGCGCGGCGCACAGATCGCCGTTGACGAAATCAACGCCCTGGGCGGCGTACAGCTTGAGCTGCTGGCAGAAGACGATGAAAACGACGCCGAGAAGGGCGTGAACGCTTTCAATACCCTGCTGGACAAGGGTGCACAGATGATGCTGGGCACCGTGACCACCACCCCCTGCATCGCCGTGTCTGCTGAAGCTTATACTGAGCGCGTGTTCATGCTGACCCCCTCTGCTTCCTCCACCAAGGTCATCGAGGGCAAGGACAACATGTATCAGGTGTGCTTCACTGACCCTGCTCAGGGCTCTGCTTCCGCACAGTACATTGTGGACAATGCTCTGGCCACCAAGGTGGGCATCATCTACAACAGCGGCTCTGACTACTCCACCGGCATCACCCAGACCTTCGAAGAGAAGGCTGCTGAGCTGGGTCTGGAAGTTGTCGCCAAGCAGGCTTTCACCTCCGATGACAACAGCGACTTCTCCGTGCAGGTTGCTGCTATGAAGGATGCCGGCGCTGAGCTGGTGTTCCTGCCCATCTACTACACCCCTGCTTCCATGATCCTCAAGCAGGCTGATTCCGTTGGCTATGAACCTACCTTCTTCGGTGTGGACGGCATGGACGGCATCCTGAGCCTGGAAGGCTTCGACACCTCTCTGGCTGAGGGCGTTATGCTGCTGACCCCCTTCTCTGCTGACGCTGAGGATGAGAAGACCCAGAAGTTCGTAAGCACCTATCAGAACCAGTACGGCGAAGTGCCGAACCAGTTCGCTGCTGATGCTTATGACGGCATCTATGCCCTGTACACCGCGATCCAGGCTGCTGGCATCACCGCCGAAACCTCTTATGCTGATGCTTGCGATCTGCTGATTGCTGCTTTCCAGGAAATCACGGTGGAAGGCCTGACCGGCACCATGACCTGGGCTGCTACCGGCGAAGTTACCAAGACTCCTATGGCTGTCGTTATTAAGGACGGCGTGTACGTTAGCGCAACCAAGTAAGCCTAAGCGCTCGAAGAGAATTGAATTCTTTTCAGCCGTCTGCCCTGCCACCTTGGCAGGGCAGACGGAACGGCACACCGCATGGCATAAGGTAACCGGCATAAGGCACGTCCAATGTGGGGCGCTTTATGCTGATTACCTTATGCGCACTTTTGGCTGGTATCTGCACTGGATGAATAAGAGATAGGAGAGGGTGCGGCAAATGATTACATTCCTTTCCCACTTGGTCAATGGACTGAGCCTGGGCAGCGTTTACGCCATTATTGCCTTGGGATACTCCATGGTGTATGGCATTGCAAAAATGCTGAACTTCGCCCATGGCGATGTTATCATGGTCGGTGGCTATATTTGCTTCTGTGCGACCCAGTATTGGGGCATGTCACCTTTGCTGGGTGTACTGCTGTCCATTGTGGTCTGCACGGTGCTTGGCGTGGTGATTGAGGGATTGGCTTACAAGCCTCTACGTCAGGCAACCTCTCTGGCTGTGCTGATTACCGCCATTGGTGTCAGCTACTTCCTGCAAAACATTGCACAGATCATTTGGGGCGCAAACCCCAAGAGCTTCCCCTCTGTGATTTCACTTCCTTCCATTTTCCTCTTTGATGGACAGATGGTTATCTCCGGCGAAACCATGGTGACGGTGCTTGCAAACATCGTGATCATGATTGCCCTGACCCTGTTCACCAACAAGACGAAGATGGGCAAAGCCATGCGAGTGGTTTCTGAGGACAAGGGCGCAGCAGAGCTCATGGGCATTAACGTGAACTTTACCATTTCCCTGACCTTTGCCATCGGCAGTGCCTTAGCTGCTGTAGCCGGCGTGCTGCTGTGCTCCTCCTACCCCGTATTGCAGCCCACCACCGGTTCCATGCCCGGCATTAAGGCCTTTACCGCTGCCGTGTTCGGCGGCATTGGCTCCATTCCCGGCGCCCTCATCGGTGGATTGCTGCTGGGCGTGATCGAAATCCTTGGCAAGGCATACGTCTCTACCGAGCTGAGCGATGCGCTGGTGTTTGCTGTGCTGATTGTGGTGCTGCTGGTGAAGCCGACCGGTCTGCTTGGCAAAGCAGTGCACGAGAAAGTGTGAGGTGAGCGGCATGAAACAGAGCAAGAAACGATTCCTCAACAATCTCATTACCTACGGCATGGTGGTGATTGCCTTTATCATCTGCCAGGTCATGGTGCAGAACGGCAGCATGAGCCGCTCCTTCAAGGGACAGCTGGTGCCCATTTGCGTGTACATCGTCATGGCCGTGTCCCTGAACCTGACGGTAGGTATTTCCGGCGAATTGAGCCTTGGCCATGCAGGTTTCATGAGCATTGGCGCATTCTCCGGCATTGTGGCATCCACCTGGCTGCTGAATTCCTTTAACATGGAGAACACCGTGGTGCGGTTGATCCTGTCCATGGTGTTCGGCGGCGCCATGGCCGGTGCGGCAGGCGTGCTGATCGGCATTCCCGTCCTTCGCCTTCGGGGCGACTACCTGGCCATTGTGACCCTGGCCTTTGGCGAGATCATCCGCAATGTGCTGAACTGCCTGTACTTCTCCGTAGATGGCAGAAGAATCTACGTGTCCTTCAATGATCCCAACCTGCCGGGCAAGATCTTTGTTAACGGCCCTGCAGGTGCAACCGGCATTGCAAAGATTGCTACCTTCACCATGGGTTTTGTGCTGGTGCTGTTTTCCCTCTTTGTGGTGCTGAACCTGATTAACAGCCGCACGGGTCGTGCCATTATGGCTACCCGTGATAACCGAATCGCTGCTGAATCCGTGGGCATTGCCGTAACCAAATACAAAATGATCGCCTTCGTGGTGGCAGCCGTGCTGGCCGGTATGGCCGGTGCCCTGTATGGCTTGAATGCTTCCACCACCGTGGCCAGCAAGTTCAAGTTTGATACCTCCATTCTGGTGCTGGTGTTTGTGGTGCTGGGCGGTATCGGCAACATCCGTGGCTCTGTCATTGCGGCAACCCTGCTGACCGTGCTGCCTGAAATGCTCCGTGCCTTTGCTGACTATCGGATGCTGGTGTACGCCGTAGTGCTGATTCTGGTCATGCTGGCCACCAACAATCCCTTCCTGAAGAACTTGGCCAACAGCATCTTCCATCGTGAAAAGCAGGAGAAGAAGGAGGGCGAAGCGGCATGACGCAGTTGAAGCGGAAGTCTAACACCAAGATGGTGCCCGTCCCCAGCGAATCCATTGTGCCGGAGCGGGATATTAACAAATCCCCTGTGCTGGAAGCCCGCCACCTGGGCATTGAGTTCGGCGGCCTGAAGGCTGTGGAAGACTTTAACCTGACCATCGGCAAAACGGAAATTGCCGGCTTGATCGGCCCTAACGGTGCCGGCAAAACAACGGTTTTCAACCTGCTGACCAAGGTGTATCAGCCCACCACCGGTACCGTGCTGATCAACGGCCGTGACACCGCCGGTATGAACACGGTGCAGGCCAACAAGCTGGGCATTGCCCGTACCTTCCAGAACATTCGCCTGTTCAGCCAAATGTCCGTGGAGGATAACGTGCGCATCGGTCTGCACAATCAGGTGAAGTACGGTATGTTCACCGGCATTTTCCGCCTGCCTGCTTTCTGGAAGCAGGAGCGTGTGCAGCATGAAAAGGCTCTGGATCTGCTGAGCATCTTCGACATGCAGGACATGGCGGAGATGAAAGCTGGCTCCCTGCCCTACGGTGCACAGCGCCGGCTGGAGATTGTTCGTGCCCTGGCCACCAATCCTTCTCTGCTGCTGCTGGATGAACCGGCTGCCGGCATGAACCCCCATGAAACGGAAGAATTGATGGACAACATCATCAAGATTCGGGATAAGTTCCAGATTGCCGTTATGCTGATCGAGCATGATATGAATCTGGTCATGGGCATCTGCGAAGGCATCTGCGTGCTGAACTACGGCAAGGTCATTGCCAAGGGCACGGCAGAAGAAATTCAGCAGAATCCTGTGGTCATTGAAGCTTACCTGGGCAAGCAGAAGGAGGGAGCCTAATGAGTGAGAATCGTAAGCCCCTGCTGAAGGTGGAGGATATTCACGTCTATTACGGCGCCATCCATGCCATTAAGGGCATCAGCTTTGAAGTGTATGAGGATGAAGTGGTGACGCTGATCGGTGCTAACGGCGCAGGCAAGTCCACCACGCTAAACACGGTGGCAGGTCTGCTCCATCCCCGCAGCGGATCTATTACCTTCGATGGTAAGAGCCTGCTTTCCATGCCTTCCTTCAAGGTGGTGTCTCAGGGCATTGCCCTTTGCCCGGAGGGTCGGCGGATCTTCCAGCAGATGACCGTTCGGGAGAACCTGGAGATGGGCGGCTATACCCGTCCGGCAGGGGAGATTGAAGCTTCCATTGACGAGATGTACACCCTGTATCCCCGCCTGAAGGAAAGAGAAAAGCAGATTGCCGGTACCCTTTCCGGCGGTGAACAGCAGATGCTGGCCATGGCACGGGCTCTCATGAGCAAGCCTAAGCTGCTGATGCTGGATGAGCCTTCTATGGGCTTGGCGCCCATTCTAGTGGAGCAGATCTTCGACATTGTGAAGACGCTGCACAAGGCAGGCACCACCATCCTCCTGGTGGAGCAGAACGCTCAAATGGCACTGTCCGTTGCGGATCGTGCCTACGTGCTGGAAACCGGCAACATTAGCATGGAAGGCCCTGCTGACGACTTGCTGCATAACGATGCAGTGAAAAAGGCCTACCTGGGCAGCTGACAAATCAAAAAAAGAGAGCTGTGAGGACAACGTCTTCACAGCTCCTTGTTTTGCGGGGAATCATCAAGATTCATTTTCAAGCTGCTCAATGGCGGCAGGCACCTTAGCCGCATCGGCACTGTTCAGGGCAGGATACTGGGGATTCATATCGTTCAGGGTTTCCAGAAGAATTTCACTGGTCAGGTAACGGGTGTACCATTTATTGTCCGCAGGGATCACGTACCAGGGGCTTTCCGGCGTTCCGGTGGCATTGATGGCATCCTCGAAGGCCTCATCATAGGCCTCCCACAGGTTTCGCTCCACCATATCCGCCAGGGAAAGCTTCCAGTGCTTGTCCTCCCGCTCCAGCCGGTCAAGGAAACGCTCTTTTTGCTCCTCCTTGCTCACATGCAGGAAAAGCTTGACCATCCGGTAGCCGTTTTCGTACAGGTACTGCTCCCAGTTCATTAGCTGGGTATAGCGGCGGGGAAAGAAATCTTCCGTCAGGCAGCGGGGGGCTAAGGCATAGTTCTTCTCCATGTGATGCACCCGCACTACCAGCACATCCTCATACTGAGAGCGGTTGAACACGCCGATGGTGCCCCGGGGCGGCAGTGCCTGATTGATGCGCCACAGATAATCATGAGCCAGCTCTGTTTTGCTGGGCGACTTGAAAGAATGAATCTCCAGTGCTGCCGGGTTCAGGCTGGAGAACACGTGCTTGATCAGGCTGTCCTTGCCGGCGGCATCCCGAGCCTGAATGGCAATGACGAGGCCTTCCTGTCCGGCAGCGTAAAGCTTCTCCTGCAAAAGGGCGGCTTCCCGCAAGTTTTCGGCAGTCTTGGCCACAAGCTCTGCCTTATGGCTGCGTGCTTCTCCGGCACCGGTATCAAAATCCTTCAGGTTCAGCTTTTTGCTTCCGTCAAAGCGGAAGGGTTTCAGCGACATGGTACGGCCTCCTCCACAGTTGGGACTGACAGTTATTGTATCATACAGGTGCTTTGCCTGACAAGCGTTGCAGAAGCTCTTTTCTGCAAGAACAGGGAAAAAACTTGCACCCCTATGCCGAATGTGCTACATTGGTACAGGATCTCACAGACGAAGATCGGAGATGGATGTATGCCTAATTTTTCCTTATCGGATGAAGTTTTTGAAGGAGCGGCGGCCAAGTACCCCACCCCTTTTCATCTTTATGACGAGCACGGCATTCGGGAGAATGCCAGGGCACTGAATAAGGCCTTTTCCTGGTGTCAGGATTTTCAGGAGTATTTTGCCGTCAAGGCTTTGCCCAACCCGGCCATTCTGCGCATCCTCAAGGAAGAAGGCTGCGGTGTGGACTGCTCCAGCGATACGGAGCTGACCCTGGCAGATGCCTGCGGCTTCCACGGTCGGGATATTATGTTCTCGGCCAATGCCATGCCGGATGAAGAATTCGACCATGCCCGTGCATTGGGGGCTTATGTGAATCTGGATGATATTACCCATATCGACATTCTGGAAAAGCACGGCGGTATTCCGGAATGTGTTTGCTGCCGGTATAACCCGGGCGGAGATTTCCAGATCAGCGGCACCATTATGGGCAATCCAGGAGAAGCAAAGTACGGCTTCACCTATCCTCAACTGCAGGAAGGATTGAAAAGACTGAAGGCTTTGGGGGCAAAGAAGTTTGGTCTCCATGCGTTCCTGTCCTCCAACACCATTGACAATGCCTATTATCCGGCACTGGCAAAGATCCTCTTCAACTGCGGCAAGGAGCTGGCTGCGGAAACCGGGCTGACCTTCGCCTTCGCCAACCTTTCCGGCGGTGTGGGCATTCCTTACCGGCCGGAGCAGAAAAAGACGGACATTGCCCTGGTAGGGGAAGGGGTTCGCAAGGCTTACGAAGAGGTTTTCCCGGAAGGCGGCGTGGCCATCAAAACCGAGCTTGGCCGCTGGATGACCGGCCCCAACGGCTGGCTGGTTGCCCATGCCACCCACCACAAGGATACTTATAAGCACTATGTGGGACTGGATGCCTGTGCCGCCAACCTGATGCGGCCGGCCATGTACGGGGCCTATCATCACATCACAGTGTGCGGGAAAAGAAATGCTCCCTGCGATCACGTCTATGACGTAACCGGCTCTCTATGCGAGAATAACGATAAATTTGCCGTTGACCGGGCTTTGCCGGAAATCAAGGATGGAGATCTGGTGGTGATTCACGATAGCGGTGCCCACGGCTTTTCCATGGGCTACAACTACAATGGCCGCCTGCGCTCTGCAGAAATTCTGTACTGCGAGGATGGTACCTATCGCATGATTCGCCGGGCGGAAACCCCGCAGGATTATTTCGCTACCTTGGATATGGATGAGGCGGCGGATAAGCTGGGCGTGAAGCGCGGATGAATACCGAACCATAACAAAAGAGGGATAGGCAAATTGCCTGTCCCTTTTTGTTTGCAACGAATTTCACGTGTCTGTATGATCGTGGGTTGCTTGATTTTCCGTCTCCGGCACATCCTCCAGCTTCTGCTTCAGCAGGGTGTAGCACACGGCGCACAGGGGCACGGCGATCAGAATACCGAACATGCCCATCAAGCCCTGACCGATGATGATGGCCGCCATCACCAGCAATCCCGGCAGGCCAATGGTGGAACCCACCACCCTGGGATAGACCACACTGCCGGAGAATTGCTGCAGCACCACCAGGAAGATCACCAGCATCAATCCCTTGAAAGGATCAATGGCTGCCACCAGGATGGCTGCAATGCCGCCGCCAATCCATGCACCCAGGAAGGGAATCAGGGAGGTGACGCCAATGAGCAGGGATACTACCGCCGCATAGGGGAAGCCAAAAAGGAGCATGCCTAGGAAGCACATGACACCCAGGATTAATGCCTGCAGCAGCTGCCCCCGCACGAAATTCGCAAAGGTGGTAAAGGACAACTGAGCCACACGGATGATTTTCTTCGTGGTCTTCTCCGGCAGGAAGCGAAGCATCAGCTTGCGGACGAAGGAACCGTTTTTCTCTTTGCCGTAGAGCACATAAATGGCTACAATCACGGCAAACACAATGTTCATAATGGTGCTGAAGGCGGATACCACCGTACTCAGCACATAGTTGGCAATGGTGCCGGTGGATTCCTTGATCATGTTCACCACCTGCTGCGCCAGGCCGCTGATGTAGGCACTGATGCTCTGCATGGTTTCATCCGGCACACGGAAGCGCTGGAGAAAGCTCTGCAGGGCACTGCTTAAATCCGCCGCAGATTGGGGCAGCACATTGACAAACATGCTGACGGTTTCCCCAAGACGGGGAACAATCACCAGCACCATCAGCGTCACCAAGGCAGCAGCCCCTAAAAGGGTCAGCACCAGGGCAAGCACCCGGGTGGTTCTGGTCTGTTCCTTCAGGAAAGGGATACGTTTCAGAAGCTGCTCCAAGGGGCTCATCAGCACATTGAACACAAAGGCCAGTGCCAAGCCCAGCAGCAGGGGATAAAGAATGGCGTGGAGTCGTCCCATGAAGGAGGCAACCTCACCAATATTTTGCAGCAGGCAATACAGACACACACCAAAGGCGATCAGGAACATGCCTGTATGCAACCGATCCCGTTTTTCACGCATTCTGCCTGTATGCTCCTTTATTGCTTTTCCGCACTCCGCAAATGCTTGGCGATTTCGTCTGCAATATGTTCATGCTCCTTGGAAATCGTGCATACGTGGGGAACGTCGTCCAGCCACAGTATTTCCTTTCTGGTGCTGGATACCCTGTTCACAATGACTTCCGCACTGTCTGCCGAAATGGTTTCATCCCCATGGGACTGCACGGCCAGTACAGGGCAGATTACCTTGTCCAGGTTCCGCCGAGCCATCTTGATCAGGTGGGAAAGATCCACCGCACACTTGGTGGGAAATCCGGTGTAGCCATGGTCATACTGCTGAATGAGCATGTTCTGCCGTTCAGGGTCGCTGCTCCAGTTGACGGTTTTCATAAACAGGGACGCCGGCCCTGCAAAGGCCATGGCTTTGTTCTGCACCGCCATGGGGGCGGAAATGGGGGCAGCTGCCGTCAGATCTGCCTGTTCTGCCAGAATCAGCGTCAGCACGCCGCCCATGCTTAGGCCGGACACGCTGACATATTTGCATTTGCTGCGCAGTTCCTTATATGCGCCAATGGAGGCCTTCAGCCAATCCTTCCAGCCATAATTGGCCATGTTTTCCACCGAAGTGGCATGGCCGGGAAGGTTGATGCCCATCACAGTAAAGCCCTGATCGTGCAGGTGCTCGCCCAGCAGGCGCATATGACTAACGGAACCAGTAAAGCCATGAATCAGCAGCACACCGTGTTCGTCCCCTTCAAAGAAGAAGGGCTGTGCCTCCGGTGCTAGAAAGTTTTGCGGTCGATCCGCCACAGTGGATTCCTCCCATGCTGTTTTGTTTGAATCACTGGTTTCATTATACGCTAAGCCGTGCAGATTGTCCAGCTAGCAATCCGCACGGCTCATTGTGCTGTATGAGATATTGACTTTACGCATCCTCCAGCAGGAACTGCAATGCCTTGTTGTACTTCTCCTGACGCTTAACGTCTTTCATGGTGACACTGGGCAGGCGGGAAAGATTGCTGTTGTCAATCAGGTCGGAAATTTTCACTGCCCGTGCCACGGGATTAGCCTTGACCCGCACAAGGTACGCCTGCCAATCTTCCCCTTCCCGGCGTGATACGGCGTTGAGGGCGGCGGCCGTCTCTGCACCGAAAAGGCTTTCGATGTCTGCGAGGGTTTCGGCAGTGTCCTCCACCACGTCATGCAGCCAGCCTACCACCTGCTCTTCCGGCGTGTGCAGCCGGCCTGCCACACGTTCAGGATGATGAATGTAGGCAGCACCTGCCTTGTCCACGGCACCTTCGTGCATCTTCTCGGCAAGCTTGCGCGCGGCGGCAACATCTGTACTGTAGGCCATGGAAACAACCTTCTTTCCTATAGAATTTCTTTTTCAATGATCTTATTCGTTTAAGTCCGTGCTTGTGGCAAGGGAGGCGGAAGCTTCCCGAACGGCATGAACGCTGCTGCCAATGCCCCGTACCGGCAGGTTGACGGCATCAGCCTCGTCCACGGTGGTGAGAAATTCGGTCAGGATGTAGCACCGCAGATTCTCCACCTCGATTTCTGTCCACTTCTCCCCGGGGGTAATGACGGTAACCCGCTGCCCGCAGGGAAATTCGTCCAGGATGCGCCCGTTAGAGGAAGCCTTTTGCCGCACCTTCACGGTGTTGTTGCTGCTGGTTTTTCCTTTGTAGGCGATGTAAGCGAAAGTGGCCTCGCCGCTGTCAGCATCCAGGAAGGTCAGGGAGGAACGCTTAACGTAACCAACCGCATCCTTGTACTGCACCAGCGCAAAGCTCTTGGTAACGGCCAGCACCGGCACAATACGCCCTGTCTGGCACTTCATGATAATGGCAGACTTGCCGGAAGCCTTCTTGAACATGCTTGCCTGACCACTCTTTGGGGCGGTGATGATGGCCAGCTGCTTGCCTGCTTCGATGTCATCAGCAAAGCTGAGGGTATCGGTGTAGACTTCCGCCCGGGCACCGTTTCGCTTAACGATGCTGACCCGTGTACCTACGGCCAGCACTTCCACGGTTTCGCCGTCCAGGGTTGCGGTTAAGGTTTGGGATTCATAGACCCATTTTTGATTGTTGCTGTCATCCGTGTCCGTATCCTCATCGGTGTCACTGCCCTCATCAGGGGTCAAGTCTTCCTCTGTATCCGAACTTGTATCTTCATCAGGGATGACGATGGGTGTAATGATGGTATCTGTGGTGCCGGAGCTGCTGCTGTCCGGGCCGCTGATAATGTTGCCGTTGCCGTCCACCCAAATGGGACTGTCACTGGCGAAGGAAACAGAGCTGAACAGCATAAGCCCGGAAACAAGCAGGGCGAAAGGACGAGTCTTTTGCATGATGCCTCCCAATAAGCAAAATTCAAATCAATCAACCAAGGTAAAATCCTGCTCCATGCCACCGGCAGAAACAAACCGGTCATAAAGGAACTTCATATCCTCACTGGGCAGGGTCAAGGCGGCGGTGATGCAGTCAAGATCCCCTTCCAAGGTGAGAGTCAGGGGAAGATCTTTCTTGGCAAGAGCCTTCATCATGGCCATGCCATCCGTCCCCAGCAAAACGGCGTAGTCTTCATAGTACATATCATCGTATTCGCTGACCTCTCTGCTGGTATCAAAGATCCAACTGCCGGAGGATGCATCCACACGCAGGGTGTCAATGTCGGTCATGCTGCCGGAAACAAGAGAACAGGTAAGCCGGAGGAATGTGCCGTTCAGGTTGGGCATTTCCACAAAGTCCACGTAGACGATCATTTCGTGGCTTGCACCCTCGCAGACGGCGACATAGGGCTGATTGTCCGGGAGAATCACCGTGTCGATGCCGTTGGTATCCAGCTGCACGGTGCAGGCAAGCCCGTCCGTCAGCACAGCTTCATCCAATTCCGCATAGGCTGGTGTACATGCCAGCAAGGCAATGAGAAAAAAGGGCAGTACCCGTTGCCAAAGTTTCATGTGCATCCCCTCCGTATCTATTGTATCACAAAAATTGTCGCAAAGCTGTAACAATTTCGAAAACATTTGACACGAAAAATCCCTGCCGGGGCGGGGAGAAAATGTTAGAAAAGTCTTACTCCAGCACAAGGTGAAGGGTCATGGCACCAAAGTAATCCATGTCCAGTCCGCTTTCGGTGATCACTACCTGAACGGTCTGACCATAGTAGTCAACCGCAATGCCTGTTTCATCGGCGTGCCAGGGCAGCCCGGGCACAGCCGTGCCGGACATGACGAAGTCCGCCGTGCCGTCCTCGTGGAAGAGAATGGAGTACTCATAGCCCCCAAGCTGCTGGGCGGATAGATTGTAGCCGTTTACCTCTGCATCGGTCATGACATACTTGTGTTCTGTCACAACAGGGGAATCGCTTGCCGTGGTGGAGGGCTGCGCCGTTTCGGCAGGCAGGTCACCGGTGCGTTCATACCATAGGGTCAAATCATCAAATTCCAATGAAAGCATGCCGTCCGTGTGCAGAGTCATAGGAGCTGTACCGTCCATGATCGCAACGGAGAGGGTATAGCCTTCCATGGTGCAGGGCAGCTGATTCAGCGAAGCACCTAAGTAGACCATATCGCAGGTACTGCCGTCAATGGTCAGACAATCCGTATCAAGCCCCGCAGATTCGGCGGAAGTGGACATGCCTTCAACAGAGACGTAGGTGAGCGTCCACTGACCGAGGAAATCATCAAGGGTGGCGCTTTCATTCACCGGCGCAGGTACGAAGGAAGGAGAAGGCTGCTCGCGGCTGAATACCATGTCCGTACTGCCATCAGACAGGACCAGTTTTTCGCCTTCCAGCATGCCGGAAAGGTCTTCCATGATCAGCAGGTGATCTGCCATGGTGCAGGTGTAGGATTCGGTTTCATCGCCGGAAACGACTTTGGCTTGACCATCTGCGGAAATGGTCAGCGTCATTTCATAGCCGATGTCGCTGAGCATCAGAGTTGTGCCTTCCATCGTGATGCTTTCACAGTACCAAGTGCCGGCGTAGGCATCCGGGATGGAGCCGCTGGCAGCAGTAGGAGCTTCTGTCGGTACGGTACTTTCTACCGTTAACGAAAGGTTGGCAGCATCCGTCGGTTCAGCAGCAATTGCCGGGTCGGCACTTGTGCTCATGCCGTCATCCAGTGCTAACTGAGGCAACAAAGAAGGAATGTCCGGTCGTTCAGGAGACGTATGGGTGCAGCCCTCGGCAACCACTGTCACGTCTGTGGAAGTGTCACTCCAACTGACACAGTTCTGAGCACGGGCAACATTTTCGCTGTCATAGCCTGCTGGTACGTGAACCGTCAGGGCAGCAGCGGGCTTGAAGAGGATGCCGGAAGGTGAAGCAATAAGGTCGCAGCCATCAAAGCAAACCTCGGTCAGTGCACCACAGGAAACTACGCTGTTTTCCGCAAAGGATTTCACCTTGGCGGTGAAGTGGAGGCTGGTCAACCCATCGCAATAGGAGAAAGCACCGTACTGGATTTCTTCCGCATCTGCATAGAAGGAGGTTTGCTTGGTGTTGTTAAAGGCTTGCTCACCGATGGACACCAGGGCAGAACCGAAATAAGCGCGGCTTAACGTGCCTGCACCGTCAAAGGCATAATTGTCAATCATGCGAACGCCGTTGACAAAGATCACCGTGTCCAGACTGCGGCAAAGGGAGAATGTGCTGCGGCCGGTGGATTCCAAGGGAGCGTAGCAAATGAAGGTCTCCAACTGCTGGCAGTAGGCAAGAAGACTGTCAGGCAGGGATGTAATGGTTTCAGGCAGCACCAGGGTGCGAAGGTGTACCCAGTCGGTGATGTTGGTGTCCATGTCGGTGTCCGTGTAGTCCCGACAGGATTCGAAGACGTTGTAATTCTTGAAACCCACAACGGTGACACCGCCGATTTCCCGGGGAACGACCACATCCACATCCGTGCCGGTATAGGCTTCAATCAGGCCGGTTTCCGGGTCGAAGTCGAAGGATTCGGCAGGGGTGGGGGTAAAGGGCATTTTCACAAACTGGCTGGCTTCTCCTTCACGAAGCAGGGGATCATACCAAGGCCTGTTCAATGCTGCGCTCATGGCGGCAACCTGCTCGTCCGTTGCATCGGCGGCGATGCGGAGGTCGGCAGCAGTGCCGTCAACGGCGGTAGCGTCAAAGCTGGCAGAGGCAGGAATGACCAAGTGGGTCAGTGCCGTACGGGCAAAAGCGTATGCGCCCACAGCCGGCACATGGGTCAGGTCGACGCTGGTCAGCAAGGTGCCTGCGAAGGCGCTTTCGCCGATTTCCGTTACGCCTTCTCCCAAAGTCAGGGAGGAAACACTGCTGTTTTCAAACAGGTGTGCCGGAATTTTACCCTGAGCAAGGGTGACTTCGCTCAGGTTGCTTAGCCCTGCAAAAGATCCGGCAGGAAGCAAGGAAGCATCACAGAGAACAGTCAGCTTCTTCAGTCCGGTCAGCCCATCGAAGGCACCTTCTCCAATGCTGGTAACGGAATCTGGAATGGTCAGCTCCTCCAAATTTGCACAGTTGGCAAAGGCTCTCGCACCAATGGACGTTACGGAGTCAAACAGGTCTACGCCTTGAATGGCACTGTTCATGAAGGCTTCGTCACCGATGGTGAAGGGCTCATCGTTATGATTGACCGCAAAATACACCAGTGTCGTATTGTCCTTGAATACGCCGTCTGCCAGTCCGGTAACGGTGATTGCTTCTCCGTTGCGCATATAGCTGCCGAAGGGACGAATGTGGGTTTCCTGACCGGCGTAAGCCACCATCAGACCGTTTTCATAAACATCCAGATGATCACTGGGGGTGGCAGTCAGCGAGTTTTGGTTTCGCCATACCCGGCAGGCAGTTAGTCCCATGGCATCAACAATTGCCTGCATATCCAGCATTTGCTGCTTGGCGCAATGCTCGTTCAGGTCGATATCGGTCAGGGAAGCACAGCCGGCAAAGGCATTTTCCCCAAGGACAGGGGGCGTTAAACCGTCCATGGAAACATAGGTCAGGGAAGTATCACCGCTGAAGGCGGAAGCGCCGATGTGTTCCAAAGAGGCAGGCAGATACAGCTCTTCAAGACTGTGATTATCGGCAAAGGCGCCATCGCCGATGGCAACAAGCCCTTCCGGTAAGGTTACCGTGCCGGAAAGCCGGGCATACCGGAAGGCTTCCTCACCGATGGTAACAACCTGCTGGAGATCCATGCTGTCGGCAAAATAGCTATTGTAAAAAGCACGTGCTTCAATGGTCTTCAATGTGGAGGGGAAGGAGACGCAGCCCAGGGTCTGGCAGTTGTAGAAGGCGTTTTCGCCGATGGTTTCCAGGCCTTCCGGCAGCTCCAGTACGGCCAGGTAGTAATGGCCATAGAAGGCATTAGCACCAATCGCCTTCACAGCCACGCCACCAATGGTTTCGGGAATGGACAAGTAGGTGGCGTAACCGTTGTAGGCTGTAATGGTGCCGGTGGAAGGGTCAAAGTCGAACTCGCTCTCCACATAGCCGTTGTTATCAACGGTCACGGCATTGACACCGCTGGGCTGAACGGAGGCGGTGCAGCCTGCTGCCGTCAGTGCCCCTTGATAGGCATCCAGTTGGTCATCCGGCACATAGATCACGGCATCGTCGGCAAGGGAGACGAAGCAGTCCTTCCCAATGGCAGGACACACGCCCTGAAAGGTGATGCTTTGCAGGGCAGCACAGGCGTAGAAGGAAGTTTCGCCAATGGAACGCACCCCTGCCGGAATGGTGATTTCCATCAGGGCATTGCACTGCCAGAAGTTCCTGTCGTTGATGACAATCAGGCTCTGGGGCAGGGATACGCTGCGAAGCTGACTGCACCAGGAGATAGCATCGGATTGGAGCTGCAGCAGCGTTTCCGGCAGCGTCAGGGAAACAACGGTTTCGTTGTTGTTGAAGGCATGTGTGCCCAGCACATCCACCGTGCCTTCACGGATATTGGCAGGCACGGCAACCTCTGCTTCGGCACCGGTGTAGCTTTTCAGGACATAGTAGTCGTCATCGAACAGCCAAACGTCCTCCTCGCCGGAGGCAAGGGGGCAGGCAAAAAGAACAGCGAATAGAACAATGAAACTCAGCCACTTTTTCATGGTTGGGTCCTCCTTGTGATGCAATCATGGAATTGAAGGAAAATGGCGGGATTCAATCTGCACAAACCATGCGATCATTACCTCGTTTCCGGTCGGTCGTATGGAGCATTGTTTCTTTACCTAATTTCATTCTAACATGGGAAAGAATGACCGTCAAGGCAAACACGAAAGGGATGCAAAAAGGAGCATGACGCCCCGGCGAAGGAAAGCATTCATGCTCCGAAAATTTGTATGGAATTTGGCTTATCCTTTACGATGACGATTCACACGCTGTACCGGCTTGGCCAATCCCTTCTTGGCCGGATTGACGGGACGGCTGGGCTTGGCAGACTGCACCTGCATTTTCCCGTCCTTGCCGATGGTGATGCTCTGTCCACTGCGGCGAGGAGGCAAGGATTTTGCCGGCACAGACGGCCGAGGCTTTCGCTCCGGCAGGGCTTCGCCGCGCATATTCACCTTGGCAGGTATGGGCTGACGCTGCTTCGGCTCGGACGGGGTGGTGATTTCCATAGGCCAGTCGCTTTCCCGGGTAGGCAAGCGGCGGCCGATCAGCTTTTCCACCTGATTCAGCTGCTTGACTTCATCAATGCAGCAGAAGCTGATGGCGTTGCCTGTGTGACCGGCACGTCCTGTGCGGCCGATGCGGTGCACATAGGCTTCCGGCTCCATGGGCATGTCGTAGTTGAACACATGGCTGAGCCCGGCAATGTCCAGACCACGGGCAGCAATGTCTGTTGCCACCAGTACTTTGCAGTCGCCGGTTTTGAAGCGATTCAGTGCTACCTGACGGGCATTCTGGCTCTTATCCCCATGAATGGCAACGGCATCAATGCCGGCTTTGCTCAAATCCCGGACGATACGATCCGCCCCGTGGCGAGTCCGGGAGAACACAAGGGCATTCTCCACGGCGGGATCCTTCAGCAGATGGGCCAGCAGATGCTTCTTGTTTGCCTTGTCCACATAGTACAGGCACTGATCAATGGCTTCCACCGGGCTGGATACCGGATCCACCTTCACCGTTTCCGGATCATTCAGCATTTCCATAGCCAGCTTTTCCACTTCAGCCGGCATGGTAGCGGAGAAAAGCAAAGTCTGGTGCTTTTGCGGCAGCTTGCCCGCAATGCGGCGCACGTCGTGAATGAAGCCCATATCCAGCATACGATCCGCTTCATCCAGCACGAAAGTGTTCACCCAGTCCAGACGCACGTAGCCCTGATTCATCAGGTCGCAAAGCCGACCGGGACAGGCGACAACCACATCCGCCCCACGGTGCAGGGCTTCGATTTGGCTCTGCTGGTTCACACCGCCGAAAATAACGCAGGCATTCACCGGCACTTTCTTTCCATAGGCAACAAAGTTCTCATAAATTTGCAGCGCCAGCTCTCTGGTGGGGGTAAGGATCAAGGCACGAATCACCCGAGGTGCATCGCTTTTGCGGGGCTCCTTGGCCAGATTTTGCAGGATGGGCAGGGCGAAGGCGGCTGTCTTGCCGGTGCCGGTTTGGGCACAGCCCAGCACATCCTTTTTCTCCAGCACCAGAGGGATCGTTGCTTGCTGAATGGGGGTGGGAGTTTCATAACCGCTGCGGCGGATATTTTCCAGCAGCTGAGGCATTAAACCTAATTGTTGAAAGGTCATGGTGTTCCTTCATTTCTCTAAGATTCACATCATTTCGCCGTGGGGCGCAAAGGCAAAACGACCTTCCAATTTTACCATATCAAACTTTTTTCCGCAACCATTTTGCAAAAGGAGCGGCGGGGTCGGAGCCTAGGCGATTGCAAACAAAAAGACCGAAGCGACAGCACGCGCCATCACTTCGGCCTTTGTCTGCTACGAAACTTACTTGTGCAGGAAACTGAAGAAT
>CAVGBO010000025.1:0-4657 GCA_963627465.1 Phocaeicola dorei
CTTTCCTTGCTGCTCCCGGCACTTTCTCCACACCCTCGCCAGCCATGGCGGTGGTGGCACCCTCGCTGATCCCCTCGGTGCTCTCTTTGGTGAAGAGAATCAAAACCGTGGCAAAAATGAGTTTCAAATCCGCCACAATGCTGGGGCTGGCGATGTACATCAAGTCCATTTGCAGCTTGTTGTAGGGGCTGGTGTTGTACTTGCCGTACACCTGGGCATAGCCGGTAAGCCCGGCCTTGGCCTGCAGCCGCAGGCTGAACTCAGGCATCTCCTGCTCGTACTGCCTGGCGATTTCCGGCCGCTCCGGCCGGGGACCTACCACGCTCATGCTGCCTGCAAGGATGTTGAACAGCTGGGGCAGTTCATCCAGCCGGCAGGCACGGATCACCCGCCCCACAGGGGTGATTCGGCTGTCCTTTTCGCCGGTGGATAGCCGGGGAATGCCGTCCTTTTCCGCATCCACCCGCATGCTGCGGAACTTCAGGATTTTGAATTCCTTGCCGTCCTTGGTCAGCCGGGTCTGCTTGTAGAACACCGGCCCGCCGTCCTGCGCCTTCACGGCAATGGCCACCACTGCCATCAAGGGACTGGTCACAAGAATGGCCGCTGCGCTGGCCACCACGTCAAAGGCACGCTTGATCAGCAGGAATTCCGGGGAGGGATTGTACCGCCCCACTTGCAGCAGAGGCAGGTGGAACATGTGCATCCGCTTGGCACCGCTCATGATCACGTCGCCAATGCGGGGGATGACGTAGACGCTGACCCGGTTGGCAATGCAGTACTTGAGGATCTGGTTCCGCTCGTGGCTCTGCACACCGCTGAGGAACACAGCGTCCATGCCCTTCAGCATCTGCATGTTTGCTGCCATGCATTCCTCTGCCGTGCAGGTGGCGACTACGTGGAACTTGCGATTCAGCCCGTATTGCCCGAACAGGTCTTCCATGCCCCGTTCCAGATCATAGACCACCACGGTTTTCTGCCCGGCGAAGTGACGGAAATACCAGTGGTGTGCGCCCTTGCACCAGGCAAGGCTCAGGATGATCTGCCCGGCCAGTGCCGCCAAGGCAGGCAGCATGTTGGGGAAGCTTCCGCTCATGAGCCACAGGATCAGGAACATGAAGCCGTCCGCCATGATGATGCTCATCAGCTGGCTGAGGAACACATCGGATATCCGCTTGATGCTGAGCAGAAATGCGTCGTATACCCGGGCAAAGAAGCAATACAGCACCACAAACATGCCGATGACCACGGTCGACCGAATGAACGACGGGAACATCAGCACCTGATGGGTGTAGTACAGGAACCAGCAGCAGCTCAGCGGGATGGTCATGAGCAGCACGTTCAGTATTTTGATGAAACGAACGGATACATCATGCCACAGCCCGGTTGCCGGCCGTTCTGAACTTCCTTGTCCCTTTGATGCGCGCATAACTTTCGCAACAACCCCTATCATTCCATCAGCATTTCTGCTAGATAACCGTTTTTCTTGCCGGAGAGGGCTTCGATGCTTCCCTGTTCTGCCACCTTGCCGTCTTCCAGCACCACCGCATAGTCCGCCATGGATACGGTAGAACCATGGTGGGCAATGATCACCACGCCGGCATCCTTGCCTAGGGAAGCGATTACGTCATGGAAGGCGGTTTCGCTTTCGTAGTCCAGGGCACTGGTGGCTTCGTCCAGCACGATCAGGCTGGGATGCCCCAGCAGCACCCGTGCCAGCACAATCCGCTGCCGTTCACCGCCGGAAAGGCGAATGCCTCGGTCGCCCAGGGTAGTGTCCAATCCATCCGGCAGCTGGGACACAAAGCCCCACGCCATGGCCTTCTTCAGGGCGGCGATCAGTGTTTCATCATCTGCCCCCGGGTGGAACCGTGTCAGGTTCTCCCGAACAGAAGCGTTCAGGATCAGCGGATCCTGGGGCACATAGCCCACCTGCTTCCGCCATGCACGAATGTTGGCGGAGGTGAGCTGCTTGCCATCCACCTGAATACTGCCTGCTTTGGGCAGCAGAAAACCCAATAGCAGGTTCACCGCCGTGGTTTTGCCTGCACCGTTGCGCCCAAGGAGCGCCAGCTTTTCCCCACGCTTCAGGCTGAAGGTGACCCCTCGCAGGGTTTCCTCCTCAGCATCCCGGTAGGAGAAGTGCACATCCTTGAAGCAGGTTTCCTGCCAAGGGGAGAAGTCTTCCTCCGTCTCGGCTGCATCCGCTTCCGGCTGCATTTCCTGCAGGGCTTCGGTCAGCTTCTCATAGGCAGGCACACAGCTGTTGATGCCCTGAATCCGCCCTTGGAAGCCGGAGAAAATCGGCCACAGGCGGGCGAACACGTACACCAGCACCACCAGCCGGTCGGTTTCCACCTTCATGCCCAGGGTGCACACCAGATACACCAGGGCAATCATCACTGCCGCCGCCAGGGAATACACAACCCCGGGAACAGAGCTCTGCCGCACGTACTTCATGCGGGCAGTCTTGAAGGATTCGCTGATGTTGCGGAACAGGGCGGCATGCTCCTGCTCCACCCCGTAGGCACGGACTTCCTTGATGCTTGCCAGCTGATTTTGCAATTCGCCGTAGAATTCCCGGCTGATGCGGATCATCTCATCCCCGTAGGTGCGGGATTTCTTCCGCAGGGGCTTGAAGACCATCAGCATGCATGCACCCATCAGGCACACCAGTGCGGTGACCGGCAGGCTCATCATCAGGGCAATGACCAGCTGCACCGCAGCGGATACAATGCTGGCAAGGAAGTGAATCACTTCGGCAATGCCGTAGCTTACCTGCCCGCACTGGGAGGTAAACAGGTTGATGATGTCCGTGTCCTTCCGTGCCGTCAGGCTCTCCCAGCTGGCGCCGGAGACGGCTGTGTACAGCTTCTCCCGGAGCGCCATGCCGGTTTCCTCAATGAAGGCGTTTTCACGGATGCTGAGGGAGCGGGAAAGCAGGGCTTTCACCGTTACCAGCAGCACATAGCCCACCAGCAGCATACCCACCTGCAGGGGATAGGAGAAAGCCATGAACCATGACGGCAGGCGGCTGTCGCCGATTTGCAGCATGTTCAGCAGGGGAATGAGCATCACAATGCCGATGCCGCTGAGGATGGATACGCCGATGTTCCAGAAGAGAATGGTGAGGAAGGATTTCCGATCCGTTTTCCAGATTGCCTGAAGCAATGGTTTCATTCAGGCGTTACTCCTCCAGCAAACCCAGCTCACGGAACTTGGCGAGGAGCACATCCAAATCCTTGGATGCGGTCGCTTCATCCACGTCAAATTCGGCCAGCATGGCAGCTAGCAGATCCTCCCGGGAAACGGCATTCTCCAGCTGCCGGAACACAAAGGCAGAAACCTCATTGAGCACCGCCGTACCGTCAAACTTGGCAATGTTATCCCCCGTGGGCATGATCATGTACTCGTCCACCACACTGCGCAGGACGAAGCCCTTCTTGATCTTCATGTCTTCTTGTTCCTCTCTGATTTGTTCCGGGTGATGAAAGAGCACATCGTGAATCACTTGTGCGTCCTCGGCCGTCATGCCGCAGAACACCCGGTACACAGGCACTAGGCGAATCATCCGCCGGACGTTGGCCAGCGCCAAGGCAGCCGTATCCGTATCCCACATGGGGATGAAGGTCTGCTGTGCCAGCACCTGCCGTGCCTGATGCGGGGTCAGCCTGCGGATGTAGTTGGCAGGTGAGCGCCGCACTTCCAGAATGCACTTGAGGGGCACTTCCGTATCACGGAAGATTTGCTCCTTGCCGTCCCAGGGCACGCCGCAGGCGGTGCAGCCGTTCTGCTCCAGCCGAATGGCCGGCCTGTCGCCGCTGATCCAGCTTGCGCCCAAGCCTTCCACCCATGCGCCTGCCCGGGTGGACTTGCCCATGCCGCTCTTGCCGGTAAAGGCCACGGCAAAGCCATCCTTCTCCACGCAGGCCGCATGGAGGGAGACAATGCCCTCATGGCAGAAGCGGCACTCAAAGGCGGTGCGCAAAAGGAAGCGGTCGTTTTCAATCGCTTCCTCCGTCATGCCGTCAAACTGCTTCTCCATGTGCCGGTAATCGGCGCTGACCTTCAAGGCAGCCGGAACACGGCTGTTCTTCAGGCGGTATAGCCAGTTGCCGTCTGCATGGCGGAAAATCGAAATTTCTTTGGCTTCTGCAACCTGTTCGAACCCGGTAGGCGATTCTGACTGAACAGGCATACCTTTGATTTGCTGTTGCAGTGTGTCAAACAGACTCATGAAGCAGTCCTTTCGATTTTATTGAAGCAATACAAGGCTTAGGCGTTACCACGTGCTGGTTCACACGAAGGATTACCTAGTTGCATACTGCCCATCCGGAGTTGGAATGGTGCAACCAGTTGGGCCCTCATTTGTAACAGATTCGCCGGACGTGCAGTCTCCGCTGCGTGCAACCACCTGATCCTTGTACTGGAACTTCACAACCTCCACAATGGGAGCTTCGTAAGCCTTCTTCATAGCATTTCCTCCGTTCTTGATTTTTCTGTTGCTGCGGGCGTGTTTAGTTCTTGTGTTCAAGTTCATGCCAATTATCGCAATCGTTCTGGCCTATGGGGCCTATTTCTCCATACTTATTGATGCATCCGCTGGTCGCGACCACCTGATCCTTATACTCGAACTTCACAACTTCAACGCTGGGGG
>CAVGBO010000025.1:4667-9406 GCA_963627465.1 Phocaeicola dorei
ATACAGAGCAGTACCACCGTCAGTTCAGCGGACGTATGGGAGTCGGTTTGCTACAGGGATTCCCTTCTAGTCTGTACTCGGTCTGACATCCGCTCTGTGCAACAACCTGATCCTTGTACTCGAACTTCACAACTTCAACGCTAGGAGTTTCGTAAACTTTCTTCAAGATATTTCTCCCGCCCTTCTTCATTTCACGGTCTCAGAGCATATTCGTCTGTCCAGACTGACTCCACGTACATGAATTGTCGGCAGGTGCTCTGTTTTTCATCCACTGCTTTTGACATCCACTCTGTGCAACAACCTGATCCTTGTACTGGAACCTCACAACTTCCACACTGGGGGTCTCGTAAACCTTCTTCATAGTGCGTTCCTCCTTTGTACCACGGTTCTATTCAAGCCGCTCCATAAGCGGCATGAAATCAAGTTATGTTGTAGGGACTTTTATCAAGCCTTCCGCCACCATCCGTTTGCCCCACCGGCAAACACTGGGGCTGGCGTGTCCGATAGGTGCACCAGCAGCGTGCTCGGACACGCAGTGCTTGCACACATCCCGATAGTAGCACCCTTCACACTCTGCCGGCCGCTGAAAGTTTAGCGCAATCTGGTTGATGCGCTGCCAGCTTTCCGCAAAGCCAAGCTGCCGAACATCTGCCGGTTCGCAAGGGAAGGTGTTGCAGGGGCGCATCTGCCCTTGCCAGTCTACCGAAAAGGAGCTTCGACCTGCGCCGCAGCGCACACCCTTTACGGATGTATCTCCGGTAGAAGGCGGATCAGGCAGGCTGTCCGGGTCACATTCCGGCTCGATTTCCTTGCCGGAAAGGGTTCGCTGGAGCTTCATCATGGAGACGTAAGTCTCTACGTCAGCATCGGCTGTCTTGCGCCCCGTCTCTTCTCGCGGGGCAACGATCCCGGAATTGATGCTGGCATGGAAGCCTTCCTCGTGCAGCAGGCGAATCACTGCCAGCCCATCGGTCATGAAGGCGTTGGGGGTTACGGCAATGCTCAGGGGAATTTGCATATCCCGCAGGCGGCGAAGGTTCTCCATCACCCTGCCGAACATTCGGTGCCCGGTGACTCGCTCGTAGGCATCCTCACTGGCACCGTACAGGGTTACCTGTATGCCCGCCGGCGGATGCGCCTTGAAGAATGCCGCCATGTCCGCATCCATGAGGATGCCGTTGGACAGCACGCTGGTTTCCACGCCCATGCCCGCCAGGTACAGATACAGCTCCCGAAAGCCGGGGTAGGTCAGGCACTCGCCGCCTGTGACACGGGCGTACATCATGCCCGCATCCACCGCCTGGCGCATGATGGATTTCCACGTGTCCGTGGGGATCAGCGCTGCGCCGTGCATCTGCTCCTTGTGCAGGTGGACATAGCACATCTTGCAATCCAGATTGCACAGGGGCGTCAGCTCAAAGGTGCCGGAAATGGGGACGTTCTTGTCCCTGGCTTTGAAGCTCAGGAAGCGGCGAACCGCATCATACCGGCGGTAGTCCGTAATGCCCTGGGCATCCAGCTGCGCCAACAGTTCCCGCAGGGATTGGGGCTGCTGATTTTCCTCCATGGGCATCACTTCCTCCATCCAAGCTTTCGCAATGTACGTCCTGCCAGTGCCTTGCATTTCCACCAAAGCCGCCGCAGGGGCAGACCTGCCATCCAGACCCGGCCAAAGCCTCGGGCAAGGGGCGTATCAAAGGGAATGCGTCTGCCGTTCCGCTCTGCCTCCGTCACCAGACCCAACACACAGTCAAGGGGCATCCACGGGTCAGGGTTCCAGCAATGGTCGCCCAAGGTTTGCACACGATCTTTCTCCATGCGCCGAACACGGTGCACCACGTACCGACCGGCAGGGTACTCAAAGAGCACCACATCTCCACGCTTCACCGGGCGGGTCATCGGAATGATGGACACCAAGTCCCGATTGCGCCGGATGAGGGGGCGCATGCTGTCCCCATCCAAGGGGATACGCATGGGCAGCACCGTGCCGCTCCGTGCCAGTGCGTGCCACTGAGCGATGGAGATGCAACGTGTTTCTTCCTTGAAGGGATGATTCGCAGTCTGCTGCGCTTCACCTGCACCTTGAATCGTGGGCAAAACCTCTCCTCTTCAGCACATTCCTTCATTCAGGAAGATGGGGTGAACCTGCAAAAGCGGAGAACCTTTTCGGCGCATGGAGCTTACCAATCCGGCGTTTCCTATAGCTTCGCCCTCCGACTTTCAGGCTGCACTTTCGCACAGACCCGTCTCGGCAATCATTGCTCCATATGCCTCATCGTTCTCCGCACCGCTGAACCCAGACGTGTGTTTTGTTGGATGATTTGCAATTTCATCACAATTATCTTGCAAATTGTGACAAACACGGTTATGGGAATACGGATGTATTCCAACTTACCGTACTATCATTATACACAAAAAAAAAAGCATGTCAAACATGCAGCGGACATTTTTACAACCTTCGGCACATTATTTTTGAACATGGTTCATTTTGCCTTCAGACCACCAGAATTGAGATGACCATATATGCAAGTATTGGAACGCTTGAAAAAATTTGTGCCGTCAAGACAGTGCTCAATGGGCACAAGATGGTTAGCTTCAATAACAACTTTGAATTCTCTTCACCAAAGAGAGCACCGAGGGGATCAGCGAGGGTGCCACCACCGCCATGGCTGGCGAGGGTGTGGAGAAAGTGCCGGGAGCAGCAAGGAAAGCTGCCGAGTGATGGGCGGGAAGTGCGTGAAGGGGGTGAGGAGCCACGAGTGAACACGTGAAGGATGAACAAACAGGGTTGCTTGCGCTGCTGGAGAGGCTGGACACGCAAGGGGCAGATGATGCGGAGAAGACCTACCGGATGCGGGAGTACCTGCAAGCTGTTGCCAGAGAGCAAAGCATTCCTCTGCATGGCACATTCGAGCTGACACCTCTTTGCAATCTGAATTGCAAAATGTGCTACGTGCATCTTTCGGAACAGCAGTTGAAGCAGACTGGAAAGTGCCTGCTAACCACAGAGCAGTGGAAGCACATCATGGGGCAGGCTGCTGACGCAGGCATGATTACTGCCACGCTGACCGGTGGCGAGGCACTGACCTATCCTGGGTTTGATGAGCTGTATCTATACCTGCTGAGCCGTGGAATCAGCGTAACGCTGAAGTCCAACGGCTTGTTGATGACAGAAGAGCGAGTGGCATTCTTGAAGCAGCACCCTGTGGAGGCCATCCAAATCACCCTCTACGGTGCGGACAACGACACCTATGAGAAGGTAACCGGTGTTCGTGGCTTTGATGCGGCACTGGCAGGAATTCAGCGTGTGAAAGCAGCCGGGATTCCGTTAGAGGTTTGCCTTACACCTACCAAGCCAGCCCTTGCTGACATGGAAAAACTGTTGACACTGGTCAATTCACTGGATGTACCGGTTGGCATTTCTTCAGGGCTTTACCCTGCCCGGGAAGAAACCGGTCGGGATGTGATGGCCTTGCAGCCTTCACTGGACGATTACGTCAACCTGTACAAGGCACGGGCAAAGCTGAATCATCGTGAGCTTGTTCCACTGCGTGAGGACGAGCTGCCACCCCTGGGTGGCGGCGGTCATGAGCCGGTGCAGGGACTGCCCTGTGGCGGCGGAAGAAGTTCCTTTGCCATTCACTGGAACGGACGAATGTATCCCTGCCTTTCCTTTGACACCATCAGCGCAGATGCGCTCCATGGCGACTTTCAGGAAGGATGGAAGGAAATCCATCAGGCTGTAGCGGCTTATCCGTTCCCTGGTGAGTGCAAAGGTTGCGCTTATCAGGGTATATGCACGCCATGCGTGTTAAGTCACGAATTAGGAGATCGTCCGGGGCATCCCAATGAGTTCTTCTGCAAGCGTTCCCAGCGACTACTTGCGGAAGGTCTTGCAATAAGAATCGACAATCATCAAGGAGGAAAAGACAATGAGGAGAACCTATCAAAAGCCCTGTGCTAAGAGAGTGCATTTCAATTTTGAAAAGGTAGTTGCAGCTAGCGGAGAATGCGGTTCCGGCATTGTGCTGACCCATGCGCCAGGTACGGAATGCTACGAAAAGACCCCGAATGATAAAAGTCCTTTTGTGCGGGCTGCTTCCTTGGATCCTAACATTTGCGGCTGGCAGAAAACTCCGAATTAAGCATGTCTCAACAGTTCATTCGCATTGCTGGCTTAGCCTTGTCATCTGCGACTTTCCCAAAGTGTTGGGAAGGTTTCGCTACGCAGCAAGGTGTTGATGATGGATTGCCTATCTGCGTTCAGCATGTAACTGAAAATGCCCCGCCAGCTTCTTTCAAGAAGCTGAATTTGCGAGACATTCAAGCGTTGCTGAATCGCACTGTAGATGCCACGAATTTAGGCAATGACGATTGGTTGTTGCGCAATCCGCAAAGCAGGGATGTGTTGCCGCTTCGCTGTTCACAAGCGTATCGGCAAATAACTGTTTACTGTCCTGACAATGCGCTTTTACAGCAGGAAAGGGCACTTGATCTCCTCCGAACCGCCGTGGAGTGCCGCTTTTGCCACGAGTCCATCGTTTCCCTTCATGCTGCCTGCGTGGAAGGTGACGGCTATGCGGTGTGCTTCACCGGGGATTCCGGGGTGGGCAAGTCCACCCGGGCACAGGCGTGGGTGCAGGGACTAGGAGCACAGTTCATCAGCGGCGACAGACCTGCCATCCGGCTGGAGCAGCAGGGCTGCACCGCCTGCGGTGTGCCCTGGGACGGCAAGGAGC
>CAVGBO010000026.1:0-41224 GCA_963627465.1 Phocaeicola dorei
GAGCTTATTTCTCCAACCTCGACAACCTTATCACCCTTCATCAGCGTAAGCTGGAAAAGCTGCAGGCCATCAAGAAATCCATGCTGGAAAAGATGTTTGTGTAACAAGGAGACCTTCTGCCATGGCATTTAGCAAAGAAGCGGACTTTGAACAGGCCCTGATTGACCTGCTGAAGACAAAGGGCTGGGAAGATCAAGTGCTGAAGCATTTCAGCGAAGCGGAGCTGATCCGGAACTGGGCGGATATTCTGTTTGAAAACAACCGGGGCATTGACCGCCTGAATGATTTTCCGCTGACGGATGGGGAGATGCAGCAGATCATTGAGCAGATCACCACCCTGCGCACACCGCTGCGCCTGAACAGCTTCATCAACGGCGGCAGCGTCTCCATCAAGCGGGACAATCCGGATGATGCAGCCCACTTCGGCAAGGAAGTGTCCCTGAAGATCTACGAGCGTCGGGAGATTGCCGCCGGGCAGAGCCGTTATCAAATTGTGCAGCAGCCGAAGTTTCCGACCCGGAACAAGCTGGCCAATGACCGGCGTGGGGATCTGATGCTGCTGATCAACGGGATGCCTGTGATTCATATCGAGCTGAAGAAAAGCGGCGTCCCCGTCAGCCAGGCTGCAAACCAGATTGAGAAATATTCCAGGGAAGGGATTTTCACCGGGCTGTTTTCGCTGATTCAGATTTTTGTGGCCATGAATCCGGAGGAAACGCTCTACTTTGCCAATCCCGGCCCGGATGGAAAATTCAATCCGGATTACTATTTCCACTGGGCTGACTTCAATAATGAGCCGATCAATGACTGGAAGCGCATCGCTTCCACGCTGCTGTCCATTCCCATGGCGCACCAGCTGATTGGCTTCTACACCGTTGCCGATGATTCGGACGGTGTGCTGAAGGTCATGCGCAGTTATCAGTACTACGCTGCCAATGCCATTTCCGACAAGGTGGGTCGTGCCCGCTGGGAAGCCGGAGAACAGCTGGGCGGCTATATCTGGCACACAACCGGCTCCGGCAAAACCATGACATCCTTCAAGTCTGCCCAGCTGATTGCCACGTCCCGGGATGCGGATAAGGTGATTTTCCTCATGGACAGGATTGAGCTGGGCACCCAATCCCTGAAGGAGTACCGCAACTTTGCCGGTGCAGGACTGACAGAGCAGCAGAAGAGCAACACGGTGCAGGAAACAGAGGATACCCATGTCCTCATCGGCAAGCTCAAGAGCAATGATCCGGCGGATACGCTGATTGTGACCTCGATCCAGAAGATGAGCAACATCAGCGAAGAGCATGAAGGATTGAAGGCCGCTGACCTGGCGACCATGAGCAGCAAGCGGATTGTGTTCATCGTTGATGAGTGCCATCGGTCTACCTTTGGCGATATGCTGCTGACGATCAAGACGACCTTTCCCCGGGCGATGTTCTTTGGCTTTACCGGCACCCCGATCCAGGATGAAAACCAGAAGAAAATGAGCACCACTTCCACGGTGTTCGGCAATGAGCTGCATCGCTACAGCATTGCCGATGGCATCCGTGATCGGAATGTGCTGGGCTTTGATCCCTACAAGGTGCTGACCTTCAAGGACAAGGATGTGCGCACGATGGTCGCCCTGGAAAAGGCGAAGGCCGACACGGTGGAAGAAGTCATGGCCGACCCTGCCAAGAAGGAGGTATTCCTTGCGTACATGACGACGGTACCCATGGCGGGATACACGCAGCAGGATGGCACCTATGTGAAGGGAATTGAGGACTTCCTGCCCAACAGCCAGTATCGGACAGATGATCACCAGTCCATGGTGGTGAAGGACATGCTGGAAAACTGGGTTGTGCTCAGCCAGGGCAGCAAATTCCATGCCATCTTTGCCACCAGCAGCATTCCGGAAGCGCTGGAGTACTATCGGCGGTTCAAGGCTGCCGCCCCTGAAATGAGGATCACCGCCCTGTTTGATCCGAGCATTGACAACAATGGCGACTCAAAGGTAAAAGAGGATGGCCTGCTGGAACTGATCGCCGATTATAACCGGCGGTATGGCCAGGACTTTACAGCAGCAACCTTTGCCAAGATGAAAAAGGACATTGCCGCCCGTCTGGCGCATAAAAAGCCCTATGAGCGGATTGACCGCGAACCAGAAAAGCAGATTGACCTGCTGATTGTGGTGGATCAGATGCTGACGGGCTTTGATTCCAAATGGATCAACACCCTTTACCTGGATAAGATGCTGCGCTATGAAAACATCATCCAGGCCTTCTCCCGCACCAACCGGCTCTTTGGGCCGGACAAGCCTTTCGGCACGATTAAATACTATCGCCGTCCGCACACGATGGAAAAGAACATCGAAGCTGCGGTGAAACTGTATTCCGGCGATAAGCCCCTGGGGCTGTTCGCACAGCGCCTGCCCAAGAATCTGACAGCGATGAATTCCATCTTTGCGCAGATCAGGGACGTATTTGAGCTCGCTGGCGTAGGAAACTTTGAAAAGCTGCCTGCCGAGCTGCCGGAAAGAAAGAAATTTGCGGAGCTGTTCCGGCAATTCAATGAATACCTGGAAGCGGCAAAGGTACAGGGCTTCAACTGGAAGACGCTGGAATATACGTTTACCAATGACGAAACCGGCAAGCAGGAAACGATCACCCTGGAGATTGACGAGAGGACGTACTTGACCCTTGTGAAGCGCTACAAGGAGCTCTTTGTGCGTGGCCCCGGTGAGCATGAAGAAGATACACCTTATGATATCGAAGGCTATCTGACGACCATCGACACAGACAAGATTGACACGGATTATATGAACTCCCGTTTTGTGAAGTTCATCAAGCTGCTGCATCAGGACGGCGCGCCGCAGGAGGAAATACGCAAGGCCGAGGATGAACTGCACAAAACATTCGCCACCCTGTCTCAGGAAGAGCAGAAATATGCGAACATCTTCCTGCACGATATTCAGAGCGGCGATGTGCAGCCGGAAGAGGGTAAGACCTTCCGGGACTACATCACCGACTATGTTACACGGGCGAAAGATGATCAGCTCCATCGGCTTGCGGCGCATGCGCTCGGCCTTGACGAGACCATGCTGCGGGATCTGATGGCGCTTCACGTCACGGAAGACAACATCAACGAATTTGGCCGGTTTGACGCACTGAAGGCAACGATCGACAAGGCGAAAGCAAAGGCGTACTTTGAAGCCATCACCGGTAAGAAGATGCCGCTGCCCATGGTCAACACCCGTGCTGATAAGCTGCTGCGTGACTTCATCATCAAGGGTGGATTCGATATTGAGCTGCCCCAGTAACTGCATAGACATCTGCATCGTTAAGGGTCAGGGATTTTCCTGACGCTTAACGTTTTTTGGGGGGCGGAGGAAGGGTCAAGATGCTGCTGGGGTGCTTGCGTTCCGGCAATTCTGTGATAGCATGATGCAGTCCATCGTGATTGCCCCCCTCGATCAATCAACCAAAACAGATGCAGCCTACATGCAGACTGCATCTGTTTTTTTCGTTTTCAGCCGTTTCCGGTACGGAGCGAAACTCAGCCCCACACCTCTTCAGCGATTTCCTTAACCAGCGCCAGCTTAGCCCACTGCTGAGCTTCCGTCAGCTTATTGCCGATTTCACAGGAGGCAAAGCCGCACTGAGGGCTCAGGCACAGGCGATCCAAGGGAATGTACTTGGCAGCGTCATGAATACGGGCGATTACCGCCGCCTTGTCTTCCAGCTCGGGACGCTTGGTGGTAATCAGGCCAAGCACCACTTTCTTTTCGCCGCTGACAGCCGCCAAAGGCTCAAAGCCGCCGCTGCGTGCGTCGTCAAACTCCAGGTAGTAGGCATTCACATTCTCCCGTGCCAGCAGGGTTTTGGCCACACTGTCATAAGCACCGGAGCTGGCGTAAGTGGAGTGGAAATTGCCCCGGCAGACATGGGTATTGATCACCAGATCCTCCGGCTTGCCCTCAATGGCCAGGTTATTGGCGGTGAGCATCTGCTCCTTGATGGCCTCCAAGCCCTTCTCATCAGTACCAAAGATTGCGCATGCACGAGGATCCACCAGCATGCCCCAGCTGCAATCGTCAAACTGCAGGTTGCGGCAGCCGGCGGCGTATACATCGGCAATCACCTTGCGGTAGCCTGCTGCCAGATCCTCCACCAGCTTTTCTGTGCTGGCGTAATACTTGGAGGTATTCTTCATGGCAAAGGGCATAACCATCTGCTCCAGGAACTGGGCAGGGGCGGGAATGGTCAGCTTGGCGACGGTGTTTTCATCTTCCAGTTCCTTAACAAACTTGAAGTGCTCCACAAAGGGATGGCTGTCCACCCCTACCTTGCCGGTAAGGTAAGTGTCGTCCAGCATGGCACTTTCCCCATGGAAGGGCAGACCCTTCTCCGTGCGGCTGTGGCCTACGCCATAAAAACCCCACATGAAATCCAGATGCCAGGTAGCCCGGCGGAACTCGCCGTCTGTGATAACATGATAACCGGCGGCCTGCTGCTTGCTGACCAGCTGACGGATCGCAGCGTCTTCCACGGCTTTCAGTTCATCAGCGCCGATTTTGCCGTTCTGAAAATCTGCCCGAGCCTGCTTCAATTCAGCAGGGCGGAGGAAACTGCCCACATAATCATAGCGAAAGGGCGTGTTTGCTTTACCCATCGTAAACCAATCCTTTCATAATCAGAAGATAGGTTGATTATAGAGAGCGGAGTAGTATTCGTCAAGTTTATTTTGCTATGTATGGCATTTCAACTTGGACAAGCACAGAGAAAGCTATGAGCGTAAACTTCACGAATCCGGATGCCTCGCAGTATGGCGTTCGCTTGCAGCCGCGCAATCTGTGGCTCATCGAGTCTTGATAGGTGCAGCGTGATCCACTGAACTCCTATCCTCTGAAAAAATAGTTGCGTAATTAGGTAGACAACGGTATCATAAACAGGACGGATGCAGTGTTCATCCGCCCTGTATGTTTGTTTCGGAAGGAAGCTGGCAGATGATGAAGGAGCAAATCCACGCTTTGCTGGAAGAGGGCATCCGCAATGGCTGTTTTCCCTGCGGAGCAGCGGCGGTAGGCTGCGGAGATGAGCTTTTTGCGATGGAAGCAATGGGGCATATTGCCTTGCCGGATGGTCCGGAGGCCAACTTGGAAACCCGGTTCGACATGGCTTCCTGCACGAAGATCATGGGGGCAACCATCTTAGCATTGCAAGGATTAGAGCAGGGGAAGTTGACCCTTGATGACACCATCGGCCGCTACTTTGATGCGCCGGAAACTACTCGAAATATTACCATTCGCCAGCTCATGACCCACACCTCCGGTATTGTGCCCCACCTGCTTTTGCAGGAGCAAACCGACAACCCGGCGCAGGCACTGAGTATCATCCTGAACACGCCTTTGGCAGGAGTGGCAGGCGTACCCAGATATTCCTGCATGGGGTACATTGTACTCGGCAAAATACTGGAGAAGATTTATGACGATTCCTTGGATTGCCTTGCCAAGCGGCAGATATTCGATCCGCTGGGAATGCGCCACACCGGCTACTGCCCCACGGGCGACAACTTCGCCGCAACAGAAAAGAACCCGGATACAGGAAAACTGCTGCAAGGTGTGGTACACGATGAGAATGCCAGATTTTTAGGCGGTGTATCTGCTAACGCTGGCATTTTCTCGGATATTCGGGATTGTGTGCTTTTTGCACAGATGCTGGCACGGCATGGTGCGCCCTTGCTGACAAAAGCCACCATGGACAAGGCCATTCACAACTATACCCCCGGGTTTGACGTGCACAGGGGGCTGGGTTTCCATCTAGGCGGTACGGAGTGCAACTATACCGGAGACTTGATGCCCGGCTGCTCCTTCGGACACACAGGCTTTACGGGCACATCCATTGCAGTGGATCCGACCACCGGGTTCTTTGCGGTGCTGCTGACCAACCGGGTGCATCCAACCCGGGAGAACGTCAGTCAGCTACGATTCCGGCGGCTGTTCCACAATGCGGCTTACAGTGCGTTTCTGCGGGAGCATAGTGAGAATATCTGCTATATGACTTGAAACATCGGGAGGAAGGAACTTTGCGCAAGGGAGACGAGCGAAAGCAAGAGATTCTGACGGCGGCGGAAAAGTTGTTCTGCGCTAAGGGCTATCAGGAGACCAGCGTGCAGGACATTCTGGACGAGCTGAAGGTGAGCAAGGGCGCATTCTATCATCATTTCGAAAGCAAGGGATCTGTACTGGAAACCCTGTGCACCCAAAGAGCAGAAACGGCAGCAGAGCGAACTCGAGAAGCCCTGGCAAAATCAGAGGATGCCTTGGCACGCCTGAACATCGTGCTGCAATGTGTGTCGCCCTTGTGTATGGAGGAAGTGGCGTTCCTCAGCATGCTGCTGCCCCAGCTGTTTACCCATGAAGGGCGCACCGTGTGCATGGCCTACCAGGAAGCACTGCACGCGGCTTTCCTGCCCATGATGACGGGTGTGGTGAGCACGGCTGCTGCTGACGGGGTCATTGCACCGGCAGGGGGTGAAGATCTTGCCGACCTGCTGCTGGTGATGATGAATCACTGCTGGATGCATGTGGCAAAGATGCTGCTGTCCCAAATCAACAAGGCAGCGCAGCTGTCCCCGGCGACTTTGCTGGATACGCTGACCCTTTACCGTGCCGCTATGGAGCGGCTGCTGGATGCGCCCTTCGGTTCCATCAACCTATCCGACTTGGAAGCGTGGAGCAAGGTGGCACAAGAGATAGAGCGGCGCATTGTGCTCCCCGCCAAGACTTGAAAAAAGCACTGTACAAATTTCGCCGAAATCGATATAATTGTATGTACGGTTTCGTCCGTGTTTTTATTGAAAGGAGCAACAACATGAGCAACATTCCTACGCCTCACATTACCGCCAAGGCAGGCGATTTTGCCGATACTGTCCTGATGCCCGGTGATCCCCTTCGCTCCAAGTACATTGCAGAGCATTTTTTGGAGAACCCTGTGCTGGTGAATAACGTCCGCGGCGTGCAGGGCTACACCGGCACCTATCATGGCAAGCGTGTGTCCGTCATGGCTTCCGGCATGGGTATGCCTGCCATTGGCATTTACAGCTACGAGCTGTTCAACTTCTACGATGTGAAGAACATCATCCGTATCGGCTCCGCCGGTATGCTTAGCCCCAAGCTGAAGGTGCGGGACATTGTGGCTGGCATGAGTGCCTACACCGACTCTAACTTCTCCCATCAGTTCGGCTTTGACGGCACGGTGGCACCCTGCTGCTCCTTCGATCTGCTGCGCAAGGCAGTGGAGATGGGCGAAAAGCTGGGTCAGCCTGTTGTGCCCGGCGCCCTGTATTCCTCCGATGTGTTCTATGACGCATCCGGCAGCAATGCCAAGCTGGCCAAGCTGGGCGTGCTGGCTGTGGAAATGGAGAGCGCAGCCCTGTACATGAACGCCGCCAGCGCAGGCAAGAATGCCCTGTGCCTGTGCACCATTTCGGATAACCCCTTCACCGGCGAAGGTCTGACCGCTGAAGAGCGTCAGAACTCCTTCACCAAGATGATGGAAATCGCACTGGAAATCGCATAAGCTCCAAAGTAATACACCAAGCGGCAGATGAAAGTTCATCTGTCGCTTTTTTAGTAGAAGATGATGGAATCCTTTTGTCATGCGACGTTGAGCCCGTGGCCCTCGTTTCCCGCCTCTAGCCATTTCGCAAAAAAAGAGGTATAATGTGCTTGTCTATCCTGACTGAATAGGAGGGTTATGCTATGCAACCGCCTCGCAAAGAGCATCGTCGCAGGCAGAAGCCGCCGCGTCGACACTTTTCCGTTATTCGCACATTGCTGATGCTGCTGGGCATCGGTGTGGTCATCGTCCTGCTGGGCCGCTATGTGGTTGTGCCCATCCTGGTTGGTTTGCCTTCATGGCTGGGAGGCGCACAGTGAAGAAATTCTTATCCTGGCTGGCACGTGTTGCAGGCACGGCATTGTCGCTGGTGTTGGTGATTGTGCTACTCCCTTATGCATCCAAGTGGGCAGCCAAGCTGATTCCTGATTTAAGCGGCGCCGCCGTCAATACTTCCGTTACCCTGTCACAAAAATTATCCCAAAGTGCACGGCTGGAGTGCGTTCAGGTGGATGTGAACGGTGTACTGGATTCCACCACCAACGCTCTTTTCATCGGCACCGTGCAGTCTGTTCAGATTGCTTATACCTATCATGCCAGCATCGGCATTGACCTGACAAAGGTTCAAATCCGCACCGAAGGCAACACCGTTGTGCTGGAACTGCCTGCGATGGAAGTGCTATCCGACAGCCTGACGCCGACGGAAATTCAGCGTAGTGATTTCTGGTATCCTTTGACGGACGAACGCCGCCAGCAGTTGCTGAATGAGGAGCAGGAAGCCCGCAGAGAAAAGCACTTGGCTGAAGTTTCTTCTTCCGAAGAGGGCTGGGACTATGTAATCAATGCCCTGAACAGCACCATTGCCGCCTGGAGCGATATTGATCAGCGTGTTACCTTCCGCTATGAGCATCCGTAAATTGGAGGTCTAGCCGTGAATGAAGTTCTTGCTTGGCATAGAAAACGCTATCCGCTGATGACCGAGGCGGATGTGGTGAAATTATTCTTTCAAGGCAGCCTCGGGTGCGGACATTTACTAGGAAGTGAAGAGGATGTAACTGCCAGTATTGTGCGAGAAGCGCAGAACTTGATCCCTGATGCTTCCATGCCGCTGACTGAGGTCTTGCCCGGAGAATATGTTCGATTGTATCTTGCACCGGCGATGGCTGCAACCCTTTCTCCTTTGTGGATTGCCCGATTGATGCTTCTTTCCTCTTCTGCCCATCAATCCAGAGAAGATGTGTGCTGTGCTCTTGCCTCCCTGGAGGATGAAGAGCTGTGCGGAAGCCGTCAAGCTTTTAATGCTTGCTGTGATCAGTTAAGGAATGAACATTTTCTTCCTTCTCATTCAGAGCAATACCGAACCGCTTATGCTCCGGCCTATCGAGTGATCAGCAGGGAAGCTGCACGGCTGCTGCCTGCCTTGCAGGTCATTGCAAAGAAACAGCAGCAGAAGCAGCGTCTTCTCATCGCCATTGACGGCCCATGTGCCAGCGGAAAGACTACCTTCAGCGAACGTCTTTCTTTCGTGTTGGGTCATGCGCCTGTTGTTCACATGGATGACTTTTACGTGCCCCATGCCAAGAAAACCCCCGAACGCCTTGCACAGCCCGGCGGCAATGCAGACATTGAGCGGTTCTGCGAAGAAGTGCTTCATCCGCTGCTTCAGAAAGGGCATGCAAATTACCGTCCATACAGCTGTCATCTGGATCGGCTGATGGAGCCTGTTAACATTCCGGAAGCTCCTGTCACCATCATCGAGGGTGCGTATGCGTTGCATCCCAAAACAAGCTGCCCCTATGACGTTGCTTTCTTCCTCACCATTCCCAAGGATGTCCAGGAGGAGCGCATTCGCCGCCGAAATGGTGACCAAGGCTGGACTGCTTTCCGAGATCGATGGATCCCTCTGGAACAGCAATATTTTAATGCCTTTCATCTGCCCAATGAAGACTGCACGGTGCTCACCTTTTTGCAGCATGAGGAGGAACGCTCATGACAGGGAAAGTGAAAGATATGGTGATTTTTCAACGAACAATCACCTTCTTCAATCAGCACCCTCCGGAATGGACGCATCCCTACGCCTACAACGGCCGTGGTACGCTGCACACCTCCGGCTGCGGCATCTTTGCGCTTTGCCACGGCATCCAATGGCTGACCGGCATGGTACAAGATCCTTGCGCCCTAGCAGACTTCTCCTGCACCCACGGTGGACGTGGGGATGATGGCACGGATCGGCCTGCCCTGCTGCAGGCACTGGAGGATACCGGGAAAGCTGCTTCCTTGGGCTTCCGCTACAATGGAGACGGACTCCGCAACGATTTGGATGCCCTGCATGATCTTTTGCTGACGAAGCAAGGCATTGCCCTATGCAACCTGCGTCGTGGTCATATTGTGGTGCTGGTGGATGCCCGTATCCGTCAGGGTGCCATTGAACTGCTGGCCATCGACAGTGCAACGGAGAGCACTTCGGAACGGGTACGGGATCACGTGACGGAAGTCGTACCCGGAACGGAAATTGCTTCCGATGTGTACAATGACGCAGGGCTTAAGGTAGGCGAAACTGTTTCCTATGCCGCCTATTGGGTGGATGGTCATACACCGATGGATTTCAATCTGTTACACAAAAAATGATAGGAGGAAGGCCTTATGCAGGATACCGTAACCTTAACCTATGGAGGATGTAAGGCAGTCGTGCGCCGCCTTGGTGCGCAGATCATTTCTTTCCACGATGCAAGCGGTCGTGAAGTGCTTTGGCAGGCAGATCCCGCCGTGTGGGCACAGCATGCACCGGTGCTTTTCCCTGTGTGCGGCTCCGTGAAGGACAATCACATCAAGATCGGCGGTGTCACATATCCCATGCCGAAGCACGGCTTCACCAGAGATGTGAAGTTTGACTTTGCGAAAATCGGTGACGATTTTGTGGAGCTGACCCTAGGTCCAAATGAAGAGAACAGCAAAATGTTTCCCTTCCAGTTTGTCTTCCATGTGACCTATACCCTGTGCAATAACGGCTATACCACCACGTTCCTGGTTGAGAACCTGGACAGCAAGCCCATGCCCTTTTGCGTAGGCGGACACCCCGGTTTCATTTGCCCCATGGAAAAGGGTGCCTCCTTTGATGACTATCAGCTTGTCTTTGATGAAGCCGAGGACGGCAAAAACTATTTAGCTCCCGGCGGCGGACTCATTGACGGCTATGAGCAGCTGAAGGAGCTGAAGGACGGCAAGGTGCTGCCCCTGAATCACGCCATGTTTGATGCACGGGACGCTTTGCTGTTCTGCGGCTTAAAGAGCCGCGGCGTGAAGCTGGTGCACAAGGACACGGGTCACGGTGTGTACTTCACCTTCCCCAAGTTTGAAGTGCTGGCCGTATGGACCAAGCCCGGTGCCAATGCGGACTATGTATGCTTGGAGCCCTGGCACGGCATGCCGGAGGCAGTCGGCGAAAGCGGCAATATGGAAGATAAGCCCTATGCCACCATTTTGGAACCCGGCCATTGCTACAAAACCTGGTTTACAGCGACCATCATTTGATAGTCCCTCGGGTATAGAAAATCCGGCAAGGCATTCGCCTTGCCGGATTTTCTATATTGTCGGATTACTGATTGGTTTCATCAATGACTTCCAAGGTAACAGTCAGATCAATGTACTCACCGTCAGGAATGTCTTCATCGGAACCAAGGTCAGCCAAGCCGGGCACACGATAGACCTTCACGTTCAGGGTATCGCCTGCAGAGTAGGAGAAGACAAGGCTCTGCAGCTGGGTGCTGGAGGTAATCACCGTGTCATTAACGTCCACAATGATATCGCCTGCCTGCATACCTGCCTTAGCAGCGGGACTGTTTTCTTCCACGCTGACCACATAGGCGCCGTTAGGCAGCGTGCCGTTGGCCACAGCCGGATGAGAAGTGTTCATGCTGGAGGTAGAAACACCCATCCGTGCACGGCTCATGGTCATGCTGCTGGAGCTGCTGGAAGAAGAAGAGCTGCTGGTCGTGCTGCTAACCTTGCCGGAAAGCACATCTTCAATCAGGGGCTTTGCAGCGTTGATCGGGATGCACATGCCAATGCCATCCACCGTAGTGCCAGAGTAAGCGGAACCGGTGTACTTCAGGGTAGGAATGCCCATCAGTTCGCCATTGGTGTTGAACATGCCGCCGCCGCTGTTGCCGCTGTTAATGGCTGCATCGGTCTGAATCATGGAGTTGACCGTGGTTTCCTTCCGGCCGTACTTATCCGTAGAGGAGGAAGAAACCTCACGATTCAGGGCAGAAACAATGCCCACCGTTACCGTGCCGGCAAACTGTTCGCCCAGAGGATTGCCAATGCAAATGGCCCAGTCGCCAACCTGCAGGGTATCACTGTCGCCCAGGGTAACGGGCTTCAGGTTCAGATCAGAAGCCTGCACAATAGCGATATCCAGGTTCTCATCGTAGGCAACCAAGGTAGCATCGTAGGAGTCATCGCCTACGGTAACCTTCAGGCTGCTGGCATCCTCCACAACGTGGTAGTTGGTCAGCACATAGCCGCCTTCGCCAACCACAACGCCGGAACCCGTAGCGGAAAGAACTTCCTGCTCCTGGCTGCTGCCGCTGTTACCGCGATTGCCGTAGTTGAAGAATCCGCCGTAGCCGCCATAGCTGCTGTACCGCACCATCTGGTAGTTGCTAATGCCAACCACGCTGTCCTTCACGTTGCTGACTGCCTCCGTGAAGGGGCTGGTTACCGTGGTGGTCACCGTAGTAGAGGTGGTTACAGGGGTTGCCGTTTCTTCAGCCTGTGCAAAGGGATGTGCCGTCATGGTCACGCCGCATCCAATCATAATACCTGCCAACGCAACCGCTCCATAAGAAGCGATACGAGTCTTAAGATTCTTTTTCATAATCCTTCATTCCTTTCTCAACCTCTGTGGGTTCTGCCCTCCCGGTTGATGATGTTAGTATAATCGACCTTTTTGACATATGAATGAACGGATTATGAACAATTGCAAATAAATTCATGCCTTTATGAGAAGAAGCATACACTTGTCCTTCACACGGTCATCACCAAGGCAGTTAGAGCATCCTTATTCCTTCGCAATCAGCCCCGGGCAATAGAAGAACGCTCCACCCCAATCTAAGCTGCCTGCCAGTTCATTGACCGATGAACCATCAAAGAAAAAGATCACACGCCGGACATTCTTATTCTTGCACAGGGTATTGACCATACCGTAGCAAGCAAGTTGCTCACGTTCGCTGCCAGCCTGTCGAATTGCCGATGCTGCATGGGCTGACAGATTGATCAGCAAGGTGCCGTCTTGCAGGCTCAGTCCGAGAATATCCTCCTCATGAAGTCCATACGGCAATATGCTTTGAATGCCCTCATTCTGTTCCTGCTGGGTTGCGCCCTGCATCATTTCCTTCAGCAGTACCCGAGGAGATGCCGTGTCCCCTGCCGGGAGATTCCTGCGCACTGCCACCATTTTGTCGCCCTTTGCCATGTAGATAACGGCTTGATCCATCAGGAAGCTTTCAAACGCACTGCGGCGGAGAACGCCATCCGTGAAGCGGATTTCAGTACCGGTCAGGCTGGTGGTCTGTGTCAGCACTTCCGTACCAATTTGAATCTTGACAGCGGTTACGGAGGGGATGAAGGTCATCAGCGTATCTGTAATTGCAGCAAGGAAGCAATTCATGGGAATGCCGCAGTCGTCCAACTGGGTAGACAAATCTGCCATGAAGTTCAGCGTCACCAGCCGGCCGCCTTCCAGCATGTCAGACACCTGAGGCGATGTGGTCATTAAGGCATCCATGTCCGGCATTTTCGCCGTGCCGGATACATACTGGGCACCATCGGACAATGCCGTCATCAGCACAGCAGCAAGCTGCTGAGGCGTTTGTCCCGGAAAAGTCAGTGTCCGCACCTCCGGAATCACGCCGCTTCCATCTGCAAGAGGAAAATAAAGCGTCGCCATGGAGGTTACAGGAACCGTGGAGGCGTCACCGCCAAGAGGCGTGCGGCGTGCCTCCATCTGCTCCCACAATAGGGTCAATTCCTCGCCGGAGTGCCCACGAAGCGTGCCCATAGGCAGGTTGCCGGAAATGTCCATGCTGATAGCCTGGTCTGCAATCAGCACATTCACCTCCTGAATATCGCTCAGGTTGCAAAGTGTCGTAGCAATGGCTAGGCAGGCCGTATACAGGGTTTCGTCTTCCAGGATCAGTGCGGAAGAGGTAAGGTCCACCGTGCACACGCCTCCTGCCACTTCCACAGGATTCTGTCCGTAAAGGGTCAGGCGAGTCTCTCCACCAAGAGGCTGCACCGCGTCATCCCCATCATAGCCAAGGAGGGCCTGCACAATGGTCTGGGCAGGGTGAGTATCATGGCGAAGCGTAACGGGCACATAGCGGCACAGGAGTCGCTGCCCATCCGCGCTGGGCAGGAATAAGGCCGCTTGACCGTTGTACTGCATGCCGTCATCCCCTACCGGTGCTACCGCATTGACAGCAGCAGGCGGAAGGGTTACTGCCGTGCTTGCTGTCTGCTGGGTAGTGCCGCAGCCGCATAAAAGGCTTAGTGTTAAAAGTAAGCAAAGGATCAGGCGAGTTTTCTTCATGCTGCGCCCTCCAACCAGTCGGTTAGCTGACTGAATGTGATTTTCCAGCAGTCATTTTCACGGCAAAGCCGAACCACCCGTCCCGTGCGGGTCAGGTTTTGCCCATCGGATGTTATCATGGACACATTCAATGTGTAGGTCACCGTCTGCCCATCAGCAGAAACGCTGCCCCCTTCAAAGGTGAATCCTGTCAACTGAGGCAAAGCTTCCATGACAGTAATGAAATCGCTCTGACTCATCAGTGTGTCCCCATTGGAGGCATCCACCGATGCCATGTAACGGTACAGCCTGCTCCAGTCCCGCATTTCCCATTTGTTCAGGATCACGTTCAGCGTGTTCTCAGGGGTAAGGATGAAATTATCCTGCCGGGTTTGGGGTGTGGTCAGCAGCGTGTCATCACTGGTGGTAAGGAAATACTTCTGCCGCATCCGCATGCTTTCCGTGGCGTCATCACCTTGCTCGACAAGAATCTGCACATCGTCCACATTGCAATTTTCCGTGACCGTTGCAACCAGGCTTTGCATGCAAAGCTGACGTCGGAGAATAGATTCCGAGCCAGCATTTTCACTGCTGATGGTTGCCTCTTCATCTGCGTACCGATCCATGATTTCCTTGCTCAAGGTTACAAAAAGGGTGCGTCCCTGTCTTGCCGTAGACAACACTTGTGTACCTTCAGGGAAGAGGGCATTCAGGCTGTCGTCCCGTCCGCTGGGGCCTGCAATGAGAGCCGTCAGCAGTGCCATCTCATAGGCCTGGGAAGGTGATTGCAGAATGGTACGCCGCTCCGCCGCAAGGTAAGGTTCATCATAATAGCGGTAGTAAAGCAGTGCTTCATTGGTGGTGGAAAGGCTTTGAGCGGCCACGGCTTCCGGCAGGATGGGGGATGTGCCCGGCACAGCCGTAGTGCTCAAGTGAGATTCTGCCATGTTGAAGGAACAGCCGCCCAGCAGCAGGCAGCACAGCATCAGTAACAGCAGTCGCTTCATGAATGGGTTTCCTCCTTCATGGGCAGTGTTACAGTAAAGACGGAACCGTGCCCCAGGGTACTTTCCACGGTCACTTCGCCGCCGTGAAGGGCGGTAATTTGCTTGACAATGGACAAGCCCAAGCCTGTACCGCCGGTTTCCCGGCTGCGAGCCTTGTCCACCCGATAGAACCGCTCAAACACATGGGGCAGATCCTCTTCCGGAATGCCTACGCCGTTGTCCCGAACGCGCCACACAGCCTGTTTCCCCTCCCGGACAAGGGAAACGCTGATGTTGCCACCGTCCGGCGTATACTTCACCGCATTGTCAATCAGGTTATAGAAGACCTGGCTCATCTTGGATACATCCACGCTGGCCATAATGCCGGGCGCAATGTTCCCTTGCAGGGTTTGCTTCCGCTTTTCCGCCATAGGTTGCAGCAAGCGGATGTTCTCCTCGGTCAGCTGGGAGATGTCCGTATCCTCCAGGTGCAGCTCCATCCGATTGGCGTCCATCCTGGTCAGTGTCAGCAGGTCTGTGACGATGCCGCTGAGACGGTCAATTTCATGATCCATATCCTGCATGAATTCTGTTCGCAATTCCTGGGGCATATCCGGCTGATAGATTAGACTTTCCAGCAGAATCTTCATGGTGGCCAAGGGGGTTTTCAATTCATGAGAAGCATTAGCCACAAACTGGTTGCGGCTCTTGTCCAGAGATTCCAGCTGCTCTGCCATGGTATTGTAGCTGACTGCCATTTCCCGCAGCTCGCCGGAACCTTTTACAGGCACTCGAACGCTCAGGTCGCCTCGTCCCATCTTTTGCAGGGTACTGGTCAACACCAGAATAGGCTTCGTCAACACCCTGGAAAAAATCAGTGCCACCAGCAGTGCTGCTGCTGCCACAACAGCAAAGGCCGTGGTCATTTGCTTTTCTACGGCGTTCAGGCTTGCGACCAGTTCCTCCACCGGGCTGATGAACACCAAAGCGCCAATGGTGCCGTCGTCCCCGGTCATTTTCGCTACGCAATAGGACACGTGATAGTCCGCATGCTCGGCAATATTCGCCGCATCCTCTGCATCAAGGGTATGAATGCCGTAGGCCGTGCTGTCTCCATTGACCAGCACAGCAATCACCTCCGGCAGCTCCAGCTTCATGCCGTACAGCTGGCTGAAGCTGTCATACTGCACCCTGCCGCTTTGATCCACCACTACCAGCCTGCCTCCCATTTCTCCGGCATAGGAAGCGAGCTCCTCATCCATGGCATCAGAGGATGCGGACGCAAAAAGAGGCGCAAGCGTCGTGGCCAGCTTCTCCACAGAGAGGCTGTCCTGACGGGTGCGCTGGGTAAACAGGTAGTCGCTCACCAAGCCGGTCAGCGATGAAAGCATGATCACAAAAGAAATGCCTACAATGAGCAAAAACGCCAGAAGAATCTTCCAGCGTATGCTGCTTAAGGGATGATGCTTAATCTTTGTCGGTGAAATAGTAACCAACTCCCCATTTCGTGAGGATAAACTCAGGCTCCGCAGTGTTCCGTTCGATCTTCTCCCGCAGGCGGCGAATGTGCACGTCTACCGTGCGGTCTTCCCCTGCATAGTCGTACTTCCAGACGCTTTCCAGCATCTCCTCCCGGCTGAACACCTTGCCCCGGTTGGTCACAAACATGTGCAGCAGGTCGAACTCTTTAGCGGTCAGCCGGATTTCCTTGCCGGCAAGGGTCACAGTGCGCTTCAAAAGGTTGACTTCCAAATCACGCACACGGATGACCCGCTTCTCCTCCACGGTGCTGTTGCCTGTACGGCGGAGGATGGTCTTAATCCGTGCCTTTACCTCCAGCACATTGAAGGGCTTGGTCATGTAATCATCTGCGCCATACTCCAGACCCAGAATCTTGTCCATGTCCTCCCCTTTGGCGGTCAGCATAATAATCGGCACATTGCTGTGCTCACGAATGCGCTGGCATACGCTCAGCCCGTCCAGCTTGGGAAGCATCACGTCCAGCAGAATCAGGTCGAAGCTTTGGTTGAAGAATTTTTCCAGTGCTTCCTCCCCGTCCATGGCGCTTTCCGTTTCATAATCTTCCTGTTCCAGTGTGTATTTCAGGCCTTTCAAAATCAAAGGCTCATCATCGACCAGCAAAATGCGCTTGCCCATGCAGACACTCCTCTTCCTCGTTGAGTATGTTTAGATTGTACGACAAAATATGAAGAAATGCAAGGTAATTGCAATATTTTTGTTACAAAATAATTTCATTCGCATCACAGAACATGCTTTTGCAGGCGTTTACCTGATTCTCCGAAGAGAACGCAAGTTCTTGCATATCATCTAGCACGCTTGACCGGTTTTCTCCCTCATGCTATAATGACGAGCGCAGAAGCATCAAGATTGTCTTACACAACTGCCGAATCACACGCACTGCCTATGCATACGGGCATGACGGCTGCTTTTTCGACCCCATCTGAGGAGGACTTGCATGAGCTACGAGGATCTTTTAGGAGAAATCACCAAGGAGCTTCCCCACCTGAAGGATCAGCTGACAACGCCGTCCGTTGTTTTTGTCCGCCAATTCAACAAGGTATACATCACTTTTCAAAGCAAGGTACTGGTAGAGGAAAAAACCTTCATGAAAATGAAGGCCATTTTGCAGCGCATTTTCCCCAACTATCCGGTGACAATTCGTGTGGTAAGTCCTGCGCTAAAAGAGGATTTCCTCGCCAATATTGGTGCCTATAAGCAAGTCCTGATCGACTTCCTCAAGCGGAATTACACTTCCTCCGTACCGTGGATTGATCTCATCGACTGGCGCTGTGAGGGGAATCGCATTACCCTGACCTTTCCCGATGACTTCTCCTTGGAATATATGTCCCGGCAAAATGTGGCTGCCAGCCTTGCCCAGGCCGTAAAGGACATTTTCGATGCTGATGTGAAGGTAGAGCTGACGGTTTCCGGCGATCAGGAAGCCCGGCTGCAAGCCATCCGTGAAGAGCGTGCCCGTGAGCAGGCAGAAGCCGCAGCGGCAGCCGCTCAGCTTCGCGCAAAGGAAGAGAAGGCAAGTGCGAAGCCCCGTGCAGAGCGCAAGCCCTCCCAGCCCCATGAGAAGAAAGAGGCGGAAAAGCCGCAGGACAAGCCCGCCATATTCCCTCAAATGACGGACCACGTGCTGGGAAAGCCCATTATGGGGCGCAGCATTGCCGACCGCCCCATCGAGATGAAGGAGCTTGCCGCAGACAGCGGTCTGGTGGTGGTGCAAGGCGATATTTTCAAGCTGGAAACAAAGGAATTAAAAGGCGGCGAAATGCTGCTGGTATCCTTTGCCGTTACAGACTACACCTCCTCTATATTGTGCAAGGTGTTCATGCGGTATCGGAACCGCTTTGCCAAGAAAAACGATGATGCGCCGCCTGCTCCCATTACCGCCGAGGAACGGCAGGCCGTGATGGATAAGGTTAACCAAATCAAGTGCGGCATGAATGTGAAGATTCGGGGCGAGTGCATGTATGACAATTTTGCCCGGGAGCTGTCCATCTCCGTCCGTGATATGGTTCCCATGGAAAAAATCGAGCGGGAAGACACCGCAGAAGAGAAGCGTATTGAGCTGCACATGCACACCACCATGTCCACCATGGACGGCATGACCCCGGCGGAGGATTTGATCAAGCGTGCCATTAAGTGGGGACACCCCGCCGTTGCCATTACCGACCACGGCGTGGTGCAGGCCTTCCCGGCGGCTTTCGGTGCCGTAAAGGGACAGAATATCAAGCTGATTCCCGGCTGTGAGGGCTACCTGATTGATGAAACTGTAGCAGTCGCAAATCCAACGGAATACGACTTCGATTCCCCCATTGTGGTGCTGGATTTTGAGTCCACAGGCCTAAACACCAACATTGCTCGGGTTATCGAAATCGGTGCTGTGAAGCTGGTGGGCGGCACAGTAACGGACTCCCTCAGCATTCTGGTGAATCCCAAGGAACCTTTGAAGCCTAAGATTACCGAAATCACCGGCATCACTGACATGATGCTTTCCGACAAGGAAACGGCTGAAACGGCCATCCCGAAGCTGATGGAGTTCATCGGTGACTGTCCCATTGCAGCCCACAATGCTTCCTTCGATGCTTCCCTGCTCCGTGCGGAACTGCGCCGCCTTGGCATCCAATGGGATGGCACCGTACTGGATACCTTGACCCTGTGCCGCAAGCTTTACCCGGACATGAAGAGCCACAAGCTGGGCAGTCTATGTAAAAAACTAGGCGTCAGCCTGAAGAATGCTCACCGTGCCGTCCATGATGCAACGGCAACGGCTCTGTGCCTAGCCAAGATGTACAAGGAATGCCGGGAAAACGGCATGAACACCCTGTATGACCTGAATCGTCAGCTGCACGGCGGTGCTATCGGTGAAAGCTTCCACATTATCCTGCTGGTAAAAACACAGAAGGGCATGGAAAACCTGAACCGTCTCGTTTCCATTGGTCATTTGGAGTACTTCCGCCGGAAGCCCCATATGCCCAGACCCATCATTGAAAAGTACCGAGAAGGGTTGATTCTCGGCAGTGCCTGCGAGGCAGGAGAACTCTTCCGTGCCGTGCTTGCCGGAGAAAGCTGGGAAAAGCTGAAGAAGATCGCCAGCTTCTATGATTATCTGGAGATTCAACCCATCGGCAATAACGCTTTCCTGGTGCGTGAAGGACAGGTCAAGGATGATGAGGGTCTGCGGGATCTGAACCGCACCATCGTCAAGCTGGGCGAAGAATTGGGGCTGCCTGTAGTCGCTACGGGAGACGTGCATTTCCTCGACCCCCACAATGCCATTAACCGGGCGATTATTCAAGCCGGTCAAGGCTTTGACGACTGTGACAATCAGCCGCCCCTGTACTTTAAGACCACCAACGAAATGCTGGAAGAGTTCAGCTACCTGGGTAAAGAAAAAGCCCATGAGGTAGTCATTGACAATCCCAGAAAGATTGCCGACCAGGTGGAGCAGCTGCGTCTGTTCCCCAAGCACCCCAAGGGAGAGGATACGTTCCAGCCCTTCTGGCCCGATGCGGCGGACAATATTCAGAACATGTCCTGGGGCACGGCCAAGGAATGGTATGGGGATCCACTGCCGGAAATCGTCACCAAGCGGCTGGAAAAGGAACTCAATTCGATTATCGGCTACGGCTTTGCCACCCTGTACAACATTGCCGAGCGGCTGGTGCAGCGTTCCCTGGCTGATGGCTATCTGGTGGGCAGCCGTGGCAGCGTAGGTTCCAGCTTTGTGGCCTGTATGTGCGGCATCACGGAGGTGAACGCCCTGCCGCCCCACTACCGCTGCACCCATTGCCACAAGGGTTTCTTTGATGTGGACAAGAACAAGTACAAGGTCGGCGTGGACTTGCCGGACAAGGACTGCCCCATCTGTGGTCAGCCCCTTACCAAGGACGGATTCGATATTCCTTTCGAAGTATTCCTTGGCTTTGCCGGAGACAAGGTGCCTGATATCGACCTGAACTTCGCCAATGAGTATCAGTCCCGTGCCCACCATCAGGTGGTGGAACTGTTTGGCGAAGGTCACGTTTTCCGTGCCGGTACGGTAGGCACATTGGCAGACAAGACCGCCTACGGCTATGTCAGCAAGTATCTGGAAGAGCGGCACATTCAGTGCGGCAACACGGAGAAAGAGCGGCTGGTGCAGGGCTGCATGGGCGTTAAGCGAACCACAGGTCAGCACCCTGCCGGCATGGTGGTTGTGCCGAAGGAATATGAAATCTACCAATTTACCGCCGTGCAGCACCCGGCTGACGACCCGTCTGCCGAGTTCATCACCACCCACTTTGACTTCCACTCCATGCACGACATTCTGGTGAAGCTGGACTGTCTGGGGCATTTGGATCCTACCATGATCCACGAATTGTGCCAGCTGACAGGCGTTGACTTCCGTGACATTCCCTTGGACGATCCGGACGTGCGCAGTCTGTTCCACTCTCCGGAAGCCCTGGGTGTCACTCGGGAGCAGATCGACTGCACCACCGGCACCTTCGGCATTCCCGAATTCGGAACAGGCTTTGTTCGGGGCATGCTGGATGACACCCATCCCTCCACCATGGAAGAGCTGATTCGCATTTCCGGCCTAAGTCACGGCACGGACGTGTGGCTGGGTAATGCACAGGAGATTATTCGCTCCGGCACGGCAAAGCTGAACGAATGCGTCTGCTGCCGTGACGACATCATGAATTACCTGATTGACAAAGGCGTAGAACCTAAGCTGGCCTTTACCACCATGGAATCTGTCCGAAAGGGCAAAGGTCTGAAGCCGGAAATGGAGCAGGCCATGCTTGACCATAACGTGGCGCCTTGGTTCATTGACAGCTGCAAAAAAATCAAGTACATGTTCCCTAAGGGACACGCTGTGGCTTACGTCACCATGGCGCTTCGCATTGCGTGGTTCAAGGTTCATTATCCCCTCGCCTACTATGCCGCCTACTTTACCGTCCGGGGCGATGGGTTCAATGCGGCAACGATGATCATTGACCCGGACACCTGCCGTGCAAAAATCCGTGAGATCAAGGAAATGGAAAACGCCACGGCCAAGGACAAGGATTCCCAGACGGCACTGGAATTGGTGCTGGAAATGAACATGCGGGGCTTTAAGTTCCTGCCGGTTGATCTGTACAAGAGCGACGTGCGGAAGTTCCTGATTGAGGACGGTAATCTTCGCTGTCCCTTCACCAGCCTAGGCGGATTAGGGGAAAGCGCTGCCATCTCCATCGTTGCCGCACGGGATGAGCGTCCCTTCCTTTCCATCGAAGATTTGAAGGAACGTGGCCGTGTAGGCAGCAGTGTAGTGGATTTGCTGCGAACTCACGGCTCTTTGGAGGGACTCAGTGAAACCAGCCAAATCAGTATGTTCTGACGCATCACCCTCAGGAGGAATGACCATGCTGGATCAAGCCGTCCGCTATTTCGTGGAGGATACCCATATCATGGCCTGCATGACCGTAGCCTGCGGCACAGCCGACACTGCTTATCATGCGGAAGGCGGAACAACTCACCTTGATGGCACGGGTGCCATATGTCCATCGACCCTGTTTGACCTGGCCAGCCTGACCAAGCTATTTACCGGCCTAACCGTCATGCGTCTCTGGGAAGATGGCAGGCTTTCGCTGGATGCGCCCGTGACCAACTATGCACCGCAGCTGGTGAACCTTTCCCGGGTGACGGTTGATCAAGTGCTGGGCTTTGAAGTAGCCTTAACCACGCCTGAGCGCATCGATACCCAGCCCGACAGGGATGCAGCTTTCAAGCAGCTTGCCGCCATTGTGCCTCAGTCCCAGGGCACGGGACGCTACTATTCCGACATGCACGCCATGGTGTTGGGATTGGTCATCGAAGGCATTTGCCAAATGCCCCTGATGGACTGCATCCGACAAGAGATTCTCCTTCCCCTGCACATGACGAATACCTTTGCCAAGGTGCCGGCTGATCGCTTGTCGGATTGCGTATGCTACGACCTGGAGCATCGAATCGAGGGCGGCAGGTATCTTGTCCGCAAGGACATTGCACCGGGAACGCCCCACGACCCTAAAGCACGGTTGTTGAGCGAAAACGGCCGCTACCTGTTCGGGCATGCAGGGCTTTTCTCCACTCAGGAGGATATGATTCGTCTGTGTCAGGGGCTGCTGAAGGGTAACCTGCTGCGCCGCTCCACCTTGCAGCGCATGGCACGCAATCGGCTCGGTCGGCAGCTGCCGGACGGACGATATACCCAGTATCTAGGCAGCCAATGTTATGTAAAGCATCCCCTGCAGTATTATTCTGAGATTCCCGTCTATATGAGTGATGAAGCCATCGGGCTTTCCGGATTCACCGGGAATCATGTGGCCGTTGATCCCCAGACAGGGATTTTCTCTCTCATGTTAGGCAATCGTGTCATGAACCGCTTGACGACCCTCGTCCCGGAACCCGGCAAGCATCTAACTGACTACGGGCTTGCCCCTGACGGTTCTGGCAAGTTTTATCTGCCGGATGGCTCGTGGGTTTATTCCTCCGTGGACTATGTCCACCAAAAAGACGAGCACCTCCACAAGGCAATTGCGAAGGTGCTCGGCGTTCCCGTTTGGCAAAAAGGGTAAACAAAATCCTGCACCGCTTCACACATGCGATGCAGGATTTATTCTATCACTTACAGTTCCAGCACATTAGCACCTACGGGGCGAATATCCAGCACATGGCAGCAGCGGTCGCCAAAGATCCCTTCCATGCAGCTGATGAAAGCATCCAGCTCATCCTGAGGCACAAAGTTCAGGGTCGTTCCGGCAAAACCGCCGCCATGAACACGCCATGCGCCCTTTCCGCTCAGCATGTTTTCAGCCAGTGCCAACGCCAAAGAAAGTCCCTGTTCATCCGGTCGAGCATACACATTCTGCAGATACATGAAGCTGGAACGTCCGCTGGCGATGATCTCCCGGAAGAAAGTGTCCAGGTCATTCTTTTCCAGCGCACTTACCTGCACCGGCACCCGGCTGTTTTCCTGATAGAAGTGCATGGCACGGAGAATGGCTCGGTCGCTTACCTTGCCGTGGAGCATAGGCAATGCCTGCATGAACTCCTCGGAGCGAACACGGCGCAGGCAATCCTCGCCAAAGTAATTGGCAACGGACCGCATTTCGTTGGGGATAGCCGCATAATCTGCCGTCAGATCCGCATGGCTTCCGCCTGTACCCACCACCACCAGTGCATACCCGTGCGCCGCAAAGTCAAAGGAGGTGGGGCGAACTTCCGGATCCTCATGCTTGAAGTCTACTGCCACAAGTCCGCCGGCGGAAGACGCCATCTGATCCATCAGTCCGCTGGGCTTGCCAAAGAACACGTTCTCCGCATACTGGCTGATCTTTGCCCGAGTCTTGTAGTCCACCGTCATGCCATTATAGAGATAATCAAGAATAGCGCACACCAGCACTTCAAAGGCTGCAGAAGAGCTTAGTCCGCTGCCGGAGGCCACCGTGGAGGTTACAGTGGCATCAAAGCCGCCGATGCGGTAGCCCAGCTCCGCCATGCGAGCTGCCACGCCACGAATCAGCGATGCAGTCGTCCCCTTTTCATCTTCATGCACCGTCAGGTCGGACAAATCCAGCGTAATGGGTGCATAGCCTTCGCTGTTCAAGTGCACAAGCAGATCTTCTCTGGGACTGACTGCCGCCAAGGTATCCAAGTTCACCGCAGCTGCCAACACCCGACCATGGTTGTGATCCGTATGATTGCCGCCGATTTCCGTCCGTCCGGGAGCACTAATAAGCGCCACGTCACCCTCATAATTGAAGGCCTCTTCATGACGCTTCAGCATGTTGATATGCCGTGCCGTCTGAGCCACAAGCATACCGTCCCGGCTGCCATACAGGTGATTCAGTTGTTCCATTACCTTGGGGGTTTTCAAACTTCTGATTTTACTTGCATACTGACTCATGATCGTTCTCCGTCCTTTTCATGCTATTCTTTTTGCTCTGTGTATCACACGGAATAATTATTGAATGGCTTCCTGCCAGATGGAGATGAGTTCGTCAATCCCACGATCGTGGACGTTTTGGCAGAAGTCCTGCCAAGTTTCGTCATCGATGGGGATTTCGCCAGTTACAAAGCGAGTCATAGTAACTTCGGCATAAGCGCCAAGATCTGTCTGAATATCCTTGACTCGTTCATTTTGCTCCTTGGTCAAGGTAACAAGGGGCATGGGCTGCACGGAAACCTTTTTCAGCTCTGCCAGCTGAGTAATCAGATTGCGCGTTTCCTTCTGATCAAAGGCCAGCTGAAAAGATACAGAGGAAAGACCGGGCTGAATACCGCCATCCGCAATGGTCTTGTTGGGCAGGACGCTGGCCGTTACTTCCTCGTTGGCCGGAATCCAGCTCCACGTGCCGTCGCTATTGAATTGATAGTCAACGCCTTCTTCCCCGGCCTGCACCAGGCGGCAGCCTTCCTCAGTGTAGAGATAATCCAGCCAAGAAAGTACCTGCGCAGGATCTTCGCACGCGGAAGTTACCGCAAAGGTTCCCCGCACCACATCGCCCAGAAGGTCACGATAGACCTGCTTGCCTTCATAGGTCAGGGGCATCAGCAGCTCATACTGACTCAGGGCACTGTTGGGCACAAGGGACAAAGGCGTGGGTGCCAGCATAACGCCGTAGGTGATGGCTGCGCTGGAATCCGTGATGGCCCGGAGAGAATCCGCCGTGGTAAAGCCGGAAGTATCCATCAAGCCTTCCTCCCACAAGGAATGGAGCCAGGTAAGGAAAGCTCGATTTTCATCCTTGGTCAGGGTCGTCTGCACCTGACCGGCTTCATCTACGTACAGATTATAGTCATCCGACACAAGGCCGAAGGCATGACCGAGGAAGCGAAGATCCCACATACTCAGGAATTCCAGCGGCACTTCATCCTTTTTGCCATTGCCATTAGGATCTTTGTCACGGAAGGCACGCAGCACTTCCGTCAATTCTTCCGCCGTGGTAGGCACGCTCAAGCCCAAGGAATCCAGCCAGCTCTTATTGATCCAAAGGGCGTTGTTGTTTTGCAATTCATTGATGAGCGGCAGTGCCACAATCGCACCGTCCGGCATGGAAATGGCTTTCTCCCAGTCCGGATTTGCCTGAAGAAGGGCATACAGGTTGGGCATGGCTGTTTCCAAATAAGGGCGAAGGTCAATCAAAACGCCGGCTTCATAAAGTTCCAAGGTTTCTGTCGGCGTCAGTTCTGCCTTGAAGAGTGCATCCGGCAGTGCTGCATCGCCATTCAGCATATCCTGCTTGGCTTTCGTCCATGCCTGCTGCTCGGTATACTGGGTCGTTGTCACTGCAAGGCCGGTACGCTGCTCCATGGCAGTAAAAAAATAATTGGTGTTCCAGTCATGGGCGGTAGAGCTTCCGCCATCATACCCTGCAAGGGAAAATCCTTCCGCCAACGCTCCGGCGGTGGAAAAACACAGGAGACAAGCCAGCATCATTGCTAAGCATTTGCGCATTGCATCAACCTCCGGCAATCAATTACTATGCATAGTATATCGCTTTTTTTCATATTTGAAAAGTATTATTTTTCTACCATCAAACACAAGTTGGTCAAATGCGCAGCTTCATAAAGTGGCCTCCTTTTTTCCTTACACGGAACTGTTTATTCATGCAGCTGTACCAGGTTCCTGAAGTTGGTCAAAAAGAAACGTTGATTTTTTTTTCGAACTGTGCTAGCATGGGCGTGTTTCTTGGGCTGTGTTTTCTTTAAGGAATTTGCAGTCAAAAGTTTTGTTTTTGCATTGCGGAAAGCCAAAGGAGGTGGCCAAGCATGCAGTATACACGAGATGACGGATGTATGGCATGGCTGGCCAGTGGACGGCTTTCCTACGACTGTTTCTCCCGCTTGCTGGAGGAATTCGGCAGTGCGGAAAACGTGTACGATGCACTTCAGGAAGATGGTGCGGATGCACTGCGGGACTTTGTCCCTGCGACACGGCTGGAGCGCCTGATGTCCACTGCCGGCAAGAAAGCAATGCATCAGCTGTTGGTGACCATGCAGAAACACCACATCGGCATTTTGCAGCAGGATGATACCCATTATCCGGCACTGCTGCGGCACATCAGCGATCCGCCGATTGCGCTGTTTTATCAAGGCAATCCGGACTGTCTTGACGGCAGATGCATCACCATGGTAGGTTCCCGAAAAGCATCTCCCGCCGGGGTGCAGGCCACTTTCAAGATTGCCAAAGAGCTCAGTGAAGCAGGGGTTACAGTGGTCAGCGGCATGGCAGTCGGCATTGACACAGCCGCCCATCAGGGATGTCTGGAAGGCGGAAGCCCTACGGCAGCCGTGCTGGCCTGCGGTCTTGATATGGATTATCCCAGCGAGAACGCCGGGCTGAAACAGCGTCTGCTGGAAAAAGGCGGTGTCCTGTTCAGCGAATATCCCCCGGGAACACCGGCGTTGGGTCGGCACTTTCCGGTGCGCAACCGTATTCTGTCCGGTGTCAGCAAGGCTGTGATCATGATGGAGTGCAGCCCCCACTCCGGCAGCATGCACACGGTGCAGCATGCGCTGGATCAGGGACGGGACATTTACGCTTACCCTGGGCGAATTGATACCACTTGGGCAAAGGGTGCGCATCAGCTGCTCCGTGAGGGAGCCACTTATTTTACCTGTGCCGACGACATTCTGACGGATATGAATTGGGTCGGCGAAACCCGAGCAAAGCAGGAAGCAGTAAAGAAAGAGCTGCCTCCGCTGACGGAAACCCAGCGAAAAATCCTGCAGGCGTTGGCTATCGAGGAAAAGTCCTACGATCAGCTGGCGGCGGAAACCGGCATTCCCATAACGGAACTATCCGGTGCATTGACTATGCTGCACCTGAGAGGATCCATTCGTCCTCTCCCCGGCAAAATGTATACAAAGACTTAATGATCATATCATTGGGAGGCAAAAGATCCAATGGCGGCTACCAAGCAAAAGCTTATTATTGTGGAGTCACCGGCCAAGGCTCGCACAATCACAAAATTTCTCGGCAAAGGCTACAAAGTGGAAGCATCCCAGGGGCATGTCCGGGATTTACCCAAATCCCAGATCGGCGTGGATGTGGATCACGACTTTGAACTGAAGTATATTACCATCCGCGGGCGCGGCGACATTTTGAGCAGAATCCGTAAAGAAGCCAAGTCGGCTTCCCAGATTCTGCTTGCAACTGACCCGGACCGCGAAGGTGAAGCCATCTCCTGGCATCTGGGGCAGATTCTGAACGTGGATACGACGACCCCCTGCCGCATTGAATTTCACGAAGTTACCAAGCAGGCCATCCAGAACGCTATTAAGAATCCTCGGCCGCTGAACATGCAGCTGGTGGATGCTCAACAGGCACGCCGTGTACTGGATCGGCTGGTGGGCTACAAGATCAGTCCCCTGCTGTGGGCAAAGGTGAAAAAGGGATTGTCCGCCGGACGGGTGCAGTCCGTAGCAACACGTATGGTGGTCATGCGGGAAGAGGACATTGAGGCCTTTATCCCTGAGGAGTATTGGGACGTAACCGCCAAGATGCTGATGCCCCAGTCTCACGGCCGCAAGCAGCACTTTACCGCCAAGCTGTCCATGCTGGATGGCAAAAAGGCGCAGATCACCAATGCTGCCGAGGCAGAGGCTGCCGTAAAACGCATTCAGGGTACTCACTTCACCGTTACCAATATCAAGCGTGCAGAAAAGCGGAAAACGCCTGCCGCCCCCTTCACCACCTCCAGCCTGCAGCAGGAAGCCAGCCGAAAGCTGGGCTTCACCACGGCCAAAACCATGCAGGTGGTACAGCAGCTTTACGAAGGCGTGGACATTGAAGGCGAAGGCACCCAAGGTATTGTAAGCTACATCCGTACCGACAGTGTACGCATCAGCGAAGAAGCCATGACCGCCCTGCGGGCATACATTCCCGAACGGTTTGGTCCGGAATACCTGCCGGAAAAGCCCATTGAGTACAAGGGCAAAAAGAATGCGCAGGATGCTCATGAGGCTATCCGTCCCACGGACGTGCGGCGTACGCCTGAAAAGATCAAGGCATCTTTGACCAAGGAACAGTACAATCTGTACCGTTTGATCTACAATCGTTTCCTGACCAGCCAGATGATGCCTGCCCTGTACGAAACCATGACCATGGAGCTGACCGGGGATCAGGTAGGACTTCGCTTTTACGGTGAGCACAAGAAGTTTGCCGGCTTCACTTCCGTTTATGAGGAAGGTCTGGATGACGAAGTCAGCACCATCGAGACCAGCCTTCCTGCACTGGCAGAAGGTGATCAGGTCGAAGTGGACGATGTGGAAAGCGAGCAGCACTTCACCCAGCCTCCGTCCCGGTACACGGAAGCTTCCCTTGTCCGGGCGTTGGATGAAATGGGCATTGGCCGTCCTTCCACTTTTGCACCCACCATTACGACCATTATTTCCCGTGGCTATGTAAGCAAAGAGAAGAAGCGGCTGTATCCTACGGAGCTGGGTCGAATGGTCACCAGCATGATGGAAGAATACTTCGCCGACATCGTGGATACCGAGTTCACTGCTAAAATGGAAGAGCAGCTGGACGAGGTGGAAGAGGGCAAGATTCAGTGGAAGGAAATTCTGCGTGAATTCTATCCTCCCTTTGAAAAGACCTTGGAGAAGGCCGAGCAGCAGATTGAAAAGGTAGAAGTGCACGACGAAGTCAGTGATGTGCAGTGCGATAAGTGCGGTGCCATGATGGTCTACAAAATGGGACGCTACGGTCGATTCCTGGCCTGCCCCAATTTTCCGGAATGCCGCAACACCAAGCCCATCCTTACCTACATCGATGCCCCCTGCCCCAAGTGCGGCGCAAGGCTCATGGAGAAAACGAGCAAGAAGAATCGGAAGTTCTACGGCTGCGAGCGTTATCCGGACTGCGACTTTGTCTCCTGGGAGAAGCCTGTGGCAGAGAAGTGCCCCCAGTGTGGCAGCTACATGGTAGAAAAGCGTGGCCGAAAGGGCGAAGTGTGGCATTTGTGCTCCAACGAGACCTGCCGCTGCCGGGTTGAAGTCCATGCAGAAGGGCAGGATGAAGCAGAGGATGAATGATACCACATGCCTCCACGCAACCGTGATCGGTGCAGGCCTGGCCGGCAGCGAAGCGGCCTGGCAGCTGGCCAAGCAGGGCATTCATGTAACGCTGTACGAAATGAAGCCAAGCAAAATGAGCCCTGCCCATCATTCGCCGCTGATGGCGGAGCTTGTCTGCTCCAATTCTCTCCGTTCCGACAGGCTGACCAACGCAGTGGGTCTGCTGAAGGAAGAAATGCGGCTGTGTGATTCTCTCGTCCTGAAGGCTGCTGATCAGGCACGAGTGCCTGCAGGCGGTGCCCTGGCGGTGGATCGGGATGCTTTCTCCGGATACATTACGAAGACGCTGCATGAGCATCCCTTGATTCATGTCGTTTCGGAAGAAGTGACGGAAATCCCGGAATCCCCGGTGATCATTGCCTCCGGCCCCTTAACATCAGATCCGCTGGCTGATGCCATTGCAGCACTTCCCGGTTTGGGCACGCTGCATTTCTATGATGCAGCTGCGCCGATCGTAACGCTAGAATCCCTGAACATGGAAAAAATCTTCCGTCAATCCCGGTATGACCGGGGGGATGATTATCTCAACTGCCCCATGACGGAAGAAGAATACAATGCCTTTGTGGATGCTTTGCTGTCGGCAGAAACTGCCGAAGTGCACGGCTTCGAGGAAACCAAGGTGTTCGAAGGCTGCATGCCGGTTGAATCCATGGCACGCCGTGGTCGGATGGTGCTTGCCTTTGGCCCCATGAAGCCTGTTGGATTGAAGGATCCTAGAACGGGAAAAGAAGCCTTTGCGGTTGTCCAGCTGCGGCAGGATAACGAGCAGGGAACCTTGTTCAATATTGTAGGCTTCCAAACCCGGTTGAAGTTCCCGGAGCAAAAGCGTGTCTTTGGCATGATTCCCGGCCTGGAGAATGCCGCCTATGCCCGGTACGGCGTGATGCACCGCAACACCTTCCTGCAATCCCCCGGTTTTCTGAATGCCCACTTCGAGATGATTTCCAGACCCCAAACCTATTTTGCAGGGCAGATGACCGGGGTGGAAGGCTATGTGGAGAGTGCTGCCAGCGGACTGATCTGCGGCCTATCTCTGGGGCGTGATCTCCGTGGGCTAGGAACTGTTGAGCTGCCGGGCATCACTGCGCTGGGTGCCATGGGACGCTATATCAGCACTCCCAACCACAACTTCCAGCCCATGAACTGCTCCTTTGGGCTGATTGATAGCCTGCCCATTGACAAGGAGCACAAAAAAATCCGCAATAAGGCACAGCGGTATGAAGCTGTTTCCGCCCGGTCACTGGCTTACATGAAGGAATGGCTTGCCGGCTTGGCTGAATAAGCTTCACTTCCGGTTCATATTGCTTTGCTACAGTGTACCATGCCTGCGTTGCATACGTGCAGGCAGAAAAAGGAGCGATAGAATGAGCGTAACATTTCGGGGCACAACTATTTGTGCTGTGCAAAAGGACGGCCACATTGCCATCGCCGGTGACGGTCAGGTGACCATGGGCGAACATACGGTATTTAAGAATTCCGCACGGAAGGTTCGCCGCATTTTCGGCGGTCAGGTTGTGACCGGTTTTGCCGGTACGGTTTCCGATGCCTTTACCCTGTGCGAAAAATTCGAAGAAAAGCTGACCCAGTGCGGCGGCAATTTGGAGCGGGCGGCTGTGGCCGTGGCTCAAAGCTGGCGGGGCGATCAGGCCATGCGTCAGTTGGATTCTCTGATGATTGTGGCCAACAAGGAAACCATGTTGATTCTCAGCGGTACAGGCGAAGTCATCGAGCCGGACGGCGGCATTGCAGCCATCGGCTCCGGCGGAAACTATGCCCTTGCGGCCGCCCGTGCGCTGAAGGACAACACAGACCTGTCCGCCCACGAGATTGCCGAAAAGGCACTGCACATTGCCGCATCCATCTGTGTATATACCAATGATAACGTCATTGTTGAAGACGTGTGAGAGGAGGATCAACCATGGCTGAACTGAGTCCTCGGCAAATCGTACGGGAACTGGATCGTTATATTATCGGCCAGGATGATGCAAAAAAATCAGTGGCCATTGCCCTGCGCAATCGGTATCGCCGCTCCTGCGTGGATGAAAAAATGCGGGAGGAAATTAGCCCCAAGAATATCCTGATGATCGGACCTACCGGCGTAGGCAAAACGGAGATTGCCCGCCGCCTGGCCAAGCTTGTCAATGCTCCCTTCGTGAAGGTGGAAGCCACCAAGTTCACCGAGGTAGGTTACGTAGGTCGGGACGTGGAAAGCATTGTCCGTGACCTGATTGAAAATGCCATTCGCATGGTCAAGGATGAGTACACCAAGAAAGTAGAACCCCGTGCTAAGGTGCTGGCCGAAGACCGGCTGGTGACCCTGCTGGTATCTCCTCCGCAGAAGAATTCCTCCAATCCCCTGGACTTCCTCCTGGGCAAAAAGAAGGAAGAAGAACCCAGTGCCGAAGAGCAGCAGAAGCTTTCCGGCAAGCGTGAAGAAGTTCGCCAGCAGCTCATGCGCGGCGAGCTGGAGGATCGTGAGCTGGAAATCGAAGTGGAGGAAGCCATGCCCCAGCTGGAGGTTGGCGGCAACTCCATCAGCCTTGGAGACATGATGGGCAACATGATGCCCAAGCGCACCAAGATTCGCCACGTGAAGGTGAAGGAAGCCCGGAAGCTGCTCATGCAGGAGGAAGCCTCCAAGCTGATTGACATGGATGCCGTGCAGGACGAGGCCATTGCCCGTGCAGAGCAAAACGGCATTGTCTTCATTGACGAAATTGACAAGATTGCGGAACGTGGCGGACACGGCGGCCCCGACGTCAGCCGGGAAGGCGTGCAGCGTGATATCCTGCCCATTGTGGAAGGATGCACGGTCAACACCAAGTACGGCCCTGTGAAGACGGACTTCATGCTCTTCATTGCAGCCGGTGCTTTCCATGTGTCCAAGGTCAGTGACTTGATTCCCGAGCTGCAGGGTCGTTTCCCTGTTCGGGTTCAGCTGAAGAGCCTGACGCAGGAGGATTTCGAAAAAATCCTGACCCAACCTGACAACGCATTGACCCTGCAATACCGTGCCCTGCTGGAAGTGGATCATGTGCTGCTGAACTTTGAAGACAGCGCCATCAGTGCCATCGCAGAAGCCGCTTACAATGCCAACGAAGCTCAGGAAGACATTGGCGCACGCCGTCTCCATGCCGTATTTGAAGAGCTGCTGGAGGATATTTCCTTTAATGCAGGTGATGCGGATATGCCTCCTGTGGAGCTGAACATTACAGGAGATTATGTGCGCCAGCACCTGCAAAGTGAAGGTGCGGCTCGGGACATCCGCCGCTATATTCTCTGATCCGGAATCACCATACGTACCGGCATTGTCCAATCGAAGGAGGACGATCTTGTGTTTCGGCGTATCATTGCTTTGCTCTGTGCCCTGATGCTGCTGCTTTCAGCATCCGCATCTTTGGCAGAAGGATTTTCTGTGGAAGTGAGCAGCCAGACCGATGCGCAAAGGCTTGTGCGCGGCTATGATGCGGATGAGGGCTATATCTACATCAACTACGGCCGCTATCCCTATGAAGCAGACGGAACCATCGCTCCCGTATTATGGCGTGTGCTGGGTGTGAGCGAGGATGGCTGGGCACTGCTGCTGACAGAGTACGTGATTGACTTTGCCATGTACAACACAGAGAAGGTCAACATCTACGAATGGAAGGGCAACACCATTTACCATACGCTGAATGACGATATGCGGAAGGTCATGTTCACCGATGAGGAATTAACGGCCGTTCGCTATTCCGAGGAAAAGGGTTGGCTGTATTATCTGGACAACGAGGACTACCGCAACACAGCCTATGGTTTCCGTCATTGGCAGCTGAAGCCGCAAAAGGAACGGGAATGCAAGCCTACGCCCTATGCCATGACCCACCCGGATGCATGGTGCGACAAGAGTAACGGCTGCACCTGGTACTTCTCCACCGGCATTCCCCGCAGAGGATACCACAACCTAATCGGCTTTGACGGACACACCTCCACCGCAGCCAACAACCGAAACGGCGGTGTGCGCTGCGCCTGCAAGCTGGATCTGAGCATGCTGAGCAACGTTTCCGGCAGCGGTACTTTGGAAGACCCTTACAGCTTTGACGTGGTGGATGAATAAAGATTAGGCATCGAAAAAGCGTGCCGACGGTGTTCACATTTGACACCGTCCGGCACGCTTTCTTTTACTTTGCAAGCAGCTGCTTGGCTTCTTTTACTGCCTCCGCCTTTGCCGCTTCCATGATCTTCTGCGCATCATTGCCCACCAGATCCAGCCCTTCTGCCTTGATGGATGTAAAGCTCTGAATACCAAGCTCGTGAAGAACTGCCTTGATGTACCCAGTCCCCCAGTCGTTTTCCCGAATGGGACTGCCGGAGGTCGTGATGTACACCGCCTCTGTCCCCTTGCACATGCCGATGCACCGATCATCTTCATAATGGAATGTCAGGTTTCTGGCATACATATTCTCCACCCAAACCTTCAGGATGGACGGAAAGGACAAATCCCAGTAAGGCGCAGCAATCACCACCATATCCGCCTGCTGAAATTCCAGCGTGTGCTTGAAAAGAGAGTGATCCCACGCCCTTGCGTCGCAAAGCGGTTCCTTCACCGCAAGAGTTTCTGCATCCACACTGCGAAGCCCCATGGTATTCAAGTCATGGGGGATCACTTCCCACTGATTCGCATCCGCCTCCTGAAGGAAAGCATGGGCAAGCTGCAGCGTGCGGGATTCGCTCCCCCGAGGGCAGCTATTGACAAACAACAGTTTTTTCATATCATCAAGCAACCTTTCCTGTATTCTGTTGCTGATAATTTCGCCCGAAAGGTTCAAAATCCTGCCTGCCCGGCTTTTATCTGATATTTTCGTTCCCACCCCTTTCTTTTGCAGGAATTTGCTAAGCAGAAGGCGAATATTTACCCTATCTGCTCACGATGGGTGTGAGCTCAACAATCGGACTGAATCAGGAGGTTGATTCTTGTGAAGAAAATCGTTGCGTTGCTTCTTTGCATCTCCATGTGCCTGTCTGTGCTATGTGTTTCGGCCTTTGCGGAAGATGTACCGTCCGTTGCCATTGTGGTGGCCGGCGGTTTGGGCGATCGTTCTTTCTACGACTCCGCCAACGAGGGTCTGGAAGAGCTGGCCAGCAAGTACGGCACGGTCACCAAGGTGATTGAGTGCAAGGAAAACGGCTCCATGTACCTGACCGGCTTGGCTGATGCTGCCGAAGCTTGCGATATCGTGTTTGCAGTCGGCTGGCAGTTTGTGCAGGCTCTTCCGGAAGCAGCCGAAGGCTATCCGGATACCAAGTTTGTCTGGATTGACAACGCGCTGGAAGGCGACGGCATGGCCAACGTTATGTCCGTGGTGTACGCTCAGAATCAGGGTTCTTTCCTGGTGGGCTACATTGCCGGCAAGCTGAGTAAGACCGGTGTTGTGGGTGCTGTAGGCGGTCAGGACAGTGCGACCATCAATGACTTTATGGTAGGCTACGAAGCAGGTGCTAAGTATGCCAACCCCGATATTAAGGTTGATACCCGCTATGCCAACGGCTTTGAGGATCCTGCCAGCGGCAAGGAATGTGCTTTGGCACTTTATGATGCAGGCTGCGATATCGTGTTCGCCGTTGCCGGCAAGACGGGTGAAGGCGTATTCGAGGCTGCTAAGGACACGGGCAATTATGCTATTGGCGTGGACAGCGACCAGAAGTACATCAACCCTGACGTAATCATCTGCTCCATGGTGAAGGAAGTCGGCAAATCCGTGGTGGACATTGTTGAGAATCTGGACGAGCGCTTCCAGCCTGCCACGGTTTGGACAGCCGATATGGCAACCGGCTACATCGACGTTGGCTATGGCGATGACACCATGACCCAGCAGGTCAGCGACGAGCTGAAGGCAGAGGTCAAAGCCTTGCAGGAAAAGATCATCAGCGGTGAAATCACCGTTCCCACTGCATTGAACTAAACTTTACGGCAGCAGCGTTCATTCTCCATCATCAGAAAGGGCGTTGCTGCCCTTTTTCCGTATTCATGTGCCACAGAAAGCGAGGCGTTCCCGCTTGAGCGAAACGAAATCCCCCATTGTATCCTTCAAGCATGTATCCATGCAGTTCCCCGGCGTGCTGGCGAACGATGATGTCTCCCTTGATATACACAAGGGAGAAGTGTTTGCGCTGGTTGGTGAAAACGGTGCAGGGAAGTCTACCCTGATGAAAATCCTGTATGGTCTTAACGAGCCGACAACCGGGCAGGTTTTCGTGAAGGGTGAGGAAATGAAGACCTTCTCCCCCAGCATGTCCATCGCCCACGGCATTGGCATGGTGCATCAGCATTTTATGCTGGTTCCCTCCTTTACGGTGGCACAGAATATTGTGATGTGCGGCGAGCCTCGCCGTCATCGTATCTTTTACGACTTTGACAAGGCGAATCAGATTACCAATGAGCTTGTCAAGGAGTACGGCTTGCAGGTGAACCCGACAGATCGGGTGCAGGATATCAGCGTCGGTTTGCAGCAGCGTGTGGAAATTCTGAAAGCACTGCATCACGGTGCAGACATTCTGATTTTGGATGAGCCTACGGCTGTGCTGACACCCCAGGAAACGGATGAACTGTTTGCCGTGATTCGCAGCATCGTCCGTGAAAAACAAATGTCCATCATCATCATCACCCACAAGCTGTATGAGGTGATGGAGATTTCCGACCGGGTGGGCGTCATGCGTCAGGGCAAGCTGATTGACGTATGCGAAACGAAGGACGTAAACGAGCGGATTCTAGCCTCCATGATGGTGGGCAAGGATGTGCTGCTGGATGCTTTGGAGCGTACGGAGCAAAGTCAGTCGCAGGATGCTGCCATCGAAGTAGAAGATCTGTATGTGACAGATACCCGAGGACTGCCTGCGGTGCGAGGCCTTTCCCTGCAGGTACATCCCGGCGAGATTCTTGGTATCGCTGGTGTGGAAGGTAACGGGCAGAGCGAACTTATCGAAGCCATTACCGGCATGTGCCCTATTCAGCGAGGCACGGTGAAAATCCAAGGCAAGAGCACGAAGGGCTTAACACCGGGAAAAATCCGTCAATTAGGGTTGGCGCACGTGCCGGAAGACCGCATCGCCACCGGCGTTGCCGCCCCTGCGGATGTGACGGATAATCTTCTAGTCGGCAAAGAGAAGGCTCCTGAATTCTCCGTGGCGAAGATTCACCTGAAGCGGCGTTCCATTCGTGCTTATGCCAGAAAACTGTTTGAAAAGTTCGACATTCGTGGTGCAGGCGTAGATACGCCGGTAGGTTCCCTCTCCGGCGGCAATATGCAAAAGGTTGTGGTGGCTCGGGAATTCTCTTACAATACGCCGGTGCTCATTATTTCCCAGCCCACCAGAGGCGTTGATATTGGCGCCATGGACTTCATCCACAAGCAAATCATGGATAAGCGAAACGCAGGCTGCGCCATTCTGCTGGTCAGTGCCGATTTGGATGAGCTGTACCGCCTGTCCGACCGTCTGGTTGCCATTTATGAGGGCAAAATTACGGGAGAATTTGACCCGAAAACCATCGGCAAAGCCGAGCTTGGCTACTACATGACCGGTGCACGAAAGGAGGCAGAAGCATGAAATCCAAGGCAAAAGTACAATACTTGGCAAGCCTGGCCATCAGTGTGCTTCTGGCGCTGATTCTAGGCGGTGTGATCATGGCGCTCACCGGTCATGACCCGCTGGAAGGCTATAGTGCGCTGATTACAGGTGCACTGGGCACCAAGCGAGGGCTTGGCAACACTTTGGCAAAGACAGCAACCCTTTGCCTGACGGGCTTGGCCACAGCTGTGGCCGCTAAGGCAGGTATTTTCAACGTAGGCGGCGAAGGACAGCTGTATCTAGGTGCTATTGCTTCTGCCTATGTGGGTGCGAAGCTGACAGGAGTTACACCCTGGGTCGGTATTCCCCTGTGCCTGTTAGCCGCCATGGCGGCAGGCGGTGCTTACGCTGTTGTACCAGCCATTTTGAAAGTAAAGCTGAAGGTCAGCGAGGTCATCACCACCATCATGCTGAACTCAGCAGCTATTTACTTCTGCTCCTACTTAGCCAATGGTCCATTGAAGACCGCTGAGAAGGGCGTATCCGCCGGTACTGATGCCGTTGACAAGTCTTTCATGTTCTCCAAGCTGATCAAGATGTCTTCGCTAACGGAAAGCATCTTCATCGCTGCCTTCATTGCCTTGTTTGTTTGGTATCTCATGAGCCGCACAACCATTGGCTATGAAATGCAGCTAACCGGACAGAACAGCCGCTTTGCACGGTACAGCGGCATTAAGTCCGACAAGCTTGCCATTGGCAGCATGGTGCTTTCCGGCGCCATTTGCGGCTTGGTAGGCATGTTTGAGGTGTTTGGTCAGCACGGCAGGTTCATTGAATCCGTTTCCAAGGAATTCTATTTCGATGGTATGCTGGTTGCCATGATCATGCACTATAAACCCTTCGGCATTATCCTTATGAGCTTCTTCTTCGGCATTCTGCAGATCGGCTCTACGGCCATGGAATCCCGTGTGGGCATTTCCAGCGAGCTGATTCTGATTGTTCAGTCCATCATCATCTTCTTCATGGCGGCAGAAGAGGGCATTCTGGCATCCATCCAGGCGCAGAAAATCAAGCGGAACTCTGCTGCACGGATTGCAAAGGGGGCGACGGAAAAGTGAACTGGGAAAGCATTTTCAATGTAGGCCTGCTGCAAAACACCCTGCGCACCGCCACGCCTGTGATCCTTGCCGGGCTTGGCTGCCTGATGACGGAGCATGTGGGCATCATGAACATCGGCATCGACGGCATGATGATTGTGGGTGCCTTTGTCGCCGTGCTGGCCAGTTACTTCCTTGGCAGCTGGCTGCTGGCACTGGTCTTCGCCCTGCTGTCCGGTGTGCTGTTAGGGCTCTTCTACGGTCTCTTCGTGGTAAAGTTCAAGAGTGACGAGTTCATTATCGGCGTGGCACTGAATATTTTTGCCGGAGCGTTAACGGTATTCCTTCTCCGTACCATTTTCAACGTGAAGGGTGCCTTCTCCGACCCTGCCATTGTTCCCCTGCCCAAGCTAAGCGCAGACTGGTTGGAAAGCATCCCCGTCATTGGTCCTTTGCTGAATAACAACACGCTGTTGGTGTACGTTAGCTGGGCCATGGTACTGGTTTGCTGGCTGTTCATCTACCGTACGCCTGCCGGTTTCTGGCTGCGTGCCGCCGGTGAACATCCCCAATCCCTGCGTGCCGCCGGCAAAAGCCCGGAGAAAATGAAGTATCTTGCCTCTGTGCTGTGCGGTGCCTTCAGTGCACTGGCCGGTGCTCATCTTTCCCTGGGCTACCTGACCATGTTCTCCGAAAACATGTCCAACAGCAAGGGCTATGTGGCCGTGGCCTGCGTCATCTTCGGCCGAGCGAATCCGCCCCTTGTATTCCTGGCCGCATTGCTGTTCGGCTTCATTGACGCTCTCGGCACACGGCTGCAAAGCGTTGGGGTTGATCCTACGCTGACGAAGATCTTCCCCTATGTGGGTACCGTCCTGATGATGGTGCTCCTTGCCATTCGGGAGCAAGCAAAGAAAAAGGCCGCTCAGGCAGCCAAGTAAATCAGAATAAAAGGAGTCCTTCCCTTTGAAAATCAGCAAGAAAGACGCCCTGATGTGGTTTCAGTTCTTCTCCGCACTGCCGGATGATGAGCCCCTTCTGTGTCATCAGCAGGAAATTGTGTTAGCGGTGCTGGCACAGATTGAGCGTGCCGTGGATGCCAAGCGTGAGACCCTGATGCAGCAGATTCCTCACCTGAAGTCCATGCAGGGACGAACCATGTACGTAGGTCCTGATGAACGGTTCCCTAAAGGCTGCAAGTCTTGCCTGTTTGGCACGGGGCTCAGCGCCGTTCGTAAGACCAACAAGTGCAATGCCAAGTGCCCCTTCTGCTACGATTACGGCGTGCTGGACTGCATTCCGCCCATTGGCGAGGGCATGTGGGAGATTGGCGGCACCAAGTTCTACGAAAAAGATATTCCGCTGCTGCTGTCCATTCAAAAGAAGCCGACCGGCATCGCCTATGTTTATCTGGAACCCTTTATGGAAATCGAAATCTACGAGCATATGATTCAGCTCTTCCATGAAGCTGGCATCTACCAGCATATGTACACCAACGGCATCCGTGCTACGGAAGATTCGCTGAAAATGCTGGCGGATGCTGGGCTGAACGAGCTGCGCTTCAATCTGGGTGCATCTAACTGCTCCGATCAGGTGATTGAGAACATCCGCATCGCCAAGCAGTACATTCCCATGGTGGGTATTGAGACACCTATGACCCGTGCGTTCTTTGATGGCTTCATGAAGAAGAAAGAAGCCATCATGGCGACAGGTCTGGATTTCATCAACTGCGCCGAGCTTCACCTGAATGCCAACAATCTGGAAAATTACTTGGGCGAAAATATGTACCAGTGTCGGCAGGGTTATCTCTCCCCCATTTGCAGCCGTGAAATGACGCTGGAGCTCATGCGCATGGCTGATGAAGAGCAGTGGCCTTTTGTCATCCACGATTGCTCCAACGATACCAAGTTTGCCCGTGACCTGAACCTGAAAGCCAAGGAAGGCGGATGGTTCGGTGCAAGCAGCTATGCTGGGGAGTTCGATCGTCTGCCTTTCGAGGCATTCCTGCCGGTGCTGATGGATGATGACTTCAAATTTGTGGAGGAAGAACCCTTGCCCAAGGGTTATCGCCCTGGGGACATCGTTCTGTAAGCAGTCAAAAAAGCAGGCTCCGAGATTAACATCGGAGCCTGCTTCTTTTATCTTGCTATTAGCCTTCGCTGATATGCTCTGCGCCCTGCTTAAGCAGGGTAGCCACGTGATCATCCGCCAAAGAATAAAACACGGTTTTGCCGTCCCGGCGGCTCTTAATCAGCCGTGCCTGCTTCAGCAGCCGAAGCTGATGGGATACGGCAGACTGGGTCATGCCCAGCAGCTTCGCCAAATCACACACACACACTTCCGCTTCAAACAGCACATACAGAATGCGGATCCGTGTGCCATCACCAAAGACCTTAAACAAGTCAGAAAGGCGTGAAAGCGTCTCATCATCTGGCAGAGAAGCCTGCACCTGGGCTACAAGATCCTCATGAACACAGAGAAAACCACATACATCTTCATTTTCTGCCATAGGCTTCATCACCCTTCACTTAACCAAATTGCGCCATCAGCCGGAAATAACCAGCGTACCCACATCAACAGAGGGGCATCCAATGCCCACGCCTGGGAAAATCAAATCGTTGCCCACAGCCTTGATGTTTTCAAGCAGCTTGTAGAAATTGCCCGCTACGGTAATCTGCTCAACGCTGCGGCCACGTTTGCCGCCCTCCACCATATAGCCGCCGCTGATCAGGGAGAAATCACCGCTAATCACATTGGCGCCGGCATGCAGGCCGGTGACATCGGTAATGACAATACCATCCCCCATGTTGGCCATCAGTT
>CAVGBO010000027.1:0-33930 GCA_963627465.1 Phocaeicola dorei
CAATCGAGCAAGTTTGGCGTGAAGTTCGCACCAGAGGCTTCCGCAACGAGGTTTTTAACACGCTGGAAGATGTGATTGATCGTTTGTGCTGCACCCTTAAGTCCATTACTCCGACAACCATTCGTAGCATTACGGGGCGTGAGTGGATATTATCGCTATTTTAAAATGAGAATAGTATAAGCACTGAACTTCAAAATGAAAATGAAGAAGGGCAGGGAAAAACTTATACACAGGCTGAGGTTGATGCTTTGCTATAGCGTGAAGGAGACAAGCGAGTTACTTCTGCATTGGCAAAGCAAAAGAAAGAGTATGAAAGAAAGCGGATCAAAAGGATGCTTCGCAGAATTTTTACAATCAAAAACAGGAGAGGTACCATCGCAGCACCTCTCCTGTTTCTTGACTCGTTATTCCGTTATTACTCTGCAACAGACTTTGCAGCTTCCAGCAGGCCGGTAACATAGCCCAGGGTATCCACCAGGGTGCATCCGGAAACTACATCAACCATTTCCTCAGAGGTCTTGCCTTCGATGGCTGCTTCCAGTTCAGCAATGGTCTTGCCGGTAACAAAAGCTTCGATGGCTGCATAGTTCACGTCCAGAGCCTGGGTGGAACCGGCCTTCTGCATGTTGGTGCTGTACAGGGCAGCGTTCACCTTCTTGGAGGCCAGCACCTTTCCTTCGGGATAGCTGGTACCAAAGTCCGCATCGCTGTTCGGCACGCCTTCAGCGGTAGCGGCATCCATGAACTGGAACTCATCGATGTAGGCGGCAACGATCTTGTCACCCTGTACAGCCACAGTCAGCACAGCAAAGCACTTCGTGCCATGGGCAGCATAGTCCACCTGACCGATTTTCACGGTATCGTCAGCGAGAGCAAACACAGGGAGCATCAGGGCGAGAGCCAGCAGCAGAGCGAGAACCTTTTTCATGTGAAGTTATCCTCCTTCTTTGTCGGTTTCTCCGACGTATGTTGAGATTATACAGGAACACCCATAAGTTTGTAAAGGATAACCTTGTTCTTTTTTTAACGTTTTCTCTTTCACAATGAAACAAACGGCACCGAGCATTGCTGCCGGTGCCATATTTCAGTTGTACTCCACGGTTTCCTGGTACGCCTTGTATGTCGATGTGCAAAGCAATTCCCGCTTAAATTCCTTGCCATTCTGGTACCACACCTGATAGGTGCTGACCTCGTAGCCTTTTCGAGCACTAACGGTTTTTTTGCTGGTGCCCTGAGGTAGGCTGGTATTCTGCACATACTTGATGCCTTCCGGTGCCTGAATGGTTTTCGTAACCTCACTTTCAAGGTCGATGGTGATCCCCTCGCCCAGGCTCATGCCGTAAATCTCCACAGTGACCTTCCGGCTTTCATACCAAGCCACAATGAAAATCGGCCAGTCCGTATTGTTGCGGAACTTGAAATCCAAATTAGGCCAGTTCACCGTGGCATCCATGCCCTTCTCCACGTAAGAAGAAGGCCAAGCATGAGGGCTGCGGTAGACAATTTCCAAGTTTGCTCTCGCCACCGCATTGAACAGTGTGGAACTGGTTTGGCACACGCCACCGCCAATTTCATCCACGCTTTGTCCGCCGGAGATGGCAGCAGCTGCCTTGTAGCCCTTATCTTCTGTCCGCTGTCCGGTGGTTTCGTTGAAGGAGAAGGTTTCTCCCGGCTGCACGGTCACGCCGTTAATCGCATTGGCAGACAGGCGAATATTGTTGTTCCGGTTGCTGTTGCTGGTGGTGCTGGTGGTGTAGCTGGATACTTTGCGGAAGCTGTTCATCAACTCCGCTTTGGTGGTCTCTGCCAGCAGCGTTTCCACTTCCACATCGATGGTAGCGTGATTGTCCCCTGCATCCAGGCAGGCAATCACCTGATCATAAATATCCGTTGCGCTTACGTAGGCACCGGGCGTATCCGCATTGAAGGTAAAGCTCTTGCTGCTGAAGTCGAAGGAAGCAACCGAAGCATTCACCGGCTCGCAGTTGATCGAGGCAGCAATGGTCTCCGTCATGGTACGGATGGTGTCCCGATCATAGGTAATAGCCGTGGTTAAGTTGACAGGATCTGCCTGCAGGGCAGCGATGGTATTCACCCGTTCCTGAAAGGGCGTCGTTCCTGTGCCGCGAATGGAGGTCGTATTGCTCCGTCCGTAGGCATAGGCCTTATCCACCATTTCCTGTATGTTCCGCGTCATGGGCACATTGCCGGAGTCAATGCTCCAAGTCTGCCCATCCACGTTCACGGTAATTTGGAAAGATGACCCTTCTGTTGCGCTGACCCGGCTGACGGCCATCACCGCCTCATCCTTGGTCATGCCGCCCACATCCACACCATCAATGATGACCCCATGATAGATGGTTCCCGTGTTCATGTACTGGCGCAGGCTGCGATACTGGCTGTAATGATCCTGATCCAGGCTGATCAAAGTCCCGTTGGCAAAGGCATAGTTGGGCAAGGTGGTAAACTGAATGCCCAGCAGCTGAGGCGCAACAAACAGTCCCATGGTGCCAATGCACAGCAGACAAAGCAAGATAACGAACCCCCACCCGATTCGGGAAGCCACGCTCTTTTTCTTCTTGCGCTTCCTGTTCTTTCTTGGAGGTTCGTCCTGCATGGGATCATTCTCCCGATATCGATTTTCCTGCGCCTGACGCAGTTCCTCACTGCGCCCCAAAGGCTGACGCTCCACCCGGGCGCCCCGGTGCCCGCCGTAGGCGTTCACCTGCTGGTTGACCCGGCGACGGTATTGCACCCGTACAGTCTCCCCATCCCCGTCATACAGCGGTACATTGTTGTTTCTCATCTGTGCATCGCGCGGGGTTTGCTCCATGTATATTTGCCCTCCGTATTAGGCTTCACCTGCATGCGCCATCTTATAGGACAGAATCTGAAGGCTGTCGCTCAGGTGAACATTCACCACAATCATCTCATCCGGATGACGCAGATCCGTAGGCGCAAAGTTCCATACTGCGCCTACATGGCAGGCAGAAAGCCGATCCATGGTTTCCTGTGCAGCCTTGACCGGCACAGCCAGCACGGCCACATCCACCTTATTGTCACCCAGAAAATTTTCCAGCTCATCCATGGGATACACCGGCACATTGCCCACCCGAGTACCAATCTTCCCAGGATCTACGTCAAACATAGCCACCGTTTCAAATCCTTCACGGTTGAAGGTGGGATAGTTGGCCACGGCACTGCCGATGTTGCCCACGCCGAGAATGATCATCCGGTGCATCCTGTTCAGGCCAAGGATTTCACCGATGTGCATCTTCAGGTCGCTAACCTTATAGCCATAGCCTTGACGGCCAAAGCCGCCAAAGCAGTTAATATCCTGCCGAATCTGCGAAGGCGTCAGCTGCATCCGCTTGCCCAGCTCCTGCGATGAAATTTGTGTTACGCCTGCCGCTTCCAATTCACGCAGGTGACGATAATATCCGGGCAACCGCCGAATAACTGCATCCGATACATACCCTGCCATTCGCAATCCTCCATCCCATGCAAAGTGCAAGTGAATTCTTTCACATTTGATATTATCATAGATTTGACGGCTTTTCAACCCGAAAATCGTTTTTTCGCTGGACGTACACCGTTCTTACTGCTTCCTCAGGTGCGATGATTCCGCACCGGCCCCCGGAGCATGTCTCCTGCCTGCACCTGCACAGGCAATTTCATGCGGACGATTTCTCCTGCAATGCCCAGGGTATCCAGTCGTTCTCCTGTCTTTTCCCGCAGAAAGGGAACTGCCTCCACCTGCACCGTGCCGCCGGGCGTCATCAGCTCCAGCGAATCCCCGGCGCAGAACCGGTTCTTCAGCATTAGCCGGGCTTCCTGTCCTGCTTCCGCATCTTCCATCACCCGTGCCACATATTCCCGGGACTGATGAAAGCCTTCCGCTCCGCCGGGCTGACTGGGTTTCCCCAAGGCAAACCCGGTGTCGCTGTCCCTGTGGCTGGCGCATTGCAATTCTTCCATGAGCCCCGGCAGTGCGGCTTCAAATGCCGCATCGTCCTTTGCCAGCAGATCCAGCGCCCGGCGATACACGGAGGTAACGGTTGCCACGTAGTATTCTGTCTTCATTCGGCCTTCGATTTTCAGGCTGGCAATGCCTGCATCCCGAAGTCTTGGCAGCAGGGGCAATAGATTCAGATCCTTTGCCGAGAAAATATAGGTGCCGTTGTCATCTTCACACACAGGCAAATATTCGCCGGGGCGCTTTTCCTCCATCACCGCATAGTGCCACCGGCAGGGTTGGGCACACTCCCCCTGATTGGCACTCCGTCCCGTCAAGGCTGCGCTAAGCATGCACCGTCCGGAATAGGCCATGCAGGAAGCACCGTGCACAAAAGCCTCCAGCTCAATGCTGTCGCCCAAATTTGCATGCATGGCAACCATTCGGTTCAGGCTCACCTCTCGGGCAAGAATCACCCGGGCACACCCAAGATCACGATAGTGGGCAATCGCATCGCTGTTCACTGTGCTGGCCTGGGTGCTTACATGCACCGGCAGTCCCGGCAATTCTTTCCGCAGACGGGTAATGGCACCCAAGTCGCTGACAATCACCGCATCCACACCGCAGGCCATGGCCACACGTGCCCCGGCCACGAAGGCATCCATTTGGTCATCAAAGGGGAATACGTTCATGGTCAGATAGAATTTTTTCCCTGCCTGGTGGGTCTGTGTCACAGCCGCCTGCAGCTGCTTTTCATCAAAATTTCCCGCAAAGGCACGGAGACCGAAGCGCTTCATGCCGCCATACACCGCATCCGCACCAAAGTGAAGCGCTGCCGCAAGAGATTCCATGCTGCCGGCAGGGCAAAGCAATTCCATATTATTCAATCCCCCTTGATTCATCATAAGCCTTCCACAAAGGTGCGTAAATGGCCACGGCCTGGTCATGCTCCGCCTGGGTCTTGGAGAAGTAGAGCTCTCCGCTTTCCGGATCTTTGGCACAGAAGTACAGGTAGTTTTCGGCCACGTAGGTTTCATCAGGATAGAGTGCGGCGTTGATGGCTGCCTCCGACGGGCTGCAAATAGGCCCCAATGGCAGCCCCGTATGCAGGTAGGTGTTGTACAGACTCTGTACCTGCAAATCCTCCGAGGACAGGTTCATCTTCCGCACGCCGGTAATGTAATGAATGGTCACGTCGCTGCCCAGCTTGATTTTCTGATTCAGCCGATTGTGGAATACGGCGGACACCTTAGCAAAGTCGCTTTCCTTGGCTTCCTTCTCAATGAGCGAAGCCAGAGTCAGCACCTGATCCATGGTCATGTTCATCTCTTCCGCCCGTGTCTGCATTTCCGCCGGGAACACATTGTCCGTCTGGCTCAGCAGCTTGCGGATGATTTCCTCTGCCGTGGCCGTGGTATACACTTCATAGGTATTGGCTGCAAGGTAGCCCTCCAGCACATACTTGCGCTGGGAAACGTTGCTGGTAGCAAGCACATCGGAAATATAGTAATAATCCTTGAACTGTTCCCCGGTTTTGCACAGGTTCAGGAATTCCGTGCTGTCGCTCAGCACACCGTCAGATACCAGCTTCGCAGCGAACTCCTCAATGGTCCAGCCGGGAATCATGGTAATGGTGCGTACCAGCGGATTGCCATCCCCCTTGGTCAGTTGGTCGGCAATCTCTTGCATGGTCATGGATTGATTCAGGGTATAGCTGCCAGACTGAATTTTCTGTCCCATGCCGGCAAAGTCGCAATAATACTTGAACACCGTCTTGGAACGAATCAGATCCGCTTTCTCCAAATTGGAGGCCACGCGGCTCAGGCTTTGACCGCTTTCCACCGTGAAGGAAACCCCTGTGGTATTTGCGGTATCCACCGGAGCTAGATATTCATCGTAGACCTTATTCCACACGGTCATCAGCAGCCCGATAATGACCACCAAGGAAGTAGTCACCACCAGAATAGGGCGAATGACCCGCCACAGACCGCTGTACCAATAAAAACCATATTCACGTTCATCCCGCATGCTGCGGTAGGTGTAGTCACGTTTTTTGCGTGCCATGCTTCGCCCTCCTTTGCCGTGACGCTAACGAGGCTCAGCCCCCAAGTCCCGGCAAGCCCATATCAATATCTGCCGCTTCCGTAATGATCTTGAAAATATCCGCCAAGGCCTGCTGCATCTGAATCTCTGCCAGCAGGTACTGGCTCACCTCCGGCTTGGCAAACAGCAGGGAAGAAATGCCGGAAAACCGCTGCATATCTTCGCTGTCCGTCTGCTGACCGCTAATCGCCGCCATTTGCAGGGTCATTTGCAGCTTCTTGTATTCCTTGATCAAGGCAGCTACCGTTTCATCTGCCATGACTTCATCCTTCAACCGGTGATAGGTCTGATATTCCTCACTGGCCTTAATATCCGCAGCCAGCCGATGTGCATTGCTGTATTCCATGGGTCGCAACCGCCTTTCTTTTTCTCATGAAACCTAACGAATGGGAGGAAGCTTTTCTTCCCCAAAACAGCGCAAGGGAGAAGCGCCCCGACCTGCAAGCAGTGCACCTGCCGGAGTCTTCCCCCTTTATGCTCACGTTCCGAATGCCATCACACGTCCAGAATGATGGGCAGGATCATGGGATTACGCTTAATCTTCTCGTAAATGTAGCGATGCAGGTCATCCTTAATACGGTTCTTCAGTGCCACCCAGTCCGCACCGTCCAAGCTGGACTCGCGGAGGATGCCACGAACCACTTCCCGCATACTTTCGATAATGTCCTCATTCTCACGGACGTAGATGAAGCCCCGGCTAATGATGTCCGGTCCGCTGACCAGCACACCCTGATCCCGATCAATGGCCATGGCCACAATGATCAAGCCGTCCTGGCTCAGATGCTTACGATCCCGCAGCACCACATTGCCCACGTCACCAATGCCAAGACCGTCCACCAGCACACCGCCGGTAGGCACCTGCTCCCCCAGGCTCAGGCTGTTTTCGGTCATTTCAATGACCTGACCGATTTCCGGAATCACAATGTTCTTCCGGTTCATGCCCATGCTTTCCGCAAGCTCTGCATGCTGCCACAGCATACGATACTCACCATGGACAGGAATGAAGTACTTAGGCTGCACCAAGGCGTGCATCAGCTTCAGTTCTTCCTGGCAGGCGTGACCGGAAACGTGCACCTCTGCCAGTGCCTCATACACCACCTGTGCGCCGCAGCGGTACAGCTGGTTAATCACACGGGAAATGAACTTTTCATTGCCGGGGATAGGCGTTGCGGAAATCAGCACCATGTCGCTCTGGCGAATCTGCAGCTTCCGATGCTCGGCGTAAGCCATGCGGGTCAGGCCTGCCATAGGCTCGCCCTGGCTGCCGGTGGTCATGACCAGGATTTCCTCATCAGGATACTGATCCAGGCTGTCCACGTCAATCAGGCAGTCTTCCGGTATATGCAGCTCGCCGATCTGCATAGCAACACGGCTTACGTTCACCATGCTGCGGCCAATGAAGCATACCCGTCTGCCATAGCGGATGCCATTGTCAATCACCATCTGCATACGGTGAATGTTGCTGGCAAACATGGCCACGATAACCCGCCCCTTGGCATCCCGGAACAGATTCTCAAAGGTGGGGCCGATTTTCATTTCACTCATGGTCTGACCGGGACGTTCCACGTTGGTAGATTCGCACAGCAGTGCCATAACGCCCTTTTCGCCCAAGGAAGCCAAGGTCTGCAAGTCCGTAACCTGACCATCAATGGGGGTATAGTCTACCTTGAAGTCGCCGCTGACCACCACCGTGCCTGCCGGACAAGTCAGCGCAATGGCGCATGCCCCGGCAATGGAGTGGCTTACATGAATGAACTTGCAGGTAAACTTGCCCAGCTGAATTTCATCCCTGGGCTGCACCACATGCATGGTGATGTTGGGCACCCGGTGCTCCTTCATCTTCAAATCCACCAAGGCCAAGGTCAGCTTGGTGCCGTACAAAGGTGCCGGCACCTGGCGAAGGATGTAAGGCGTTGCGCCGATGTGATCCTCATGGCCGTGGGTAAACAGGTAGCCCCGAACGTTCTTCTTCTTTGCCACCAGGTAGCTGACATCCGGGATCACCAGGTCAACGCCCAGCATATCTTCCTTGGGGAAAATGCTGCCGCAGTCCACCACCACAATGTCGTCTTCATACTCGAAGACCGTCATGTTCTTACCAATTTCATCCACACCGCCCAGTGAGACGATGCGGAGCTTGCTCGGTTCCGTTGCATTCACTCTTTGGCTCACGGAGTGCCTCCTTTCAGGTCATAAAAAAGTACACACAACATAAAGCTCAGAAGCCACGCTGCCTCTTCGCTATCTTTAACCGGACACACGCCGGTCAATATTCTTTCAGGCAATCACTGCCGCACCGCTGCACGGATTAAGAGGATATCCTCCTGCCGTGCCGCCGGTAAAGACGACATGCTGCATATGCACGTCATCACCTACGTCCCATTATAACACATCTTTTTGAAAAGTACCACAAAAAATTCCGCCAAATAAGACGTTTCTCCTGCCGTTCACGTCAATTTTCGTCTCTTTGGCGGATTTTTTCTTGCTTATCTTGAAGATTTTACCTTTTCTCAGCCACAGGAACGGTGCTGCTGCCATGGGGCATAACGATTACACGCTTGTCTCCGAAGTCCATGAGCTGCTGCAGCTCCTCCCCCGTAGTAATGCCGTGAATCCCCATCAGCTTTAAGGTTTCTTTCGGCAATTGGGACATCATGTACATCTTCGTGTGAGAGGCCATTTCGCAGCAAACATAGAAAATGTAACCGGCGATGGTGAAATGGGCACGCATCTCCTGATCCAGTGTACCGCTGGGCAGGTACTTGCTCCATCCGAAGAACTCCTCCGGGCCGCCGCCTTCCCGGCATTCGCTCAGGAAGATCAGGGTGCCGCCCTCCTTCACCGCCTGATAGGCGTTGATCAGGGTCTTGGAAGATTGATACAGGTTAATGTCCTTGGGAAAGCCGCCGCAGGAGGTCAGCACCACATCCGCTTTTTCCTTCAGCGGTACGCCGTTGTATCGATCCACCAGGTGGCAGCTTTCTTCCCATGCCTTCCGCCAATCGCCGCTGGGCATGGCCAGCAAGCGTCCCTCGCCGTCCACCACCAAGTTAATGGAAAACACAGGAGCTACCATGGCGGCTGCTTCCATCATATCCTCATGGACAGGATTCATGATCGTCTTGCCGCAGCCCACCAAGTCGCTGGACTTAGGCAGCACCGGATCCAGTGCCAAGGAATGATTCTGCTGGATGGTGGCAATGCTGCTTACGCCGGGCAGGATGCTCTTCCGTCCGCCGCCGTAGCCGGCCAGCAGATGGTGCACCGTGCCGCCCATGAGAATCACCTTGCGGCCTACAACCAGTGGATCCACTTCCACCTTTGTCCCCCGAGTGGTGGTGCCCAGACAGGTCAGGTTGTGATGGGCATCGTGATTCACCACACGCACCCGGTCATACACAGGATCCGTTACCAGTGCCCGAAGCTCCGCTTCCGTCTGATCCCGATGGGTGCCCAGGGCAATCAGGAACAGGATCTGCTCATCCGGGATACCAATCACATCGTGAAGATAATCCAGCAGCAAGGGGCAAATCCGCTCCTGATGCATCCACGAACGGGTCTGGTCGCTGATGACAATGGTCACCTGATCTTCCTTTGTCAGCACATTCTTCAGTGCAGGGGAAGCAACAGCTTCTTCCTCCACAGCCTTGCGGAAGACCTCCGGTAAATTCTCCACCGGGGCAGGAGTCGTTGCCTCCAGCACCTCAATTTCCCGTGCTTTCACCGTTACCGGAATGTTCCCATCACCATAAGCAAAAATAAATTTCTTTTCCATCATTTTTCGTGCCTTTCGTACACACGCAGGCTGATCATGCCAGCACTCATGCTTCACCGAACCGTCCCGGTAACAGGGCTCATAAGCATCGTCCCCATCCTCCGGGTCATCTGTATACAACCGGGATCGTTCTTGCCAGTCCTTCATGTTTTCGCCTCCCTGATTGCACCCTCATCATAGCACACACGCCTAGCAGAAACAAGATTCGCAGCAGAAAGATACACGAAAAAACCATTCACTCTTTGCCACTCAGGGTAATGTCCACCTGCCATTGCGCAGCGTTGCCTTTGTATCGTCCTCGGTTTTCTTCCACCTCAATCGTCCAGGTCATGGTCATCCCGCTTTTCAGCAATTCTTCGGTCACGGTCACATGCTCCCGATAGGAGCCTGTATCCGGGTATTGATCTGTCTCCACGATGACACACTGGAGAGGTATCGCATCCCCCACGGATACGCTGACCGTTTCGCCCTCCAAGGCATACTGCTGCTTTTTCTCATTGCTGCTGCTCCACGCTGTATACTGACCATTGACGTAAAATGCAGGCACCCACTCATTGCCTACATGATTGGCCTGCAAAAGTTTGGCTTGAACCGTAACGGTCAGCGTGTATGCCCCGGTTTCTTCTGCCTGTTCGGTGCTGCCGATCTTTTGCTCACATTCCGCCAGCAAAGTTTGACTGTCACTGTAGTCCCCCAGCACATTCAGGACTGCCCTTGCTTCCTCATAGTATTCCATGTCCATGAGCGTAACCGCTCCGTCATAGAGTTTCTGCCGATTGTCCCCCTTTGCCCAAGCCGTCAAAGAAAAGGATAGAAAAAGAGCAAGCAGAAGAATGAAAAGCTTGTTCCTTTTCATTTCTGCATGCCCCCTTGTATTCACGCCTCATAATCCAGCGTGATGGTCATCAAATCCTGTGCCGCCTTTGTATTGGGAAAGATGGCTCTGGCGTTGTCAATATAAGCCTCCGGATCATCGATGCAGTTGCTGAAGTGGGTCAGCACCAGTGCTTTCGTTTCTGCCTGCTGTGCCAATGCTGCACTTTCCCGGAAAAGCATGTGCCGGTTCTTCAGTGCCTGAGGCATTTTTTCGTCATCGCCGTACATGCCTTCCAGAATCATCAAATCCGTCCCCTGCCCCATGGTGACAATGCTTTTCACCGGCCGGGTATCCGTGGCGTAAAGGAAGCTGATGCCTCGGCGTGGCTCAGTCAGCACGTCTGCCGGAGCGAAACTCCGTCCGTCCTCCAGCGTCACCGATTCCCCACGCTGCAAAACCTTCCAGCAGGCCAGAGGAATATTCAGCGCACGGGCACGCTCCGGCAGGAACGCCCCCGGACGTTCCAATTCAAAGCGGTAGCCAAAGCAAGTCACACTGTGCTCCAGCTTGAACGCCTGAATCTTCAGCCCAATGGCTCGGAATGTTAAGCCTTCACTGCCAAATTCATGAAGTTCCACCGGATAAGGCAGCTGAGGAGCTACCACTCGCAGGCCGTTCACCACCCGTTTCAGTCCCGTAGGTCCCCAAATAGGAAAAGGTGTTGTCCGGCCGGCTTTGGCCATGGACAGCAGGAAGCCCGGCAAACCGCCGCAGTGATCTGCATGGTAATGGGTAATCAGCAGACCATCAATACCATGAAAGCCCCAGCCGATTTTGCGTATGGCCGTCTGGGTATTCTCTCCGCAGTCCACCAGCAAGCCATGACCGTTCATGCGGACATAGAGGCTTGCCAGTCCCCGATCAGGCAGGGGCAGTGCGCCGCCTGTTCCCAAGGTGCACAGGTCAATCATGGTGCCGCCCCCTTCTGCTTATGCCTGTTCTTTGCTTGCCGCCATCTCCCGTGCAGCCTTCACAAGAATTTCTGCCAGATCCCCTTCTACCTTTTGAGCAGGTTGACCCTTGATAAACAGTGCGCCGCCGCTTTTGCCGCCGGCAATGCCCACGTCCGCTTCTCTTGCCTCGCCGGGGCCATTCACCACACAGCCCATGACGGCTACTTTCAGGGGCACCTTCACATCAGCCAGTTCCTTCTCCACACGCTCCGCAATGCCTGCCACGTTAATGCACGTACGGCCGCAGGTGGGGCAAGAGACCAGCTGTACCCCGTGAGTGCGAAGCTCCAGTGCCCGCAGAATATCCCATGCGGCTTTGGCTTCCGGTATGGGATCCCCCGTCAGGCTAACACGAATGGTGTCACCGATGCCTTGTGCCAACAGGGCACCAATGCCGATGGCACTCTTGATGGTGCCCTGTCCGGGTAATCCTGCTTCCGTGACCCCCACGTGCAGGGGATAATCACACCGCTGTGCCGCCAGCTGATAGGTTTCGATGGTCAGCTTCACGCTGGAAGCCTTCATGGAAAGCACAATATCCTCAAAGCCTGCCTTTTCCAGCATACGGGCGTGCTGCAGCGCGCTTTCCACCATGCCTTCCGCCGTAGGCTCGCCGTACTTGGCCAGAATATCCTTCTCAATGGAACCGCTGTTGACCCCGATGCGAATCGGAATATGATGCCGCTTGGCGCAGTCCGCCAGCATGCGGACATGAGCTTCTCCGCCGATATTGCCGGGATTGATCCGCAGCTTGGCAATGCCGTTTTCTGCCGCCATGATGGCCAGGTGATGGTCGAAATGAATATCCGCCACCAGGGGTACAGGCGATCCGTCCACCAGCTGCCGCACCGCCTTGGCACAGGCTTCATCATACACGCTGACACGAACAAGATCACAGCCTGCCGCCGCAAGGGCACGAATCTGGGCAAGGGTGGCATCCACATCCCGGGTATCCGTATTGGTCATGGACTGCACCCATACAGGGTTCTTGCCACCCATTTTCAGCGTGCCAACGGAAACTTCACGTACAGAGCTCATTTCTCTTACTCCTCACATTCAGCTGAACAGCCGAATAACATCCTTGAAGGTAAAGAAGATCATCAGGGCAAACAGCAGCACATATCCGCACAGATGCACCATAGCTTCCTTCTGTGGCGGCACCGGCTTGCGGCGGATGGCTTCCAGCACCATGAACAGGAAGCGGGAACCGTCCAGACCCGGAATAGGCAGCAGATTCATGATGCCTAGGTTGATGGAAATCACCATCAGCAGGTTGATGAAGGCTTCAAAGCCCCCTGCCCGGACTTCCTCCGTTACCAAAGTTACAACACCCACAGGACCGGAGGTTTGGTCAAAGCCTTCCCCGGTGGTCACCAGGTTCTTCAGCGCATTGAGAATCACGCCTCCTGCATAGGTGCACCACTGCCAGCCTGCGCTGACCGCCTCCGTAAAGGTGGCAGGAGTGTTTTCCGTCAGCACGTGAGCGGAGATCGTCACGCCGATGCGGAACTTGCCTGCTTCCGTGTCATAAAAAGGGGTCAGGCTGGTGGTGAAGGTTTCGTCCCCCCGACGCACCGTCATCTCCATGGGCGGGTCATTTTCCTGATAGCCTGAAATGGTGTTCAGCAGCGTGGTCTGGGTACCGTCCATCATGTTAACGCCGTTAATGTTTTCGATAATGTCCCCATCCTGAAGCCCTGCCGTGTAGGCCGGCCCTGATGCCGCCACCTCTGCAATGTAGGGCTCGTAACCCGTTACATGGGCAATGCCGCCGATCCAATAAAACATCACCGCCACCACAAAGGCCAGGATGAAGTTCATGCCGGGACCCATCAGCACGGAAAGCATCCGCTTCCATACGCTTTGACGGCTGTACGCCCTGGGATCGTCCACATGCTCGCCCTTTGCGTCATCCTCACCATAGAAGGCGCAATATCCGCCCATGGGAATGGCACGAATGGAGAACTGGGTCCCTTTCTTGCTCTTTCTGCCCCACAGTTTCGGTCCGAAGCCAATGGAAAACTCCATGACCTCGATGCCTGTCATCCGGGCAAAAATAAAGTGGCCGAACTCGTGCACCACCACCAGAATGCTTAACAGCAAAATGGCCAGTAAAACATATAGGATGGTCATACAGTTCCTTTCCCTTGCGCCAGCTGCTTCTTCACTTCTGCCCGAGCCAGCCGGTCGGCTGCAAAGATGTCCTCAAGTGTATTTGCAGGCAAATCGCCCAAGCTGTTCAGCGCTTCCTCCACCAAGGTGGTAATGGCTCCGAAGGAGATTTCTTCCCGAAGGAACGCCGCCACAGCTTCCTCATTGGCACCGTTCAGGATGGTGCATGCCGCACCGCCGGCACGCAGGCATTCGCCTGCCAGGCGCAATGCCGGGAACCGTTTCGTGTCCCCAGGCTCGAAGGTCAGCTGTCCCAAGGCAAACAGATCGAGAGGCTTGCACCCCGTGGTCAAGCGGCGAGGGTAGGCCATGGCGTACTGAATCGGTACTCGCATGTCCGGCACACCCAATTGCGCAATCACTGCCCCGTCCACGAACTCTACAGCGGAATGCACAATGCTTTGGGGATGCACCACCACCTGAATCTTTTCCGGCGGCATGTCGAAGAGCCACCGTGCCTCCATGATTTCCAGTGCTTTATTGAACATGCTGGCGGAGTCGATGGTGATCTTCGCTCCCATGTTCCAGTTGGGATGCGCAAGGGCTTCCTTACGGGTTGCATGGGCAATCCGCTCCTGATCCCATGTGCGGAAAGGACCGCCGGAAGCAGTCAACAACAGTTTTACCGGCGCATTGCCCTTTGCACCTTCTAGGCATTGGAAGATGGCACTGTGCTCACTGTCCACAGGCAAAATCCGCTTGCCTGCCTCTTGGGCTGCCTTCATCACCAGATGTCCCCCGGTAACCAAGGCTTCCTTGTTGGCCAACAGCACCTGCCGTCCGGCGGCAATGGCGTCCATGACGCTCTGCAACCCGGCAATGCCCACCACGCTGACCAGCACCATATCCGCAGGCACTTCCGCCGCAGCGGCATGAAGGGCTTCCTTGCCCATGACCCAATGGATTTGCCGCAGATCCTCCGGGATTTCACTCATGGGAATCGGCATCGTCAGACCTGCCATGTCAGGGTGAAATTCCCGCACCTGCTGAAACAGCAGATCCTTGTTGCGGTGGGCTGTCAAGGCCGTCACCCTATACTCCTCAGGATGCAGCCGCACCAAGGACAGTGCCTGGGTGCCGATGGAACCTGTGGATCCCAAAACAGCCATGGTCTTCAACGGAAATCCCTCCCTGATGATTTTCTTACACAATCAGCAGCCGGAAGCAGAGCATGACCACCGCCATGAACAGGATGCTGTCCAGCCGATCCAGCATGCCCCCATGCCCCGGGAACAAGTTGGAAAAATCCTTAATGCCGCAGTGACGCTTCACCATGGAGGCAAACAGGTCGCCCATTTGTCCGGCCACGCCGCCGATGATGCCAATCAACAGATACTGCCACCACTTGGGCAGCATGCCGATCACTTCCGGCGAGCAGACACCGTTTGCTACCAGTGCCACCACCAAAGCCGTCAGGATTGCCCCCACCATGCCGGCAATGGCACCGGAAATGGTCTTGTTAGGGCTCACCTGGGGGCACAGCTTCGGTCCGCGCACCCGGCTGCCCACAAAGAAGGCGCAGGTATCCGCCATCACCGGCACAGCAAACATCAGGCTCAGCAGCACCACCTGCAGCTCCTTCGGCTCCACCATGGCCAGGGCGATAATGCACATGCCGGGCAACGCCACCGTCGACAGTGGTAAAACGCTCATCAGCACGTCTTCAATCTTTGGCTCACTGCGGAACACAACGCAGATCAGCGTCACCAAGAAGATGGCCGCCACAATGGGCAGCAGTACCCGATTGCCGAAGAACAGCACCAGCGGCACACAAGCCGCCATGCCCACCCAGGTCGGCCAAGATACAGGTCGATGTCCTGCCAAGAAAAGGGCATGATATTCTTCGTGCACCGCAAAGCAAATGCAAATCATGGCTGCAATGCCCATCACCGCACCGCCGAAATACATCAGCACCATCACCAGTGCAATGAGGCCAATGGCCGTGGTTATCCTCTGTCCCATGGAGTCTCACCTTCATCCTTCCGCCTGTATGTCACAGGTCACGCTGTAGAATACCCCATCAGCGTGAACCCAAGATGAATCAAAGCCGTTTGCCGAAGCGGCGTTCCCGTCCTCCGTAAGCCGTCAGGGCGTCATCATAATCGCTGACCTTGAAATCCGGCCAGAGCACTGTGGGAAATAGAAACTCCGCATAGGCACACTGATACAGTAGGAAATTGCTCAGCCGCATTTCCCCACTGGTGCGGATCATAAGATCCACGTCCCCCTGTCCCCGGGTATACAGATGATCTGCCAGCATTTTTTCATCAATGGCTTCCGGCGCAATCTTCCCGGCAACCGCTTCAGCCGCCAGTTCCCGTGCTGCCCGGGTTAGCTCTGCCCGACCACCATAATTCACAGCAATGTTCAGGTTCAGACCAGTATTATCCCCCGTCCGGCGTTCTGCTTCAATGAGGGCATCCCGCTGCTTATCCGGCAAGCCGTTCTTATCCCCAAGGATCAGAATCCGCACATTTTTCTCATCCAGCTCATCAATTTCCGAGGCGAAGAAGTCCAGGATCAGCTGCATCAGCGCCCCCACTTCTTCTGGGGAGCGGTTCCAGTTTTCCGTGGAAAAGGCATAGATGCTCAGGGACTTGATGCCCAGGTCATCCGTGTGGCGGATGATTTCCCGCAGGGTTTCCACCCCCTGCCGGTGCCCCATGGCCACGTTCAGCCGATGCTTCTTCGCCCACCGGCCATTACCGTCCATGATGATGGCCACATGGTTTGGCAGTTTCACGAAGTCCTCCGGTTTCTTGGCACCGTGATTGGTGTGAACCTTTCTGCGAATCAGTCCCATCTGCTCACCTCATCGTTTTTCTTGCATCTGCCAACTGCCGAAAGACAGCCATGAAACAGCAAAATGCGCAAGTCCCGGGATGGAGCTTGCGCATCTGCCATGGGGTTGTGCTTCATGCGCTTACAACGCATGCTGCAACTGTCCGTCCAGGAACGTACACACCGTCAGTTGCCCGGGACGCACGCGCACCACACGCATGACACCTTGCGTCCGTTCACCCTTCGGTGCAGCGGAATAGAGGATTTCCGGCCTTGGTTCCCCTGCGCAGCGCAGCTTCTCCAAGGCATCCTCCAAACGCATGCCCAGCAGCTCCGTCCCGATCAAATTTCCATGATCTCCTTTTCCTTAGCTGCGCAGATGGCATCCACATCCTTGATCGCCTTGTCGGTGATCTTCTGCATGTCATCCTCGCCCTTGCGCTGATCGTCCTCGGTGATTTCGCCGTCTTTCTTCAGCTTCTTAATCTGCTCAATAGCATCCCGGCGAATGGCACGAATGGCAACCTTGGCTTCCTCGGCACCCTTCCGTGCAACCTTGGTCAGCTCCTTACGGCGCTCCTCGTTCAGTTCAGGGAACACCAGACGGATGATCTTGCCGTCATTGGTGGGATTCAGACCCAAATCGCTCTTCTGAATAGCCTTTTCAATGGCGGGAATCAGCTTGCTTTCCCAAGGGCTAATGGTCAGCATCCGTGCTTCCGGAGAAGCAATGTTGCCGACCTGATTCAGGGGCGTGGGAGTTCCGTAATAGTCCACCGTAATGCGATCCAGCAGCTGAGGGTTTGCACGGCCTGCACGCAGGGCAACCATGTCGCGCTGGTATACCGCGCAGGATTTGCTCATCTTTTCCTTGGCATTGTCCAACACAGCTTTCATAGCGTAGCCTCCTGTATAAAGGATCTGTTATTTGTATTGTAATCGTTTTTGGGGATTCTTGCAAGCCCCCGGATGGGGATTGATGGGTCTTGTTACACTTAGGGGTGCACGAAAGTACCCATGTCATTCCCCTGCAGCACATAGAGCAAGTTTTCCGGCACATCCAGGCCGAACACCCGTACCATGGGCACATGGTTCTCTGCGCACAGTGCAAAGGCAGAGGCGTCCATTACCTTCAGTCCCTTGGCCAAAGCATCCGCATAGGTAATGTCCTTAATGAGCACCGCCGTAGGATCCTTATGGGGATCAGCCGTATACACGCCATCGATGTTCTTGGCCATCAGGATAGCGTCCACCTGCATCTCAATGGCACGCAAAGCCACCGCCGTATCCGTGGAGAAGAAGGGATTGCCGCTGCCTGCCGCAAACAGTACCACCCGGCCTGCTGTCAAGTGGCGGCGTGCCTGCATGGCATTGAAAGGCTCCGCAAAACGATTCATGTCCACAGCGGACTGCACCACGGCGTCCACACCGGCTTGACGCAGGGCATCCGCAACGCACAGGCAGTTGATGACCGTGCCCAGCATGCCCATCTGATCCGCCGTTACCGCATCCATGTGGGCAGCAGGACCCTGACGGCCACGCCAGATATTGCCTGCGCCAATCACAATGCCGATTTCCGTACCCATCTCATGCATTTGGGCAATGACGCTGGCCACCCGGCGCACCTTGTCAAAATCAAACAGTTCACTGTCGCTCTTCAGAGCTTCGCCGCTCAGCTTGAGCAGTACCCGCTTATAGGCTGCCATGATTTTGTTCCCCCTTCTCTGTCGGTTCCCAATTGTTTTCCCGAAAAAAGGGGAACCGCATGCTTGATGCAGTTCCCCTTCAGAACGCTTGAAATTAAGCCTTCTTCATCTGTGCGGCAATTTCTTCAGCGAAATTGTCCTGCCGCTTTTCGATGCCCTCGCCACGCTCGTAACGGGTGAAGCGAACCACATCCACAGTGGCACCGGCAGCCTTGGCGATTTCACCCATCAAGCCCTTGATGGACTTGTCGGGATCCTTCACGAAGGGCTGATCCAGCAGGCACACTTCCTTGTAGTACTTCTCAATGCGGCCTTCCACCATACGATCAACGATCTTCTCAGGCTTGCCCTCATTGATGGCCTGGATGCGGAGGATTTCCTTCTCCTTCTCCAGCTTGGAAGCGTCCACTTCCTCACGGCGCACAGCTTCAGGACGGGCAGCAGCAATCTGCAGTGCCAGGTCATGAGCAAAGGCCTTTACTTCTTCATTTTCAGGCTTGTCGGTAGCCACCTCAACGATGACACCCACAGAGCCGCCCAGGTGGATGTAGGTAGACACCACACCAGTGGTCTCATACCGCACGAAGCGGCGAATGCTGATCTTCTCGCCGATGGCAACCGTTGCATCGCTGACCAGGTCAGAGATGGTCTTGGTGTCATCGTCCACGAACTTCTGAGCCAGCAGCTCGTCCACATCAGCAGGCTTTGCTGCGGCGATGTGCTTTGCCACGTTGCTGCAGAAGCCCAGGAAGTTATCCGTACGGGCCACGAAGTCGGTCTCGCAGTTGATCTCAACGATCACGCCCACGGATCCGTTGTCGTTGGTGTACTGTGCCACAACGCCTTCAGCAGCAATGCGGCTGGCCTTCTTAGCAGCCTGAGAAAGTCCCTTCTCACGGAGCCACTCGATGGCCTTATCCATATCGCCTTCGCTTTCCACGAGGGCTTTCTTGCAATCCATCATGCCGGCGCTGGTGCGCTCACGCAGTTCCTTAACCATAGCAGAGGTAATCGCTGCCATTGGATCTCACCCTTTCTTATTCATTGATCAGGAAACGGGCTCAAGCCTCGGTGGTTTCCTCAGCCTTTGCTTCTTCAGCGGGTTCGGCTTCGGACTGCTCGCCCTGCTTGCCTTCCAGCACAGCATCAGCCATCTTGCCGGCGATCAGCTTCACAGCACGGATAGCGTCGTCGTTGCCGGGGATCACGTAGTCGATTTCGTCAGGATCGCAGTTGGTATCCACGATACCCACGATCGGGATGCCCAGAATGCGAGCTTCGGTCACAGCGATGTGCTCCTTGCGGGGATCCACAACGAACAGTGCGCCGGGGAGCTTCTTCATTTCACGGATGCCGCCCAGGTTGGCTTCCAGCTTTTCACGCTCGTGGCACAGCTGGATAACTTCCTTCTTAGGCAGCAGGTCGAACTGACCATTCTGCTCCATGCGGTCGATCTGGTTCAGGCGATCGATCCGGGTGCGGATGGTACGGAAGTTGGTGAGCATGCCGCCCAGCCAACGGTTATTCACATAGTACATGTTGCAGCGCTTGGCTTCGGACTCGATGGACTCCTGAGCCTGCTTCTTGGTGCCAACGAACAGGATGGTCTTGCCTTCCATTGCGATGTCACGCACGAAAGCATAGGCTTCGTCGATCTTGCGAACGGTCTTCTGCAGGTCGATGATGTAGATGCCGTTGCGCTCAGTGAAGATGTACTGAGCCATTTTGGGGTTCCAGCGGCGGGTCTGGTGACCAAAGTGTACGCCCGCTTCCAGAAGCTGCTTCATGGAAATGACTGCCATTAGGGATTCCTCCTTGTTTTTTCCACCCTCTGCTCATGTGCGACCGGCCACTGCCAAGGCAGCACAAGCACTCGCAGAGCAAAGGTGCGTAATCGTGTGCATTATAGCATAGCCAGCAAAAATGTGCAACCCCCTGCGAAAGGTTTTTCACGCCCTGTCACTGCTGATTGAACGTATCAATGCCCCGCAGCAGTTCCAGCTCCCGTACGTCTCTTGCGGTGGTGTACATTTTTCTGGTCAGCACAGCCCCTTCCCGGTAATACAGGCAGATAAAGGGACAATCTTCCGCAAACTGTGCCTGAATTTTCAGCAAGGTTTCCTGATAGCCTGCCTGGGTGGTTTGGGTGCGCAGCTCGCTGCAAAGGTCGTTCATGGCGGAACTGTTGTACCGGCAGTAGTTGCCCGTGTTGGACTTCATCAGCAGGAAACCGGGATCCGGGCACACATCCATGGCATAGGAAACGAGCGCCAGGTCAAAGCCGCCGGCTTTCAGTTTCGTTGCCATATCGGACATGGTTAAGGTTTCTACCTTGCATTCAATGCCGATTTCCGCCAGCCAGTCGGAGATGGTGTTGGCCACCTCCACACGCACATCGTTATCCGGTTCTTCATAGACGTAGAAGCGCAGGTGAAGCCGCCAGCTGCCGGAGCCATCGTCCTTGGCTTTGTCACGAACGCCATCCCCGTCGGTATCCACCCAGCCGGCTTCGTCCAGCAGCCGATTGGCCTCATCGATGTCCTGAGTGAAATAGGAAGTCAGATTGTCGTTATACATCCATGTGCCGGAGATCATGGGCGTATCCGTTCGGGAAACCATGCCCATGTAAATGGAGCTTGCCAGCTTATCCGCATTCACCACATAGCGGATGGCTTTGCGTACATTCACATCATCCAATGGCGAAGAGGAATGGTTCATCAGCAGAGTTTCCAGCTGATTGGTTCGGTAATCCAGGGAAAGATTTGTCATGCCAGACTTGTACTGGCTGGCTGCAATCAGTCGAGTAAAGATGGTATCCACCCGGGCGTACTCGTAATTCTCCAGCACTTCTTTGGCGGTGGATGCGCACTGGAACACAATCTGCTTCACCTGCGGTCTGCCCTGCCACCAGTAGTCATTGGTTTCCAGCCAAATATTATTGCCTGCATCGAAGCTGGAAATCCGATAGGCACCTGTGCCCAGCGGATTATCCGCTTCCACTTCGCTGGCCTTTAACACCGGGAAGGTCATAGCGTACAGGATGCCGTAGTACTTTCGTGATGCTTTCACCACCACCGTGGTATCGTTGGTAGCAGAGATGCTCTTCACAAAGTACTTCAGGTTTTGATAATACCCCTTATCGCTGGAAGCATCATCGTTGGCACGGTTCAGGATGTACTGAGCCGTAGCCACCACGTCATTGGCCGTCAGGGGCGTGCCATCGGAAAAATACACATTGCTGCGCAGATGGAACGTCCAGGTTTTCCCGCTGCCGGTTTCCTCCCAACTTTCCGCAAGCGAGGGCTGAGGCAGATAGTCATCATCAATGGTAATCAGGCTGTCATACACCAGGTCATAAACGCTCATAATATCCCGTTCTTGAGGATCCAGCGGACGAATCTGCGTGGTTTTCGTGGACTGAATGCCTACCACCAGGCTTTCTCCCACGTTGGTAGTGGCTGCTTCAGCGATGGGCAGCGTCCACAGCGTCAGGCACAGCGTCATCATCAGCAGCATCATCCGCCGCATAATAGAGGGCTTCATATACGCCATAAGCTTTTGTCACTCTCCCTGCATATCTTTTTGTCGGTCCGTCAATCATGTTTTCCAGTTTAATCGTAACCCCATCCTCAGACATACTGGGATCGCTCAGCCAGCCGGTAACCTCCCCCTGCCCGGCATGGTAGGCTGCGGATACAAGAATCGGATCCCCACGGAAAAGCTTGGACAGATAACCCAAGTACCAAGTGCCGTATTTGATATTGGTTTCTGCGTCATACATATTGTCGAAGCTGTAGCCGGTTTCCTTCAGCTTGCCGGCAATCCATTCGGCAGTATCCGGCATAATTTGCATCAGTCCCCTTGCGCCTACGGAAGATTCCGCATCCGTGCGGTAGGAACTCTCGTTGAGAATAATGGCCTCCACAAAGGCAGGGTGGAGATTGTTCTCCGCTGCGTATTGCTCAATCAGATCTTTATAATAGATGGGATGAGCGTCCACCACCCGCTGATACGCCGCTTCCCGCTCCTGCTGCCGCTGGGTCAGATAGGCCTGCATCAAGGACTGCGCCGTAAACAGTCCGGCAGAGAGGAAGAACAACACTGCCAGCGAAGCCACCAGCCAGGTGGGCATACGCTTGCCTGCCCGTTCTTTCTCCCGAACGGCAGCTTTCACCGGTCGTTCCATTTTGAGCGGCGGCAATTGCTCCCTGCTTTCCGTTTGCGGAACACGGTAAACCGCAGGTGTTACAGGTCTGCGCCGCTCTTGCCCTGCATCAGCAGGCCGTGCAGCTACCGCCGGCTGGGAAGGTATGGCTTCTCCATTGCCCGAACGGCGACGATAGCGAACCTGGGGCGTTGCCACTTCCGTTTCCGCAGGGGCAACCTGGCTGCTCGCCTCGGTAACAGCCGGGGTGCTTTCCGCCTCTTTGTATCGATCCGACCGGTGGGAAGGTCTACGGGGTGTTTGTACTTCGGTCATTGCATCCTCCTGCCCCATGAGAGGCTTTCTGCCATTTCCCGGGCATACAGCTGCTTCACCATGCTTTGGGTTTCTTCCGGGGTGCCGTCTGTATGGATCACCGTTTGTGCCCTTGCGGCTTTTTCCGCTGCCGGCATTTGGCTGGCGATACGGTTCATTGCCTGCTGCCGGGTCATGTGATCTCTCTCCATGAGCCGCTGAAGCTGCTTTTCCGGAGGGATATACACGCACCACACCGTGTCGCACAGGGTATCGTAACCAAACTCATACAGCAGGGGCATGTCCAGCACACACACCTTGACGCCATGTTGCTCTGCTTCCTTCATCCGTGCCATGGTTAGGCTGCGAATCAAGGGCTGCATGATGCCGTCCAGCTTGGCTTTTTCTGACGGGTTTTGAAACACCCGATCCCCCAGCATCCGTCGATTCAGCGTTCCATCTTCATGAAATACAGAATCCCCGAAAGCTGCGCGGATAGCCGTCAATCCATCACTGCCGGGTGCCACCGCTTCCCGGGAGAGCAGATCCCCATCGATAATGGTCGCCCCAAGGGATGCAAGGGCTGCCGATACGTTGCTTTTTCCGCAGGCGATGCCGCCTGTCAGGCCGATGATGCGCATAGCTTCCTTTCCTGTATACAGAACAGCCCGGAGAGGCCGTTATCCCCTCCGGGCACACGGAAAACAAACTTACAGATTGGTTTGCAGAAGCTTTTGCTTCAGCTCGGTTTCCATCTGTGCCATGGTCTTTTCAGCCTCAATGCGCTTCGTCCGTCCCTCCTGCTGGATGGTCATCACTTCATTGATGGTGTCAATCAGGCTCTGATTGGTCTGCACCAGGGTCTCGATATCGATAATGCCCCGTTCCGCTTCCTTAGCGGTTTCAACGGTGCCCATCTTCAGGGCTTCCGCATTCTTCTTCAGCAATTCGTTGGTCATGTCCGTTACGGCGGTCTGTGCCTTCAGTGCCTGTTGGCTGTGGTGCAGTCCCAGTGCCAGCACCATCTGGCTCTTCCACAGGGGCAGGGTGTTGCTCAGGGTAGACTGAATCCGCTCCACCAGCAGGCTGTCATTGTTCTGCAGCAGACGAATCTGGGGTGCCATCTGCATGGCCACCTGACGGGTCAGCTTCAGGTCGTGGAGCTTCTTTTCGAAGCGGTCACACTGGGCAGCCAGGTCGTTGGCCTGCTGAGCATCCATGGCATCGCCGGACTTGGCAGCTTTGTCCTGCATTTCCTTCAGTTCGCCTTCACGCACCTGCTGGAGCTTTTCTTCACCGGCAATAATGTACAGGGTCAGCTGATGGAAATAGTCGCTGTTCTGGTCATACAGCCGGTCGAACATGGCCACGTCCTTCAGCAGCTGTGCCTGATAATTTTCCAAGGAGTCCGCAATGTTTTCCACATTGCCGCTGACCTTGGTATAGCGTGCCTTCATCCGCTCCACCGCATCAGTAGGCTTGCTGAACAGTTTCTTCAGCCCCTTAGGCTCCTCCGTGTCCGCTTCGAAGCCCTTCAGCTCCGTCACCAAATTGATCAGCATATTGCCGACTTCACCGGTGTCCTGTGTCTTCACCGCATCCAATGCCGTGTCAGAGAAATCCGCAATCTTCTTCTGCGCATCTGCGCCGAACAGCAGCACATGATCAGGATTGGTCACGTCCAGCTTGCCCACAAAGTCCGCAATGGCCTTCCGCTCCGCATCTGTCAGCTGGCTGTCATCCAGCCGGGGAGATGCTTCCGGGGCAGCAGGAGCTGCGGCCGTCGTCTGCTGAATGGAGGCTGCGGCGGTCTCTTCCGCCTTGGGGGCAGGGGTATTCAGGGTCAGCAGCGGCATCTGATTGGTTTCGCTCATGGTGATCTTCCTCCTCAGTTTTGCTCTTTTTTGCTCTGTTGTTCGGCAATAAAGGATGCGGCGTCCGGCACCTTCAGCACCGGCACGTCTGTTTGCTGCATCTGTTGGGCGGTGGCGGTGCGGGCTTCCTGCTTGGGAGTCTCCGCCATGGCGGCCACGCCGCTGTCGGTGAAGCCGTCCCGCTTCAGCATCTGTTCCAGCACATCCATATCCGTGGACACATCCAGCATGTTATCCTTGTACAGGTTATCCAGCTGCTTCTGGCAGGCGGTCAGCACCATGTCCATGCCACGGGTCAGGGTTGCATGGGCTTCCTGCATATCCTTTTCGGACACGCCACGCTGCTGCATGGTGCGATAGTTGGTAAGCATTTTCAGGGTGGTGGGCAGATAATAGTTCATAAACTTGCGGATCTGGGTAGCCTTGCCAGGCTTCTCCGCCACGGTGCGGAAGATCTGCACACACTTCTGGGAAAGCTCATCCATCTGCTTGGAAAGAGCTTCATCCGGGATGGCGTCATTCTCCGCACGGATCTGTCGGAGCATCTCCTGCCCCTTGGTAATGACCCCGTCCGCGATTTCGTCCCCGGTGAGGGGCAGCTCCTCTACGTCCTTCTTCAGGGTATTGGCCGCCTGATCCTGCCGGTTATGGGTGGTCAAATCCAGATCCGTAGCCATAATGGACACCACCTTGCCCACCAGCAAGGAAAGTCCTGCACCGATTAAAATGCCTGGCAGCGTCACCGGCGGGAAAATCAAGGAATATACGACTGCCGTTGCGCCAAAGGCGATGATGCCAGCCTTCAGGGGCTTGCCTTTTGCGTCCTTCTTCTTCTGACTCATGGTATTCCTTTCTCCTGACCAAGGCAGTGTCAACATCGGAACATCACCATAAGAAACAAGGCACTGCCTTATTTCATGGCATCGACAAAGTGGCCTTGCCACTTTGTCGAGTTTTGCACTCACTCACTGGTCGAACGACTTCGTCGTTCGACCGGCCGTTCGTTCGCGTAATGAAGCAATCCTTCGGATTGCCGCGAAAATCGCCGCACAGGGGCTTCGCCCCGTTTGAACGCCCCGAAGGGGCTCGCCGATTTTCGATCTATGGTTGAAGGGCTTGCGATCCCTCCAACGCCTCCCAAGGTTTGTTGATGGTCTGAAACAAGGCTCTGCCTTATTTCAGACTCCATTATAGCATACTTCCCGGCCGGTGAAAAGTGGCGACTTTCCCAAAGTACTGCCGTGCAGGGAACGCTTCGAATACGCAATCATCGGGCACGCTCATCTTCAAGGTAACTGTACGAGCAGTTTTATCTTATGCCTTTTCTTTTCTTCCTTGCCCCTTGCTGCGCTGCTTAGCCTGCCACTTGGCTTCCTCTTCCTCCGCAATGCGGCGCATTTGGCTATCCGCATATTGCACAATCCGATCCCGCTCCGCCATGGGATCATTGTTGGGGTCGTAAGTAATGGGCGGTGCAAAAGTCATGGTGCGCTGCTTTTTGTGGGCATACATGGGCAGGAAGCGGCAGCACTTGCCTGTCCGATTGTAATAAATCTGTGCCAGCATGGCAAAACCGGAGAAGAGAGGTCCCAGCCCGCCCAGCTCGTAGCCCTTGCCATCCTCAATGGCATTGGGGTTTTCCGGGAAAATCAGCAGGTTATCCCCTGCCTCCATGGCCTCCACGGACAGACGGAAGGTCTGCATCAGCTTGCTGGGCTTGTTGCGGAACACAGGCACGCACTCCACCTGATTCATGGCCCACACGGATACCGGGCCGATGATGTGGGTAATCCAGTGCTTCACCTTTTCCGGCAGCCACTGAATGGGGCCGATGGTGTACCGGTACAGGTACTCGCTAACCTCCTCCGGGTCAATGGACATTTCGGAAATCGTCCACGGGCGAATGGGCACAGGGATGTACAGCATGCACACCACCGGGCCGTAAACCTCCCCGTGATTGCAGAGGAACACGATGGGATTGTTTTCATCCTGCATAATGTTTTCCGTACCCTGCAGCTTGTGCCGATAGAAGGGGCGCAGCAGTGCCATCACCAGGCGAGTACCGATGGGATAGCGGTGCCGCTTGATGACCACCGTTTCCAGCTGTTTTTCCAGTGCCGGGTTATCGCCCCCTTCTTCCTTCAAGTGCAGGAATCGCTGCAGCTTGTCCATGTACCGCTTGGACAGGGGGAAACGCAGGGTTGCCCCCACGGCTACAATCACCAGAATCAGTGCCGGAATGACCATGATGGGTTGGAACTGAGGCACAAGGGTCGCTGCATCCGGCCTTTGACTGCCCATGAACATGAGCAGCGTCAGGGCTGCCAAGGCCAGCATCTGCCCTGCAAGCACCGCCATGCTGCTGCCCATGATCCGCATCCGGTCATAGACCGTGGTTTTCATCTCCCCGGTAGCAAAGCAAGCCACCTCATTCATGACACTTTCCAAGTGGCTCAGGCAGGTGGTGCACACGGTAGAGCCTGCGGTGCACAGACCCATGCACAGGTAAGCATCGCTAATGGTCATGGTCTTGCTGCGGAGCATGCGGCTAAAAAGAATCAGGCCATACAGCCACAGGAACAGACCGATGAGCAGCAGGTTAATGGGCTCAGAAGTCTTCTTCTTTTCCCGATGCGCCATGATCCATTCCACCACTTCCCGGCACACCAGGGTGCACAGCATGGCCAGCGCCATGCTGATGAGCATCTTTTCCGATGTAATGGCCGGGAAGGTGTACATCACCACAATGGTCATCTGCTGCGCCATCAGGATCAGACCGGACACCACTTCGTAATTGGCGTAGGCATTGGCTTTCCTGATCTGCTCATGCAGATGCGCCACATCTTCTGCCTTCACCGTGCTGTGGAGGCTGGCATCCCGCCGCTGCTTCAGCTGCCCATAGCAAATGGCGACAGTTGCCAAGGCAAGGCCGCCCACAGCCATCCAGCCTTCTACGCCGGACACACTGCCCAGCAGCAACCCGGCTCCCACCAGGAAAGGCACAGCCTGCACCGCTGCATACAGGAGAATGAACCGCTTTTCCTCCATGCCCCGGTTCAGGCTCAGGTACACCAACCGCCAGCCCAGAATATCACCAATCGTCATGGTCAGGATGGCCGCAAACAGCAGCCACATCATGGAGTTTACTTCCTGCACAGGGTAAAAGACCGCCACGAATGCACTGACCAGCATCAGCACCGTTAAGCCGATGGCACTGATGATTCGTGTACGCTTGCTGATCAGCCGATTATATTCTCCCCAGGTTCCGGAAAAGAGCATACTGGCCACCCGTCCGCACATGTACAGTGCACCGCCGGGCACAGAAACCCCCACCAGCAGATAGGACATCATTAGACAATAAATGTAGGCATAGGCGTCTCCAAGGTTCAGCCAGGTCGCCCGTGTGGTCGGGCGCTCGTTTTTCACAGTGGTCTGCAACGTCTTCAGCCTCCTTAATCCTCGTCCATCATTGTAACATACTCCCCAAAGGCAGGCAATCCACATTTTTCACATTTTGTTCATAACCCGGCGAACGCTTTTGTTGACGTGCTTTCCTGTCGGTTCTTTACCAACCTGACCGTTTCGCCCCTTTACAATCCGGCTGCTTTGCTTCATAATGAAATGCAGATTGATTCCCTTGAAAGAGGAGGTTTCGCCTTGTATTCGGAAAAAGATTTGGATGTGCTGCACGCCCAGCTGAAGCGGCGGGATAGGATTCTTTTCGCCCTGCTGGCTTTATTTCTTGCCGGAATTGTTGTTTCCCTGATTGTCCGGATCGAAGCCCTGACCGCCGGACTGACCATCGCCGCCGGTGTGCTGGCCATTGCAGTGTATGATTTAGCACTTCGTCCCATTAAGTGTTATATCACCCATGTGGACAATATGCTCCACGGCCGTACACGAGAAATTGACGGCATTTTCCGCAGCCTCAGCGACGAGGTGTCACTGGTAGACGGGGTATCCTACCATGCCCTGACCCTGGAAGTGCCGGACGATAAGGGCAACCCCACGGAGCGGCTCTTCTACTTTGATCTGCAGAAGGATTTCCCGGCCTATCAGCCTGGGGATATGCTCCATGTGGTGTATCACGACCGTGAAATTGCATCTCTTGCGCTCAATGTGCAGGAATAAATGCACGTTTGTGGAACATTGGCCGGGAACGTACGGATTTTATTGTTTTTCCCTTGACATTCCCTGCCCTATGAATCATAATAGACAAGTGTGTTTCAAGGACTGTCCCGGGTTTTTCCCGCGGCATTGAGGAGGCTTCATCCATGGTTCATACCATCGTAGGCGCTAACTGGGGCGACGAAGGCAAAGGCAAGGTGACCGATCTTCTTGCTGAGAAGAGCGATGTGGTTGTCCGCTTTCAGGGCGGTGCCAACGCAGGCCATACCATTATCAATGAATACGGCAAGTTCTCTCTGCATCTGCTGCCCTCCGGCGTGTTCCATCAGAATGTATACAACGTCATCGGCCCCGGCGTGGCACTGAATATCGAAGCACTGCTGAAGGAGCTGGATTCCTTGACCTCTCGTGGCGTGCCCATGCCCAAGCTGCTCATCAGCGACCGGGCACAGGTCATGATGCCCTATCATGTTGACTTTGATAAATTCGAGGAAGAGCGGCTGGGCAAGAACTCCTTCGGTTCCACCAAGTCCGGCATTGCGCCCTTCTATTCCGACAAGTATGCCAAGGTTGGCCTGCAGGTGTGCCAGCTGTATGATCACGACATTCTCCGCAAGCGGCTGGAGATTGCCCTGGTAAAGAAGAATTGCCTGCTGGAAAACCTGTACCACAAGCCCGCTGTGGATGTTGATGCACTGGTTGCTCATATGGAAGCACTGGCTGAGAAGATCAAGCCCATGGTGTGCGACACCACCCTGTTCCTGCACAAGGCCAACAAGGAAGGCAAGACCATCCTGCTGGAGGGTCAGCTGGGCACCCTGCGTGATCCCGATCACGGCATCTATCCTTATGTCACGTCTTCTTCTCCCCTGGCTGGCTTCGGCTGCGTAGGCGCAGGCGTAACTCCTCGGGATATGACGGATATTTATTGTGTTACCAAGGCCTATTCCAGCTGCGTAGGTGCAGGTCCCTTCGTGACCCGGCTGGAGGGTGCTGAGGGCGATGAGCTCCGTCGCCGTGGCGGTGACGCTGGCGAATACGGTGCAACCACCGGCCGGGCCCGTGATGTAGGCTGGTTCGATGCTGTTGCCACCCGCTATGGTGTGATGGTGCAGGGCGGCACCGAAGTGGTGATGACCAACCTGGACGTGCTGGGCTATCTGGATGAGATTCCTGTGTGCGTAGCCTATGAAGTGGATGGCAAGCGGATCACCGACTTCCCCTCCACCCCCACGCTGATGCGCTGCAAGCCCGTGTATGAGATGCTTCCCGGCTGGAAGACGGACATTCGCGGCATCAAGAACTACAATGATCTGCCGGAAAACTGCCGGAAGTATGTGGAGACCATTGAGAAGCTGATTGAAGCACCGATCCACATGGTTTCCAACGGTCCTCGCCGGGACGAGATCATCTATCGCTAAGTCATACAGCGGCCGCCTGTACAGGAAAAGCACAGGCGGCTGTTTTCTGTTCAGGAGTAAGAAAAGTCTATGATCATTGACGTACACGCACACATTTATCCTGACAAGATTGCCGCCAAGGCCGTTCGATCCATCGGTGAATTCTATGAGTGGTCCAACATGGAAATGGACGGAACCGTGGATGGGCTGTTCGCCTCCAGCAGGGAAGCAGGCATTGACCTTTCCATCGTCCACTCGGCCGCCGTAAGCCCGGCACGGGTGCAAAGCGTGAACGACTTCATTGCCGCAACCGTTGCCGCCCATCCCGACCGGCTGCTGGGCTTCGGTTCCATGCACCCGGATTATCCGGACATCGAGGCGGAGCTGGATCGGATGATGCAGCTGGGCTTGCGGGGCGTTAAGCTGCACCCAGACACCCAGCAATTTCTTTTCGACAGTCCTGCCGCCATCAAAATGCTGGAAGCCATGGAGGAACGCCATCTGCCGGTGCTGATTCACACTGGGGATACCCGGTATCCCTTCAGCAACCCGGAGCGTGTCGCCCGGGCACTGGATCACGTGCCGAACTTGATAGCGATTTGCGCCCATTTGGGCGGCTGGTCCATGTGGAGCAACGGTTGGAAAATCCTTGCCGGTCGGGAAGACGTGTATGTGGACTGCTCCTCCAGCCTGTACGCCATTACTCCGGCGGAAGCCGTGAAAGTGATTCACCGCTATGGTGCCCAGCGGGTATTCTTCGGCACGGATCACCCCATGTGGAACCCGGTAGGCGAAACGGCTCGCTTTCATGCCCTTCCTCTGACAGAAGAGGAGCGGGAAATGATCTTGCACAAGAACATTGAAAAACTACTGAATCTGTGAACATAGCAAAAGCCACGCCTTGATACAGCGTGGCTTTTGCTATAGAGGACTTTGAAGAAATCTTCTGTCCTCAATACTGTTTTTGAATAATGAAGCATTCCGGCGCTCCTGCCCCTGCATTCAGAAAATGTTGATGCAGCACGTTAAACTCCTGTGGGCGAAGGGAGGACAGCAGCGTCATCAATGCCTGACGCTCCACATCCCCTGCCGCATGCCCCGGATAAGAGCAAATCGTCAATACGCCGCCGGGTACCAGCAGCTTCAGGCATGCCTCCACCGCCTGCTTGGTAGTAGGCCACAGGGTGGTAATGGTTTTGTTGCCTCCAGGCAGCCAGCCCAGATTGAAGGTAGCTGTCTTCACAGGGGACTGCACCACTTCCCCGATGTGTTCATGCCCCATGCAGTGCAGCTCGCAGCGATCCAGCAGACCTGCCGCTTCCAGTGCGGCACGGGTATGTGCTACTGCATCCGCCTGCACATCAAAGGCAATGACGTGACCGGTATCGCCCACCAACTCCGCCAGCATAGCCGTATCATGGCCGTTGCCCATGGTGGCATCAATCACCGTATCCCCGGGCTGAATCACCTGACGCAGACAATCTGCCGCCAAGTACCGGGCAGAACGAAGCTCGTATGCCATCAGCTCACAGCTCCTTCAGGCGGCGGACTTCTTCGTCCGTCAGATGCCGCCACTGTCCCTTGGGCAGATCCCCCAGGAGAATCGGGCCAAAGGCCACCCGCTTGAGCATCAGGGTTTGGTGCCCGATGGCTTCAATCATCCGGCGCACTTGACGGTTTCTGCCCTCGTGAATGGTAATGACCATGATGGTGTCAAAGGCTTCCTGCCGAATAATCCGTACCTTGGCCGGGGATGTCATACGCCCATCATCCAGCTTCACGCCTGCGCTGAGCCGATGCGCTTCCTCCTGGGTTACGGTATTGCTTACCTTTACCCAATAAACCTTGCCCACTTCATGGCTGGGATGGAGAAGGGCGTTCATCATATCCCCGTCGTTGGTCAGCAGGATCAGACCTTCACTTTCATAGTCCAGCCGACCCACCGTATACAGACGCACCGGGTAGTCCTTGAACTTGTCCATCACCGTCGTCCGGCCTTCCGGGTCAGAGGCAGTGCACATTTCCCCTACCGGCTTATTGTAGGCAATGTAGTGCTTCTCTTCCTGAATGGCAACCGGCTGACCGTCCACCGTTACCTGATCCCCATCCTGCACCTGAACGCCCATTTCGGTTACTACCTGACCGTTCACCGCCACGTGACCCTCGCTGATCAGCTTTTCAGACGCACGGCGAGAGGCAACGCCGCTAAGGGCAAGATATTTCTGCAAACGCATTGGCATGAATTCATCAACAACCTTTCTTCAGCACATGGTAAAAAAACAGGGCGCAGGCACGGCGCATCATGGGCTTCTGCCGTTCTTCCGGGGTCATGGTCAGTGCCAGCCGATCCATACCGCCGATGGTATAGCCCCGTTTTTCCAGAAAGCGGCACAGGATGGGATGCTGGTCGCTAACCTCCACCCGAATGCCCCAAGCACCCTGGTGCAAAGCAAACTGTTCCGCCGTCTCCAGCAGGGCGGTGGCAATGCCGTGGCGGCGGTACAGCACGTCCACCCGAATATCCTCCAGCTGCATCCATGCATCGCAAGGACGAAGGGCGGCGCAGCCCACATAGCAATCGTCCTCATAAGCAAGGAAAAGCGCGGCCTGCCGATCCGCGCACAAAGCTGAAGGTGTATAGGCCGCCTTGGGCGGGAAAACTCGCCACTCCGCCCTTTCAAGCGGCGCATAAGCAAGAGAAAAGCCGCTTCGGCTGACCCTGAGCAAGGTTTCTTCCCCAATCAGGCACTCTGCATGAATGGGCGTGCTGGGTATGTCTTTCTCCGACATACACCGGCGAATGGTCAGCATACCGTCACACTCCTCCCCTGCAATGGCTTAAGTATAGCAGATTCCCCGATTGATGACAAGGGAGCACTGGCAGAACGGACGAAAATGTGGTACACTAGCCGTGCTATGTTTTTCATCAACGAGGTGACTGAAATGAATCGAAAAGATCTTTCTGAAATCAAGCGCCGCCTGAATCCCGACAAGCGTTATCCCTCCGTGCTTCGGGGCTGCTATCTGGGGGCAGACGGACATGTCATTGCCGAATTTGCTAAGTCCGTAGGGGCACTGGCTCAGGAGGAATGCGAGAAGTTTATGACCATCTTCCGCAAATGCCTTTCCGGCACGGAAGGACAGAACCTGCTGAACCTGGACTTCACCCCGGAGCAAATGGAGGCTGATGCCCATCATCTGCTGACCGGGCTGTGCGATACCGGCCTGCAGGACGTGCAGATTGTGGAGGATTTCTTCCGCCGTGCCATCGCCTGGCGGCAGGAGGAATTCGTCCATTTGCAATCGGTAGACGATCAACAGGCAGCAGACAACTATCTGGTGCTGCTGCTCCATGACGGGTACGATGTACCCTACCGGGATGATAACGGAGATCTGGACAAGGAGCGTTCCGAGTCCATATTGAATTACATCCTATGCGCCGTGTGTCCCGTGAAGCAGTTGAAGCCTGCCCTTCGCTATTTTGAAGGGGACAGTGAGTTCCACGCCGGAGCTTCTGACCAGGTAGTGGGCATGCCGGAAATGGGCTTTATGTTCCCTGCTTTTGAGGAAAGAAGTGCCAACATCCATCGTGCCCTGTACTACACCCGGGACACGGGGGATCTGCACGCATCCTTCATCGAAGGCATGCTGAACGCCGATGTGCAGATGACCGCTCAGGAGCAGAAGGAAACCTTCCAGTCCATCCTGACGGAAACCTTGGCGGAAGAGTGCAGCATGGATCTGATG
>CAVGBO010000027.1:33940-66064 GCA_963627465.1 Phocaeicola dorei
GATGCAGAACGTGCATGAAACCATCAGCACCATGATTGAAGAGCAGAAAGCCGACAAGACTGCCGAAGCCCTCTGCATGGATAAGCAGGATGTAAAGCGTGTACTGGAGGAATGCGGCGTTTCCGAAGAAAAGACGGAGGCCTTTGCCGCCCGGTATGAGGAATCCTTCGGCGAGCAGGCAGCCATTCCCGCCGTGAACATGATTGCCCCCAAGCAGTTCAAGGTGGATACCCCCAGTGTGACCATTCGAGTGGATCCCCAGCATTCCGATCTGATTCAGACCCGCATTTTGGATGGAAAAAGCTACATCGTCATCCTTGCCGATGGGGATGTGGAAGTGAACGGTGTAAAAATCACCTGCTAAGAAACAGGAGGTTCTGTCATGCAGCGACGCTTGTTGTGTTTCCTTCTCTGCTTCATGCTGGCTTGCCCTGCCGCACTGGCGGAGAAGACCATTCGAATGACCTTCACCGGAGACGTGACCCTGGGCAGTGAGGAATCCAAAAAGAATCAGCCCACGTCCTTTGTCACCAAGGCAACAGAGGAAGGGTATGCCTACTTCTTCGCTCAGGTGAAGGATCTTTTTTCGCAGGATGACCTGACTGTGGTAAATCTGGAAGGTCCCCTGACGGACAAGAGCACCCAGGAGAATACGAAGAAATACTATCGTTTCCGTGGACCTACGGATTATGTGAACATTCTGCTGGAAGGCAGTGTGGAAGCCTGCAACCTGGCCAACAACCACACCTACGATTTCGGCAAGCAGGGGTATGAATCCACCCAAGCCACCCTGGATGCTGCCGGCATTGGCTACTTCGGGCAGCAGACAACTTACATCTATGAGAAAAACGGTGTGAAGATTGCCTTCTTCGGCCTGAACTCCACCCAATTTAACGGCAACCGCAACTGGGCACGGGATGAAATCGCCCGGCTGAAAGCCGACGAGGGTGTGAATGCGGTGGTGTTCGTATTCCACGGCGGTCAGGAATACGGCAAGAAGCATAACAAAAATCAGGAAACCTACGCCCATTTTGCCATTGATGCAGGGGCTGATCTGGTCATCATGCATCATCCCCACGTGGTGCAGGGCATTGAGATCTACAATAACCGCACCATCTGCTACTCCCTGGGCAATTTCTGCTTCGGCGGCAACAAGGATGTGCGGGCACTGGAGGCACTGGTTGCCGGCGTGACCATGACTTTCTCCGACAGCGGCGAATACCTGGGACAGCAGATTGATCTGTACCCTGCCAATATTTCCGGCACCAATCCGTCCAACAACTTCCAGCCTCTTTTCGTCACAGGGGAAGCCGCACAGGCGGTCATGGCCTTGGTGCAAAAGGATACGAAGTTCGACCTGCCTGAGGTGGATGACGCAGCCGGCTGTGCCGCTTTGCCCTATCTGACGGCGACCGCTACGGATTTAGGGGAATAAAAAAGACCGGGTCAAACAACCCAGTCTTCCAGTTGGAGATGCGGCACTCGGCGAAATTCATCCATGTTGTGGGTGATCAGCGTTAGATTTCTGGACAGGCCTTGTGCCGCAATCTGCACGTCATATGGTCCAATGGGTGTCCCCTGCTTTTCCAAATAGCCTCGGAGTTTTCCTGCTGTCACAGCATCCTCCATGGAAAACGGCAGAATGTGAAAAGGTGCCAGAAACATGGCAAGCTTTTCCCTTGTGCGGTTGCCCCAGTTGCTTTTTGCTGCCCCATATTCCAATTCAAAGACGGTGACGGAAGAGATCATCAAATCGGCAGGGTCGCACGCAAAGAGTCTCTCTGTCAGCTTCGGATACTGATTCTTCATGAAATAGATGCAGATGTTTGTATCCAAAAGGTACATCAAAGAGCCTCCCGTTCAGGGACGTCATCCCATGCAGGCTGATGCCGTTCTGTCATGAAATTCTCTGAAAATGTACCGACTACCTGCCGAACCGGTGCCCAAGGGTCTTCTACAGGATAGGCAATGAAAATACCGTCAATCTTGTTGATATAATATTCCTTCTCGTCCGTTCGAAGCTCCTGGGGGATACGGATTGCCTGGCTGTTACCGTTCTGAAAAACACGAGTTGTCTGCATGTTTATCGCTCCTTTCGTGTGTACATATCGTATGTACACTAATAGTATAAACGATCGAAGCGAAAAAGGCAATGTCATTTCTCGTCACCCATGAAAAATAGCGAAGCCCATTATGCAGGCTTCGCTATTTTTGTTATCACCAAGGTTAGATCTCAATCGTTCCTTCAAAGTCCGTCTGAGCATCGCCGGTGAGCCATACTCGGCCATTCTGCTCGTAGCGAACCACCAGCATACCGCCGGGCAAACGCATATCCAAGTCCACCCCACGGGTGCACAGGCCGTTTTCCACTGCTGCAACCGCTGCAGCACAGGCACCCGTACCGCAGGCAGCAGTTTCTCCAATGCCACGCTCCCAGGTGCGCATCTTGATGCTGCTGGAATCCAGCACCTGCGCAAAGGACACCGTAACACGCTGGGGGAACAGGGGATCCTGCTCAATGGACGGGCCAATCCGCTTCAAATCAATGCGGTCTACATCCTGCACGAAGATGACTACGTGAGGGTTGCCCATGGAGACACAGCTGATTTCCCGCTCTTCTCCTGCCAGCAGGGCTTTCCGCATCATGACCCGGTCGCCATCCAGTTTCACAGGAATCTTAGCCGGAGCAAATTCCGGCGTACCCATATCCACCAGAACGGAGAACACCGTATCCTCACGGATAAACAGCTCAGCACTCTTAATGCCGGTCATCAGCTCCAGGGTCATGTGCTCCTTCCGGGTGCGGCCGGATTCGTAAAGGTACTTCGCCACGCAGCGGATGGCATTGCCGGAAACCTGACCTTCACTGCCGTCTGCATTGAACATGCGCATTTTGGCATCCGCCCGGGTGCTGGGCAGAATCAGCACAATGCCGTCTGCGCCCACCGAGCGGCGGCGGTCGCTAAGGCGAACTGCCAAAGATTCCGGGCTTTCCACCGTCTGTTCAAAGCAGTCGAAGTACAGGTAATCGTTGCCTGTTCCCCGCATCTTCACGAAGGACAGCTTCTTCCGCTTCACCCGCATGTCGTTGATATCCACCAGTTCCACATTCTGCAGGGAGTACCGGGAAGTCAATGCCTGGGCAAGGGCGTTGGCCGTATCCAGGCTGGTGAACAACGGAATGCCCCGTTCCACCGCCTTCCGGCGCATACGGACGGAATCCAGCCGAGGATTGCGACCCTTGGCGGAGGTGGAAATCACATACTGCACGTGATCCATCTCCAGCATTTTTTCCATAGCTTCAGGCTTCACCGTAGCGGCATAAAGGCCGTGAGCCGCCAGTGCCTTGGCCGTACCGGGAGTGGCGAACAGGTTGAAGCCCAGTTCCGCAAAGCGTCTTGCGCATGCAACAGCCTCGTTTTTATCCACATCCCGGACAGAAACCAGCACGCCGCCCTTGTGGCTCATCTTGTATCCTGCGGCCACCAAGCCCTTGTACACGGCTTCCTGCAAATTGGTGCCAATGCCCAACACCTCGCCGGTGGACTTCATTTCCGGTCCCAGATGGGTATCCACGTCCGCCAGCTTTTCAAAAGAGAAGCAGGGCACCTTCACCGCAAAGTAGGGGCTCTGCCGGTACAGACCTGTGCCATAGCCCATATCCTTCAGTTTTTCGCCCAGCATGGCACGGACAGCCAAATCCACCATGGGCACGCCTGTTACCTTGCTGATGTAAGGCACAGTACGGCTTGCCCGAGGGTTGGCCTCGATGACGTACACTTCATTGCGGTACACAATGTACTGGATGTTGATCAGTCCCACCGTGCCAAGCTCCAGCGCAATGTTTCTCGTTACGTCAATCAGCCGCTTGGTGATGGTACCTGTCAGGTTCCATGCAGGGTAGACGGCAATGGAGTCGCCGGAGTGAACGCCGGAACGCTCCACATGCTCCATGATGCCGGGAATCAGCACATCTTCCCCATCGCAGATAGCATCTGCTTCCGCTTCAATGCCCATCAGGTACTGATCGATCAGGATGGGGTTCTCAATCCCCTGTGCCAGAATGATCTTCATGTACTCAACAATATCGCTGTCCTGATAGGCGATGATCATGTTCTGACCACCAAGCACGTAGCTGGGGCGAACCAGCACAGGATAGCCCAGGGAGTTTGCCGCTTGCAGGGCTTCTTCCGTGGTCATCACCGTGCAGCCCTGGGGGCGCTTGATGCCGTACTTCTCCATGGCTGCATCGAAGCGTTCCCGATCCTCTGCCGCATCAATGGCATCGGCAGAGGTGCCCAGGATGCGCACACCGGCTTCGCTGAGGGCATGGGTCAGTTTGATGGCCGTCTGTCCGCCGAAAGCCGCCACCACGCCTACCGGCTTTTCCGTGGCAATAACCCCCATCACATCTTCCACTGTCAGGGGCTCGAAGTACAGGCGATCCGCCGTATCAAAGTCCGTGGAGACGGTTTCCGGGTTGTTGTTAATCATGACCACATCGTAGCCGGCTTTTTTCAGCATCCACACGCAGTGCACCGAGGCATAGTCGAACTCAATGCCCTGACCGATCCGGATAGGGCCAGAACCAAGCACCACTACACAGGGCTTCTTGGGACGCTCCGCCAGGAATTCCGCTGCTTCGTTTTCCTCATCATAGGTAGCGTAGAAGTAGGGCGTCTCGGCGGCAAACTCGGCGGCGCAGGTGTCCACCATCTTATACACAGGATTCCGATGGGCAGTCACCTTCTCCCCGGACAGCCGCTCAATAGCCTGATCCGGATAGCCCATCTTCTTGGCCTTCAGGTAAGTGGCTTCATCCACTTTGCCCTGCTTCAGCCGCTGCTCCATCAAGTACAGGTTCAGATACTTATTCAGGAAGAAATAGTCGATCTTCGTGATTTCGTGGAGCTTTTCCAAGGACACGCCCCGGCTGATGGCCTCATACATGGCGAACATCCGCTGGTCGGTACACTGGGCAATCAGGTTCAGCAGCTCTTCGGTGCTCTTCTCCGCCATGCTCTTCATCCGCAGGGTATCACAGCCGATTTCTGCCCCGCGAACCGCCTTCATCAGTGCCTGTTCCACATTCACGCCAATGGCCATCACTTCGCCGGTAGCCTTCATCTGGGTGCCCAGGTTCCGCTTGCCATAAACGAACTTGTCGAAGGGCCACTTAGGCAACTTGGCCACGATATAGTCCAGGGCAGGCTCGAAGCAGGCACAGGTCTTGCCGGTTACGGCGTTCTTCATTTCGTCCAGCGTATAGCCGATGGCAATCTGGGCGGCGCACTTGGCAATCGGATACCCGGTAGCCTTGCTGGCCAAGGCGGATGAACGGCTTACACGAGGGTTCACCTCGATAACCGCATACTCGAAGGAATCAGGATTCAGGGCAAACTGGCAGTTGCAGCCGCCCTCCACCCCCAGAGCCGTGATAATATCCAGTGCTGCCCGGCGGAGCATTTGATATTCCTTATCCGCCAAGGTCAGGGCAGGCGCAACCACGATGGAGTCACCGGTATGCACACCCACCGGGTCAATATTCTCCATGGAGCAGACAGCCACCACATTGCCCAGACTGTCCCGCATGACCTCAAACTCGATTTCCTTCCAGCCGGAGATGCACTTTTCCACAAGAATTTGCGTAATGGGAGAAAGGCGCAGTCCGTTTTCCGCCGTTTCCCGCAGCTCCTCCACATTGTGGCAGATGCCGCCGCCGCTGCCGCCTAAGGTGTAGGCCGGGCGGACGATCACCGGGTAGCCAATCTTTTCCGCCACGGTCAAGGCATCCGGCAGGGTTTCCACAATTTCGCTGGGAATCACCGGCTGATGGATGCTCTGCATGGTCTCCTTGAACAGCAGACGGTCTTCTGCCTTTTCAATGGTTTCGCACTTTGCGCCCAGCAGCTTCACCCCATGCTGCTCCAGGAAGCCTTCCTTGGCCAGCTGCATGGAAAGGGTCAGACCGCTTTGTCCACCCAAGGTAGACAGGAGGCTGTCCGGCTTTTCCTTCAGGATGATGCGGCGCAGGGTTTCCAGTGTCAGAGGCTCGATATAAATTTTATCCGCAGAGGCATGGTCGGTCATAATGGTCGCCGGGTTGGGGTTCACCAGCACCACTTCCAGCCCTGCGTCCTTCAGGGCACGGCAAGCCTGAGAACCGGCATAGTCGAACTCGGCAGCCTGACCGATGACAATGGGACCGGAGCCGATAATCATCACGCGATGCAATTCAGGATTCAGCGGCATACTTTGTTTCCTCCCATCAGTGCAATAAAGCGATCAAACAAGAAGCGTGTATCCAAGGGTCCGCCGGCAGCTTCCGGGTGGAACTGGACAGAGAAGGCCGGCATATCCGTGTAATCCACACCTTCACAGGTGCCATCGTTGCCATTGACAAAGCGAAGGGAAGCGTTGGCCGGAAGGGTTGCGCTGTCCACCGCATAGCCGTGATTCTGGCTGGTCATGTAGCTCAGACCTGTCTTCACGTCCTTAGCCGGTTGGTTAGCACCCCGGTGTCCGTACTTCAGCTTGCTGGTGGTTGCGCCCTGGCTCAGTGCCAGCAGCTGATGTCCCAGGCAGATGCCGAAGGTAGGAATCCGGTGGGTGCACAGCTCCTGCAGCTGCTCAATAATCCCCACGTTATCTGCCGGGTCGCCGGGACCGTTGGAAAGCATAATACCGTCCGGCTTCAGGGCAAGGATTTCCTCGCAGGTTGCATCTGCATTCACGGTGGTCACGTGGCAGCCCCGCTTTTCCAGCTCCCGGCGAATATTGGCCTTGGCACCGAAGTCCCACAGCACCACGTGATAGGTGCCTTCCACCTCATCCTCCGTTGTTTCCTTGCAGCTTACATCCTGCACAGATGGATGGAAGGGCATCTGCTGAAGTTTCTTCACCATGGCCGGAATGTCCGCAGGCTTTTCCGTCAGGATGGCCGCATTCATCACGCCGGCCGAGCGGATCTTTCTCGTCAGGGCACGGGTATCCACCCCGGTGAGGCAGGGAATGTCGTGCTCCTTCAGGAAGTCTTCCAGCTTGCCGCCACAACGGAAGTTGCTGGGGGCATCGCAGATTTCCCGGGCAATATAGCCGCTGAGCCAAGGCTTGCTGCTTTCAAAGTCTTCAGGAATCACGCCGTAATTGCCGATGGTGGGGAAAGTTTGAATCACGATTTCCCCCTCGTAGCTGGGGTCAGTCAGGGTTTCCAGATAGCCTACCATAGCGGTGGTGAACACCAATTCCGCCATGACATTCTTTTCTGCGCCCCGCATTTCCCCTTCAAACAGCTGACCGTCGGCTAACAAGAGATACCCTTTTCTGCTCATACTCGCTTCCTCCTCTTATGCCTGCTTCGCAATTTCTACTGCCTGCATGGGCGTATCAATCACATACGCCGCACCGGCTTCCCGCAATTCTTTTTCATCCCGGAAGCCCCACTTCACCCCGACAGAGCACATGCCTGCATTTCCGGCGCAGTGCATATCCACCGCCGTATCCCCCAGGTACAGAAAATCCTTCGGGGCAATCCCCAGGCTTTCCGCAATGGCCAGGGCTCCTGTCGGATCCGGCTTCACGGGGACGCCTTCCATCTGCCCACGAACCTGTGCGAAGGCAATATCGGGAAAATAATGTGCCACCACATGGCAGGTATCCGCATGGGGTTTGTTGGACAGGACGCACAGCTTCAGCCCCATTTGAGACAGGGCATGCAGCATTTCCGGCACACCATCATAGGGCTTGGTGGTCACCTGATTATGGGTCTCATAATAGGCTTGATAGTCCTGCTGCACCTTTCCCGCCAACTCCTGCCGATCCCCTACAGCCCGCTGGGCAAGAATTTTCGCCCCGTTGCCCACCAGATAGCGGTATGCATCCGTCGGATATTCCGGCAAGCCATTCATGCGCAGGGCACGGTTCATGGCCGTCGCTATATCCTGCAGGGTATTGGTCAGTGTTCCGTCCAGGTCAAAGAGCACCGCCTTCATGGTCTTCCTCCTTGTATTTCAGAAAGAAGGGAAGGACACCGCCCATCGTGCAGTGCCTTCCCTTCCAGCTATTTACTTTGTGTAAATTCATAAATACCAATAGCGGCAGCAATGGAAAGATTCAGCGAGTCAATCTTTTCATTGCTGGGAATACGAACAGGCTGGCCTACCCCGGCGAACGCCGCCGGAAGGCCGCTGCCTTCATTGCCGAAGATCAGCGTCCACTTTTCAGGCACGCCCCCTGCCAGCACATCCGGCAGGCTTCTGGAACCATCCAGCATGAAAGGATACATCATCCGCTGACCAGCCTCCTGTGCATAGGCTTCGAAATCGTCATACACATGAATCCGCAGAGAGAAAATGCTGCCCATGCTGGCACGCACCACGTGGGGATCAAACACATCCACACAGGGACGAACCAGTGCCACATCCTCAATGCCAAAACCCAGTGCCGTGCGGAGAATGGTGCCCACATTGCCCCGATCCGAAGGCTGATGCAGCAACACATGGGGCTTGTTCTGTGCCAGGGTATCGGAGAATTTATGGAACACTGCCGCCGCGAAACAATTGTCCTTCCCGGAAATACGGCTCAATGCCTTATCGGCTTCTTCCACGCGAATATGGAGCTGATTGGCCAAAGCCATCAGCTTCTGTGCCCCTTCCGTATCCGCTGCCTTGCTGTGCAGCAGCACACGGCTGGCACATTGAGGACGATGCAGGAGGCACTCCATGGACGGGAAAAAGCCCGGCGCATAGCCGTAATCCAGGTCAGCACGATAGGTCGTAAGCGACGGCATACCCTTCCTCCTTGTCAGAACAATGCTTCCACGAAATCCTTGGCGGAGAAGGGCTGCAGATCATCAATCCCCTCGCCTACGCCAATGTACCACACCGGCACTTCCAGCTCCTGCCGAATGGCCAGGGCAATGCCGCCCTTGGCGGTGCCGTCCAGCTTGGTCAGGATAATGCCGCCAATTTCGGCAAACTCCTTGAAAGCCTTGGCCTGCGCCAAACCGTTTTGCCCGGTGGTGGCATCCAGCACCAGAATGCAGCGGACATCTGCCTCCGGATACTCCCGGTCAATAACCCGGCGCATCTTGTTCAGCTCGTCCATCAGGTTCTTCTTGTTGTGCAGCCGCCCGGCGGTATCCACAATCAGCAGATCCGCCTGCTGTGCCTTAGCAGCCTTCACACCATCGAACACCACAGCAGCAGGGTCTGCTCCCTCTTCATGCTTGATGATAGGCACACGGGCACGCTCTGCCCACACGCTCAGCTGCTCGGCAGCAGCAGCACGGAAGGTGTCGCCGGCGCAAAGCATTACCCGACGGCCAATGGACTGAAAGCGAAGTGCCAGCTTACCAATGGTGGTGGTTTTGCCTACGCCGTTCACGCCTACCACCAGCATAACCATAGGCCACTTCAGCGGCGGACGAGGAATGTCCATCTGCTCCACCATGATCTGCTTCAGGGCTGCACGAGCTTCCCCCGCATCCTTCATGTTCTCCTTCTTTACACGCACACGGAGCTCATCCAGAATAGCGGTGGTAGCCTTTACGCCGCAGTCGGCCAAGAGGAGGATGTCTTCCAGCTCTTCATAAAAGTCTTCATCTATTTTACGATTCTCTTTGACAAGATCATCAACTTTGTCGGTAAGGTTGCCACGGGTTCTGCTCAGGCCTTCCTTCAGCCGAGCAAAGAACCCCTTTTTCTTTTGCTCGCTCATCACCAAACCTCCTTATCCTTTACACTATATCATATTTCTTCGCTTCAGGCAACCGGAGATTTCATCGAAATTTACAGATATTTGCAGTCTCAACCCATTGGCATGGCAGAAGCTCAGGCCAGCAAAAGTGCCTGAGCTTCCTTAAGATTATGAACCGTATAGGTGGGCAGCGGACTTTCCGCACCGTTTGAGGCAAGCCAGATGCTGTCGATGCCTGCATTTCTTGCAGCGGCAACGTCGGCGGAAAGGCTGTCGCCCAGCAGGACAGCTTGGGAAGGATCCGTACAGTGCAGGGATTCCAGAGCGGCATACACCATGCCGGGATCCGGCTTGGTATGCCCCACTTCCTCCGAAATAATGACGGCATCCAGCAGAGGCGTGTAAGGACAGCGAGCCAAACGATTCCGCTGGATGGTGCTGATGCCATTGCTGACCAGCGCAATTTTCATTTTCCCAGCTGCTGCCTGCATAAGCTCCATGGCACCGGGCAGCAGCTCCGCATGGGTACCGAGGTGCTCTTCATAGCACTGGCTCAGCTCCTCCGCCATGCCGGTATCCCGATGCAGGTAAGCCAGCAGCTGCTGAAAGCGAGCTACTCGCAGGGTTTCCCGATCGGTCTTTCCCTGCTCCAATGCCAGCCACTGGGCATGATTCATCTCCGCATAGGCGGTAGCGGTTTCGTCATCCTCCGGCAGGTGGAACTGATTCATTGCTTCCTTCAATGCCGCATGTTCGGCGGCATCGAAGTCCATCAGCGTGCCGTCATTATCCACCAATAGATAATGATATCGCATGTTATTCCTCCTGCAGGCCTAAATCATCCACCACCCAGATGTGACCATCCGTCCGCAGCCGCAAGGTGTGCCGGTAGGTGCTGAGGGTGGGAACATTCTTCTTGCCCATGTAGGCAAAGGCATCCTCGGCACGGAACTGTGCCGCCGTAATGATGGCCAGCTCCGGGCTGACGGCATTGAAGAAGTCTTCCCGCAGCTTGGCATGACCGTGGTGGGGATACTTCATAATATCTGCATGAAGACCGCATGCCGGTAGATCCTCTGCCAGCATGGTCTGGGCACGGTTTTCCACATCACCAAAGCTGATAAAGGAGCAATCCCCGTAAACGAGCTTGAGCACGCCGGAGCGGTCGTTGCCCGTCAGGTCGGGACGCTGACGCTGGATCACCGTCAGGGTGGCATCCCCCAACGTCAGCACATCCCCATCCTGCACCTGCTCCACCGGCACGCCCAAGCTTTCCATCACACGGACGGTACGGCGAATCACATAATTCTCATCCAGTGGTGAGGAAACCAGCAGCTTGCCAATGGTGGCTGTGCCCTCCAAGTATTCAAAGCCGGTGAGATGATCATCGTGCGGGTGAGAGTTGAAGGCAAAATCCACATGGGTAATGCCTAGCCGGCGCAGGGTAGGCACTACGGACGATCGGCTCTGGTCATCGGTGGCGCAGTCAATCATCATTACCTGATCTCCCATGCGGAGGATGCAGGCATCCGCTCCCTGAAGAGGGGGGTAGACGATTTCCAGAATCTCCGCACCCTCTTCGAAGGACCATTCCGCATCCGGGTCATCCATCAGATTGACCACCTTGCCTTCACCCAAGGCAAGCACAGGCAGCAGACAAAGCAGCATCAGCAGGCACAACAGTCGCTTCATGCGTTTTGCTCCTTTACCGTATTCAGCAGACCGCCTGCAAGCAGCATGCCCCGCTGGCGTTCCGTAATTTTCAGGCGTGTGGTGAAGGTCTTGCCCGTGGTATCGTTATGCACGAGGATTGCTTCCTTGCCGGAAGCTACCTGATCACGAATGTCCTTCAGGGTCAGCACATCCATTTGGGTGATGGCATCGTAATCCTTCTCCTCCGCAAACTCCAAGGGAAGGATGCCGTTGTTGATCAGGTTATCCCGATGAATGCGAGCAAAAGACTTGGCCACGATGGCACGAATGCCCAGATAGAGGGGCACCAGCGCCGCATGCTCTCGGCTGGAGCCTTGACCGTAGTTGGCGCCTGCCACCAGCACGCCGCCCTTTTCCTGCTTTGCCCGTGCCGGGAAGGTTTCGTCCACAGGGGTCAGGCAGTAATCGCTCAGATGAGGAATGTTGCTGCGGTAAGGCAGCAGCTTGGCATTGGAGGGCATGATATGGTCGGTGGTGATGTTATCCTCCATCTTCAGCAGCACCTTACCGGAAATGGTATCTTCCAGAGCATGGCCGATGGGGAAGGGCTGAATGTTGGGACCCCGCACCACCTGCACCGTATCTTCCTCTCCTGCGGCAACAGGAGGCAGCACCAGATTGTCATTGATATCGAAATGCTCCGGCGTAGGAATGGTCAGATCCATATCCAGACACCGAGGATCCGTCAGCACGCCAGTCAAAGCGGACACGGCAGCTGTTTCGCAGCTGGTCAGATAAATGCCGGCGGAAGCCGTTCCGCTGCGGGCATAGAAATTCCGGTTGTTGGTGCGGATGGACACGGCTCCGGTTCTGGGGCTTTGTCCCATGCCGATGCAGGGGCCGCAGGCGGTTTCCAGAATTCGTGCACCGGCGGCAATCATGTCCGCCAAGGCACCGTTTCTGGCCAGCATGGTCAGCACCTGACGGCTGCCGGGACCAATGACCAGACTGACTTCCGGATGCACGGTCTTTCCCTTCAGGATACGTGCCACACGCATCATGTCCTGATAGCTGGAGTTGGTGCAGGAGCCGATGAACACCTGATCCACTTTGATGGGACCCACGTGCTCCACCGTATCCACCCGGTCAGGCATGTGGGGGCAAGCCACCAGCGGCTGCAGGGTATTCAGGTCAATTTCCAGCGTTTCGTCATAGGCAGCGTCTGCATCCGGGGCAAGGGAGGTGAAATCCTGCTCCCGTCCCTGAGCACGGAGGAACTGCCGGGTCACTTCATCGCTGGGGAACACAGAAGTGGTTGCGCCCAGCTCTGCGCCCATGTTGGCAATGGTAGCACGCTCCGGCACGGTGAGGGTTGCAACGCCCTCGCCGGTGTACTCCATCACCTTGCCCACACCGCCCTTCACAGACAGGCGGCGCAGTACTTCCAAGATAATATCCTTTGCGGCTACGCAGGGCTGCAGCTTGCCCGTCAGGTGCACGTTCACCACCTTGGGGCAGGTCATGTAATAAGCACCGCCGCCCATGGCCACAGCCACATCCAATCCGCCTGCGCCGATGGCGATCATGCCGATGCCGCCGCCGGTGGGGGTGTGGCTGTCAGAGCCCAGCAAGGTCATGCCCGGCACACCGAACCGCTCCAGATTCACCTGATGGCAAATGCCATTGCCGGGCTTGGAGCACCAAATGCCGTGCTTGCGGGTCACGGTCTGGATGTACATGTGGTCGTCAGCGTTTTCAAAGCCGGTTTGCAGGGTGTTGTGATCAATATAAGCCACAGACTTTTTCGTGCGCACACGTTCCACGCCCAGGGCTTCGAATTGCAGGTAGGCCATGGTGCCTGTTGAATCCTGCGTCAGCGTCTGGTCAATACGGATGGAAATTTCCTCCCCGGGCACCAGTCGGCCGGTAACCAGATGTGCAGACAGGATCTTCTGTGTTAAATTCATGGATCTGTCCTCCAAAAAATCATCTTCCACGGACATCTTCGTCCGTTCCGTTTTCCTTCACCATCATAGCGAGTCGGCAGGGTGCTGTCAATCAGTGAACACGAAAAGAACAGAAGCATCCTGCACCTTGTGCAGCTTTGATGCATCCGCTATAATAACCGGCGGAGGTGCGCCCATGCGTGTATTGGATATTGACTTGGACTTCTTTTTGAATGACTGCTGTCCTTTGGCAGGGAAAGGTCAGCGGCCGCCCCTGGCAGGCTGTGAGCCTTGGGATGCGGATGCTGTCTGCCGCTTTCTAGAGGATCAATGCGGTGTCCGCAAGGATGCTCCCCTGCCCGGGCGGATTTTCGAAACCCACGATCAAGCACTGCTGTTCTGGGAAGAGATGATTGCCGCCGGTCGGCTGTCTTTTCCCTTCCATGTCACCCATGTGGACGCCCACAGCGACCTAGGCATCGGCTTTCCCGGTCCTAACTATGTGCTGTTCAACGTGCTGTCCATGCCGGTAGACAAGCGGCGAAACCCTGCTTTGTTCTACGCCCAGCATAAGCTGGACGAAGCCAACTATCTGCTGTTTGCCCTGGCCATGCGCCGAGTTTCCTCTCTGGACAACGTGCGCAATCCCCGTTCCCGGCAGGACATTCCTTCCGTCCTTTACCATGACGCTGACCATTTTCAACTAACCTCCATGGCTGCACAGCTCTTCGCTGCGCAAAACGGTGCCGAGCCTGTGATTCCCTTTCGCAATTATGAGGATTACCGAACCTTCCATGCGGATGCGCCCTATGATTTCATCACCCTGGCCATGTCGCCTCGCTATGCCCCTGAGGAGGCGGATGCATTGCGGGAAGTCATTGCTCCTTACATCGCAGAAGAATGACAGAAAATTCACACAAAAAACAAGAAAGAGGGTTGACAGCAGAGGGGGATTCGATTACATTATAACAGGTTAGAATATTCTAACTAAGTTAGCCCATTCTAACAAAAAGGAGTGTATCCTATGTATTTGGAAATCGTAGACGTTAAGGGTCGGGAGATTCTGGATTCCCGGGGCAATCCCACCGTTGAAGCTGAGGTAACCCTGGATGACGGCACTATCGGCCGTGGTATGGCGCCCAGCGGTGCATCCACCGGCGAATTCGAAGCACTGGAGCTTCGTGACGGCGACAAGAGCCGCTACCTGGGCAAGGGCGTCACCAAGGCTGTAGAAAATATCAACACCACCATTTGCGAAGTGCTGTGCGGCATGGATGCTTCTGACATTTATGCGGTAGATGCTGCCATGCTGGCTGCTGACGGCACCAAGGACAAGAGCAAGCTGGGTGCAAACGCCATTCTGGCTGTATCCATCGCCTGTGCCCGTGCCGCTGCCGCTTCTCTGGATATTCCGCTGTACCGCTTCCTGGGCGGCATTTCCGGCAACCGCCTGCCTGTACCCATGATGAACATCCTGAACGGCGGTGCTCACGCCACCAACACCGTGGACACCCAGGAATTCATGATCATGCCTGTGGGTGCCCCCTCCTTCAAGGAAGCCCTGCGCTGGTGCGCTGAAGTTTTCCATGCCCTGGCTTCCATCCTGAAGAGCCGTGGTCTGGCAACCTCTGTTGGCGACGAAGGCGGCTTCGCCCCCAACCTGTCCAGCGATGATGAGACCATCGAAACCATTCTGGAGGCCGTGAAGAAGGCCGGCTACGAACCCGGCCGTGATTTCATGATTGCCATGGACGCCGCTTCCTCCGAATGGAAGAGCGAAAAGGGCAAGGGCTACTACAAGCTGCCCAAGGCCGGCACGGAGTACACCAGCGATGAGCTGATTGCCCACTGGAAGAGCCTGGTGGAGAAGTACCCCATCATCTCCATTGAGGATGCACTGGACGAGGAAGACTGGGAAGGCTGGCAGAAGCTGACCCGTGAGCTGGGCGGCAAGGTACAGCTGGTTGGCGACGACCTGTTTGTTACCAACACCGAGCGGCTGAGCAAGGGCATCAAGCTGGGCTGCGGCAATGCCATCCTGATCAAGCTGAACCAAATCGGCTCCGTATCCGAAACCCTGGAAGCCATCAAGATGGCTCACAAGGCCGGCTACACCGCCGTCACCTCCCACCGCAGCGGTGAAACCGAGGACACCACCATTGCCGACCTGGCCGTGGCACTGAACACCTGCCAGATCAAGACCGGTGCACCCAGCCGTACCGAGCGGGTGGCCAAGTACAATCAGCTCCTCCGCATTGAGGAAGAGCTGGGTGCCAGTGCCGTGTATCCGGGCATGGGTGCCTTTAATGTGAAGCGGTAAGAATTTCTGCTTGACAGACAGCCATAAGTTTTTTATGATTCCAAAAGGCACGCTTCCGCAGGGCAACATCTGTGGAAGCGGTGCCGCATGAACTTCGACCAGATCGTCATGCCCGTGGCGGTTTGCATTTATTCATCCCTAACGACCATCCGCAAAGGAGAGTGCACATGGTTCACTATGATCAGTGGGAAGGCTTCGACGGCCGCATTTGGCGGGAAGAAGTCAATGTACGGGATTTTATTCAGAAGAACTACAAGCCTTATGACGGAGACGAAAGTTTCCTGGTAGGCCCTACCGACGCTACCAACAAGCTTTGGGGCGCACTGCAGAAGCTGCAGAAGGAAGAGCGTGCCAAGGGCGGCGTACTGGACATGGAAACACACGTGGTTTCCGGCCTGACCGCTTACGGCCCCGGCTACATCAGTGAAGAATACAAGGATCTGGAGCAGATCGTTGGTCTGCAGACGGACAAGCCCCTGAAGCGTGCCTTCATGCCCTACGGCGGCATCAAGATGGCCGAGGAAGCCTGCAAGAACTACGGCTATGAGCCTGACCCTGAGCTACACAAGATCTTCACCGAATACGCCCCCACCCACAACGACGGCGTGTTCATGGCTTACACCCCCGAGATGAAGAAGGTGCGCCACAACAAGATCATCACCGGTCTGCCTGACACCTACGGCCGCGGCCGTATCGTGGGCGACTATCGCCGTGTGGCTCTGTACGGCATTGACTTCCTGATCGAAGAAAAGGCCAAGGATCTTGCCAACTGCGGCGACGGCACCATGACCGATGACGTGATCCGCCTGCGTGAAGAAATCTCCAAGCAGATCAAGGCACTGAAGGGCATGAAGGCCATGGCTGCCAGCTACGGCTATGACATCAGCAAGCCTGCCTCCAACGCCAAGGAAGCCTGCCAGTGGCTGTACTTCGGCTACCTGGCCGCCATCAAGACCCAGAATGGCGCTGCCATGTCCGTTGGCCGTATCTCCACCTTCCTGGACATTTACATGGAGCGTGACCTGGAGAAGGGCATCCTCACCGAGGAACAGGCTCAGGAACTGATTGACCACATGGTCATGAAGTTCCGTATGGTCAAGTTCGCCCGTATCCCCAGCTACAATCAGCTGTTCTCCGGCGACCCTGTGTGGGCTACCCTGGAAGTGGGCGGCATCGGCGTAGACGGCCGTTCCATGGTGACCAAGAACGACTATCGTTTCCTGCACACCCTGGAAAACATGGGTCCCTCTCCTGAACCCAACATGACCGTGCTCTACTCCGAAGATCTGCCCATGAACTTCAAGCACTACGCTGCGAAGATCTCTGTGCTGACCAGCTCCGTGCAGTATGAGAACGATGACGTGATGAAGCCCGTATGGGGCGACGATTACTCCATCTGCTGCTGCGTGTCCGCTACCCAGACCGGTAAGGAAATGCAGTTCTTCGGTGCCCGTGCCAACCTGGCCAAGTGCCTGCTGTATGCCCTGAACGGCGGCGTGGACATGAAGACCCGTGAGCAGGTAGGCCCCGCCTATCGCCCCATCACCAGCGAAGTGCTGGACTATGATGAGGTCATTGAGGCCTATGACCGGATGATGGACTGGCTGGCAGGTCTGTATGTGAACACCCTGAACTTGATTCAGTACATGCACGACAAGTACTACTACGAAGCTGCGGAAATGGCACTGATCGACACCGACGTGCGCCGCACCTTCGCTACCGGTATTGCTGGCTTCTCCCACGTGGTGGACAGCCTGAGCGCCATCAAGTACGCTAAGGTAACGCCTATCCGTGACGAGACCGGCCTGATTCTGGACTTCAAGACCGAGGGCGACTTCCCCCGCTACGGCAACGACGACGACCGTGCTGACGACATCGCCGTATGGCTGCTGGGCAAGTTCCTGGAGAAGATCAAGAAGCGTCACACCTATCGCAACTCCGAGCCCACCACTTCCATCCTGACCATCACCTCCAACGTGGTGTACGGTAAGGCTACCGGCAGCATGCCTGACGGCCGCAAGGCTGGCGAGCCCCTGTCCCCCGGTGCAAACCCCAGCTACGGTGCTGAGAAGAACGGCCTGCTGGCCTCTCTGAACTCCACCGCCAAGCTGCCTTATCACTGGGCACTGGACGGCATCTCCAACACCCAGACCATCAACCCCGGCGCACTGGGTCACGATGATGAAGAGCGTGCCAACAACCTGGTGCAGGTCATGGACGGCTACTTCACCCAGGGTGCTCACCACCTGAACGTGAACGTCTTCGGCACCGAAAAGCTGATTGACGCCATGGAGCATCCGGAGAAGGAAGAGTATGCCAACTTCACCATCCGTGTTTCCGGTTATGCTGTGAAGTTCATCGACCTGACCCGTGAACAGCAGCTGGACGTTATCGCCCGCACCTGCCATGACCGCATGTAAGACGCTGGGCCGGGTTCACTCGGTAGAAAGCTTCGGCTTGGTGGACGGCCCCGGGGTGCGTTATGTGATTTTCCTGCAAGGATGCGCCCTGCGCTGCCAGTTCTGCCACAACCCCGACACATGGGATTTGCACAATCCCAGTGCCGGGGAGTCAGAGGCTTCTGCCCTGCTTGAGCAGGCACTGCGGTACAAGAAATACTGGGGCAAGAATGGCAAAAACGGCGGTATTACTGTCAGCGGCGGTGAACCCATGCTGCAGCTGCCCTTCGTCACGGAACTGTTTGCCCTGGCGCATCAAAAAGGGGTGCACACCACCTTGGATACTGCCGGGCAGCCTTACCGGGAGGATGCAGACTATCAGCCTGGCTTTGAAAGGCTGATGGAAAACACAGATCTGGTCATGCTGGATCTGAAAGCCATGGATGCAGATCTCCACAAGCGTGTCACCGGCATGGGCAATGACAACATTCTTGCCTTAGCCCGCCGCCTCAGCGACATGGGCAAACCCATGTGGATCCGTCACGTGCTTGTGCCCGGGTTAACGGATGATGCGGATGATCTCCGCCGCATGGCTGATTTCATCCAAACCCTGAAAACGGTGGAAAAGGTGGAGATTCTCCCCTATCACACCCTAGGTCTTTCCAAGTGGAAGAAGCTTGGCTTTGCCTATCCGCTGGAGGGCGTTCCAACCCCCACCAAGGAGCAGGTACAGCAGGCAGAAAAGCTGCTGGGCATTCAAAAATAACCATGAGAGCGATGTTTGATCCTTGGATCAGCACCGCTCTTTTTCTGCCAAAAATCGATATACTTCCATAAAAAAGCGAACGCATGGTGGCTTTTCAAAAAAATCGAATTTTATTTTGTTTTTCAGCAGGAATATTCCCCTTTCGTATAGAATGAAAACGTTTTGTAAACGGGTCATCTGCATTGTGATGTTGAAATCCGTGGAGGATTTTTGCCTTCACGGATGTAAGTTATACCCAAGCATGCGGAGGTTATGAAATGGAAATTACCCTCAAGAATCTGACGAAGAAATTCGATGATTATGTGGCCGTTGACAATCTGAACCTGACCTTTCAGGATGGAGAACTGACCGGCCTGCTGGGACCCAGCGGCTGCGGCAAGTCCACCACCCTGTATATGCTGGCCGGTCTGGAAAACGTAACCGACGGTGAGATTTGGTTCGGGGATCAGAATGTTACCGTAGCCACCCCTGAGGAGCGGAACATCGGTTTGGTGTTCCAGAATTATGCTTTGTACCCCCACATGACCGTGGCAGATAATATTGCTTTCCCGTTGACCAACATTAAGAACCCTAAGACGGGCAAGCGTTTCTCCCGGGATGAAATCCGTGCAGAAGTCATGAAGGCCGCCAAGCTGGTGCAGATTGACGAATACATGAATCGGAAACCCGGTCAGCTCTCCGGCGGTCAGCAGCAGCGTGTTGCCATTGCCCGAGCACTGGTGAAGAAGCCCAAGGTGCTGCTGCTGGACGAGCCTCTTTCCAACCTGGATGCCCGGCTGCGGATGGAGATGCGGCAGGAGATCCGCCGCATTCAGCAGGAAACGAAGATCACCACCGTATTCGTAACCCATGACCAGGAAGAGGCCATGAGCATTACTGACCGGATTGTGCTGATGAAGCGTGGCGTGGTACAGCAGATTGCCCCTGCCCATGAAATGTACATGGATCCCTGCAACGAGTTTGTGGCTTCCTTCCTGGGCAACCCGGTCATCTCCTATGTAGATGTAACTGTCCGCAGCGGCAAGGTGATGCTGAAGGACGGTCAGCCCATGCCTTTGACCACCTCCCTGCCTGACGGCAGCTATCACCTAGGCATTCGTCCGGAAGCATGGATCCGTGGGGATGGCTTGACCGTCACCCTGCATACCGTGGAGCAGCGTGGTCAGGATCAGGTGGTAGAATTCGAGCTGGACGGCCGCCGCATCAAGGCATTGGTGGACGCTGCTTCCGTCCTGAGTGCAGGAGATCAGGTTTCCTTCAACCTGCGGGACAATCGCTGCTGCTTCTTTCATGCAGAGACAGGAGAGCGGGTCAAATGATGGGTACAGAAAAGAAGAAAAAGAAGGGCTACAAGCTGACCACCGGTCCCAACCGGGAACTGTTGGTCAAGAGCCCCAAGGCATGGCTGTACATTCTGCCTCCCTTGATTGTTTTCCTGGCGTTTGTGTTCTATCCCATGCTGTCGGTGCTGCGCACGGCCTTCTATGAAAAGTACGTGTACATCACCTCCACCGGCAAGGGATTCGGTCTGGCTTCTTTCCAGCATGTGCTGAAGGATAAAACCTTCTGGCTTGCTTGCAAGAATACGGGCATCCTAATCCTGGTTGCCCTGCCGGTGACAGTGATTCTTTCCCTGTCCATTGCGCTGAAAATTAACTCCATCAAGCGGTTGCAGGGATTTTTCCAGACCCTGTTCTTTACCCCCTATGTTACCTCTACCGTGGCCATTGGTACGGTGTTCTACACCCTGTTCCACAGTCAGCACGGCTATATCAACTATTTCCTCAGCCTTTTCGGCGTAGACACCATTAACTGGCTGACGGACAGCAACACGGTTATTTGGGCACTGTGCATCTTCTGCATTTGGAACGGTCTGGCCTTTAAGATCGTACTGTTCCTTGCAGGACTGCAAAAGATTGACAAGCAGGTGTACAAGGCTGCGAAAATTGACTGTGCCAAGCCCGGTAAAACCCTGTTTAAGATCACCCTGCCCCTGCTTTCCCCCACCCTGTGGATGGTGGTCATCGTTTCCGTCATCTATGTGGCCAGAACCTACAACGAAGTGTTCTCCCTGTTCACCTCTGTGAACGCCAACACGGCAGGCCCCGGCAACTCTGCCATTACCATTGCTTACTACATCTACTATTACTTCTTTGTACGCAATGAAGTGAACTATGCCGCTGCCGCTGCCGTGCTGTTCCTGCTGGTGATTATGGCATTGACCATTCTCCAGCGTGTGATTTCCCGCAAGTTCGTCCACTATTATTGATGGAGGCAGAGGAATGAGAATTAAAGACACACGGGCAACTGTGCTGACCATCATTCGTTACTTGCTGCTGTGCATCGGTGCATTCATTATGATGTTTCCTTTCATCTACATGGTGCTCTCTTCCCTGAAGACAGCCTATGAATCCACCGCTATTCCCCCGGTATGGTTCCCCGCCTCTCCCCAGTGGAGCAACTACGAATATGCCTGGAACCTGAAGCCCTTCCTGATTTATTTCCGAAACACACTGATTGTGTGCACCATTTCCGTTGCGGGCACGCTGCTGTTTTCCATTCTGGGGGCTTTCGCATTCACCATTTACGACTTTCCCTGCAAGAATTTTCTGTTCATTCTCTTCATGCTGACCATGATGGTGCCGGAAGAGATGCTGATCATTCAAAACTATGAAACCGTGGCTGACCTTGGCTTGCTAAATACCTTTCTGGGCATTGCCCTGCCTTCCTTGGCCAACGGCTTCTACATTTTCATGCTGCGGGAGTATTTTACGCAGGTGCCAACGTCCCTGTTTAAGTCCGCCAAGGTGGACTGCTGCTCTGACTTTAAGTACCTGTGGAAAGTCATGATCCCCATGAACAAGAATGCCATTTTCACCATTGCCATTCTTGCCTTCATCGGCCAGTGGAACGCTTTCATGTGGCCGAACATGGTGGCCGGTAACAGTGATGACCACAAGGTGATCACCTCCGGCTTGATGACCTTCCGTGCCATGGCATCCGCCAACTATCACTACCTGATGGCGGCAGCCTGCATTACCGTGTTGCCGATGATTATCTTCTATGCGATTTTCCACAAGAAGATTATCGCCGGCGTTGCCAGCGGCGGCATTAAAGGCTAACGCTTCTGCGCTGCCTTTCATGTAATATACAACGTGTTTTGGAGGAGGAAACAATCATGAAGAAGTTCCTGACCCTGTTCCTGGCACTGTTGATGGTTATGATGACGGCTGTTAGCTACGCCGAAGTCACCACCGACGTGATCAAGGAGCCCATCACCATCACCTTCTGGGAAATGCTGGACAACGAAACCTATGACGCTGACCTGCAGAAAGTGGTAGACGCCTTCAATGCCGGCATCGGTGCTGAATATGGCATCACTGTGGATATGCAGGTCATTTCCGGCGGCACCGAGACCATGGAAACCCAGCTGGTTGCTGCCATCCGTGCTGGTGCCGGCGTGCCCAACGTGGTCATGACCGAAGCCACCTACGTGCCGGACTATCTGATGGCCGACGCTATTGTGGATCTGACCCCCTACATTCAGTCCGCTGAATATGGTCTGGATCTGAGCGATTACTATGACTTCTTCGTGAACCTGGGCTCCTCCTACACGGAAGAAGGCACCTACACCCTGCCTGGCTATGTGTCCGGCGAAGTGATGTACTACAACAAGACCTTCTTCGAAGAGAACGGCCTGACCGTGCCTACCACCTGGGACGAGATGGTGGAAACCTGCACCAAGATCACCGAGATCACCGGCCGTCCTGCTTTCGGCTGGGATGACCCCTTCAAGACCTTCACCACCCTGATTACCCAGGCTGGTGCCGGCTACACCGATTCCCAGGGCAACATCCTCTTCGGCGGCGACAACCTGCAGGTTGCTATTGACGCCATCCAGTGGTACAAGGATCAGATCAGCGCCGGCATCTTCCGCACCGCCGGTGAGGACTACTACTTCTCTGGCCCCTTCGGCCGCGGCGACGTGCAGCTGTACATCGGTTCCGGCAACGAGGCTCAGTGGATTCAGTACAAGATTCCCGATGGCGTGACCATGGACTGGGCCTGCGCTCCGATCCCTCAGGGCAAGGAAGGCTGGGCCAACGTGCCTGCCGACTACTCCGAAAACTTCGTGTACGCCATCATGGACACCAACAACGACGAAGCTGCCCGTATGGCTTCCTGGCTCTTCCTCCGCTATCTGGAGCAGCCCGAAAACGTGTACGCCACCACCACCTCCGACGCCTTCATGCCTTACCTGAAGTCCGTTGCTGAGTCTGAAGCATGGCTGTCCGTGGCCGGCACTGCTCAGAAGGCTGAGAGCGCACAGGCTGATGCCTTCTACACCTATGCAGGTTTCGACGGTGCTTCCGCCCTGCGTTCTGACGCTACCACCGCTATCCAGGACATCCTGGTGAACGGCGCAGACGTAACCGAAACCCTGACCAACCTGGCCAATCGCTGACACTTTGCATAAAATTAGGGGAAGGCAGCGATGCTTTCCCCTTTTTTATGGAATACAGAACAGATCAAAAGGAGTATCCAACCATGGCTGAGTATTATGATCCTTGGGCTTATACCAAAACCAAGCACGGCCTGAGCGCCGACCTGGTGATTTCCGCACTGCAGAAGTGCATCCGCCGGGGCGATGAGCAGACCGCTATGCGCATGGCTTACGAGCTGTATGTCACCTCCCCCTTCCACGAAGACAAGATGTGGACCCGGCTGATGGTGATCCCCATCGAAGACATTGGCTTCGGCGATCCCAACGCCTGCGTCATCGTGAAGACCTGCAATGAGCTGCGGAAGGAATATCCCTACGGTGACGGCGACCGTCCCATCTTCTTCCTGTATGCCATTCGTTATCTGTGCCGGTGCAAGAAGGAACGCTCCACCGACCAGATCAAGAACATCATCATGAAGGAAAACGAGAAGGGCATTGTGCCTGAAGTGCCTGAATGGACCATCGACATGCACACCAACAAGGGTCGCTTCGAGCTGGGTCGTGACGTGTTCTACTTCATGAACGAAGCCTCCAAGGTGGAACCCCTGTGGGAAGGCTACGATGACCAGTACTGGAAGCAGCTGTACAAGATCTACGAAGAAGAAGCTGCAGAAGCAAAGAAGAACGAGGAAAAGAAGTAATCCTTCTCTCCCCCATTACCTTGCAACAGCCCTGCATGAGAGTTTCATCTCCCGTGCAGGGCTGTTTTCTTATTTGTTTATGAGTCCGTCCAGAAGGTTCAAGGCTGTCTGGTGGGCTTTTTCTGCCATGGTCTTGCCAAAGGCGGTAGTCTGTGCAGGATCAAGGGCTGCGAATCCTTCGTTGATCTCCGTCTGCAAGGCTGCCAGTGTTTCCGCTGTTGCCTGCTTTGCTTCCTCCGACAGAGGTGCACCTGTCAGCTCCTCCGCATAGAGGATGTAGCCGCCCAAGCCTTCAAAGGCGAAGTAGTAGGAATCCCGCCAGTTATCCGGATAAGCTACATAGTAGGTGTCCCCCGTCCGGCGATTGGTGGCATAGGTATAGAAGCCTTCCGGAGCACCGTCTGCCGTCAGGGTCTTGGTTACAGTGGCGGTGGACACTTGGTAGCCCGCATACACATCTTCCAGCAGCAAGGGGTAATAAGGAACGAACACATTATAGGCCATGTTGCCTACGCCAACCCACCCAACGGTGCCGGTTTCCACAGGATTGTCCGCAAAGAGCTGGAAAATCTCAATTTCCTGATTGCTGGGCTTGCCCACGCTGGACAGCTTATAGAAGCCAAACACATCATCCTTCGTCAGTTTCCTGTCGGCGGTGATGTTGGTGTACATGGGCACGATGGCATTATCCTTCACATTGCTGATGGTGAACAGGGTGTTATCCTGATACAGGTCTTCCGCCGTCAGTGTCACCTGGGCATTCAGGTAAGTAAGCCCATCCGTCATGCGAGGTGCGCCTACCCGAGGAGATTCCTCCGTGCCAAGATTGGCGTAAGAAGCACGATAGTCGATTTGGTTCTCCGCCGCATCGCCCACGAAGGTGCCTGCTTCCTGCGCCACCTCAATCAGCCGGGAAGAAGCAATCACGTTTTCCGTATCATCCAGGTCAATCAGGCCGATGACCGACAGGTTAGGCTCCAGGAACATCATGTCGTCATTCAGCTTAATGGCAATGAACTGGGTGCCGGAGCAGTTTTCCACATACCATACTTCCTGCTGGTCACAAATGAACAGGCCGGAATCGAAGTAAGCACCATAATCCGTATAAATCTCTGCCAGCAGCTCCACGCCTTCCCGGGCAGAAGCGGACTCTGCCAGCAGGATGGTGGGGATGTCCGTCTCCTCAATGCCCACCTTGCCGTCTACCTTGGTCTGCACGTTAGGGTCCACTGCCTTGACCTGCTCGTTGCCGGAAATAGTCTCCGTGGCGGAAACGGAAACACCCATTTCATTGGTGCCGAACTCCGTGTAGGAGAAGTGGGTAGGGTTCTCTTCCCCGCACTCCGGACAGGCGCCATTGTAAATGTCGTTGGTAAAGTAAGTGAAGCGATAGCTGTCCCGGCGGAAGGTCCACTCAAACTCCCCGTATTCCGGGCAGCCACGCCACTGATCCCCTGCCTTGAATGCCCCTGCTTCGGAGATAAACCACAGCTTGTTCATATCCGATCCGTAATCCTCTGTGCGGGCAACGAAGGGCGTGCCTTCCTCCGTCAAAGCTCCTCCCACATACAGCGTTGTGCAGGCAGATGCGGTTGCTGCCGTGCCCATCATCATGCAGGCCAGTGCAGCTGCCGCCAGCTTTTTGATTCCTTTCATAAAACCATGCCTCCCCTTCCCAAATAGATCATGCTTCTTGGTAACAATCGGCTCGCTTCTGCGTGTTAGTGCTTTAGCATAGTAAATTGTTGAACTTATCATAATCACTTTTGCCGCTCTTGTCAACACCTTTTTTCACAACTTTTTGTTCAAGTGCTTGTCATAAAGATAACAATTTGATATAATGATGATTACAGAAGTTTTTTCTTCTCAATAAGGAAAGGGTGGTTTCATCATGACAAAGCGTTTGGTTTCTCTGCTGCTGGTTCTTGCCCTGTTTATCCCCATGGCTGCCTTCGCTGAAGAGGATGCTGTTTCCTCTGCCTCCGTGGCCAACTTCTACGGCGACTATGCCCTCACCGGCGATGACCTGATGAATGCTGTGAACTCCTTCTCCGGCTTCTATCTGGTAAGCACCGTGAACCCTGACGGCACGGCCAATTCCGCCTACTTCATCTTTGCCATCACCAAGTATGAAGACAAGTACTATCTGCGCCTGGGTCTGGCCGAGAACCAGTCCAAGATCAACCTGGAAGCAAACGGTTGCGGCGTGGCCGTGTATGCCGCTACTCCCTCCACGGAAGAAGGCGCAAAGCCCTATGCCGTGTCCGGTGCTCGCATGACCTTCTCCAAGGTAACGGATACCGCCGTGGAAGAAGCACTGGTGAAGGAATCCGGCAGCGATACCGCCATGTTCTTCGAAATTACGAACGTTGCTCCTCTGGGCTAATCGGATTTGCTACAAATAAAGAACGGAGTTGTCCTCGCCATGAGAACAGCTCCGTTCTTTTATTTGGGCATCTCCACACTTACCCGGAAAGTCTGTGCATCCGGATAGGTAATGGTCAATTGCCCGCCATGCATCTGCACAATACGCTCCACAGCGGATAGGCCGATGCCTGCTCCCCCTGCACTTTGGGTGCGTGCCGTGTTGCCTCTGGCGAACCGTGCCGTCAGCGTTTGAGGAGATTGGGCAGGCAGGTGCTCCACCGTGTTGCCCATGCAGAGAAGGATTCTTCTGCCTTTCGCTTCCGCACTGAGGGAAAGCTTCCCTCCCTCATTGGCATACTGAACCGCATTATCCATCAGCAGTGCCAGCATCTGTTCCAAAGGCTTCTCCCAGCCGTGCAGGAGCAGTCCATCCTGCACGTTCAGGGAGGAAATCAGTTTCTTTTGTTCCATGGCCGGGACATAGTTTTCCCACTGACGGTGCATCAATGCAGACAAATCCACATCGGACTTGCTTCCGCCGGCTTCACATTCCTCCAGTCGAGCCATCATCAGCAGTTGACCGATAAGCTTTTCCAGCCGATCCACCTGACAGCGAATATTACCGCTCCACTTGCTCTTGCTCTCCAGCAGTTCCATGGTATCTAAGTTCGCCCGGATAATGGCCACAGGGGTTTTCAGCTCGTGGCTGGCATCGGTAATGAACCGTTTCTGTGCCTCCCCGTTGCGTACGAAAGCATCCGCCACCTTGGAGGACACTGGCAGCAGAATCAGGAACAGCAGCACCATCAAGGCCGCTACCACCACAGCCGCGCTGCGCATGATGCGGTACAATCCTTGCAGCTGAATGGAAATATCCAGCAGAATCATATGTACCGTGCCGTCTTCATTATGCACCATGGCATATTTATAGGAGCCCACCTTGCCGCTGTCCTTGCTGCTCTTGGCGGCTTGCTGCACATATTGCTGCACACTGACCACCGCATCCTCTGCAATGCCCCGCTGTTCGATGGACAGTACATTGCCATCGCTGTCCATGGTGATGTCATAAAAGCCGGAAGGAATGCTGCGATCATTGGGCGTATAGCCAAACATGGGGGGCGGTGCTGCCTGGGAGAAGCTTTGCCGCTCTTCCCCTGTGGACAGCATGGCTTGGAGGAAATCCGTTGATTCCTGCTCGATCTGCCGATAGCTGAAGTAGAAAATCCCTGCCACGGCGAACAGCATCACAATCAGGAAAGCCAGCATGGCGCCGCAAATAATGCGGCTGCGGTAATATCGCTTCATGATGTTTTCACCAGCGCATACCCTACGCCCCGGCGGGAATGAATGGTGGCTGTTGCCCCCAGCTCCTCCAGCTTCTTGCGTAGGTAAGAAATATGGGACCATACCGTGCCTTGCCCTACCTGCGCATCCGTGCCCCAAATGCGATCCAGCAGGGTCTCTGCCGAGAAGAAAACGCCGGGATTGCGCATCAGCAGCTCCATCAGCTGATACTCCCGGTGGCTTAAGGTGCTGTCCTTACTGCCATTGGACAGGACGCACCGCCCGGACTCCAGCGTAACCCCGGCAAAGGTCAATGCATCCGTCCGATAGCTGCCCCCACGGCGAAGCATGGCACGAACCCGCACCAGGAGTTCCGGCAGGGCAAAGGGCTTAGGCAGATAGTCATCCGCACCGGCTTCAAAGCCGGCCACCTTGTCCTCCAGCTCTCCCTTGGCCGTTAAAAGGAGCACCGGGGTGCGGCTGCCCGCTTCCCGCAATTTCTTCACCACGGTCATGCCATCCATGCCCGGCATCATGATATCCAGAATGCAGCCGTCAAAAGCAGTTTCCTGGGCTCGTGTCAGGGCTTCACTGCCATTAGATACCCATTCCACCGAATATTGATGATACCGCAGAAATTCCACCACAGCCTCTGCCATGGCCGGTTCATCCTCTGCAAGCAAAAGCAGCACGTTGCCTCACCCCTCCACAGTGAAGCATAGCAGGAAAAAGTGACCAGACCATGAACAGAATAAGAACAAGGAGTTCACCGACGCAAATCAGTGAACTCCTTGCTTTCATATTGCTTATTACAGCATGGACTTAATGGTGCGAACCAGGGTATCGATCGTATCGGCAGAAACCAGCAGGGTCTTTTCGCCGTCCACCAGTGCCTGATAGCTATCGGCACTGTATTCACGTACGACCACGGTGATTTCCCGTCCTGCCTCATCCTGTGCGGTGATGGTCAGCACCGTATCGCCATCCGTTGCCTCGCTCAGGCGATCCGTAGCGGTCAGGGCTGTAATCTTGCTCCACAGGGTTTCATCCGCTTCGGAAGTGTCCGCTGCCGTATCGGTAGCAGTGGCTTCCGTTTCTTCCTCCGCCTTCACGATGGTGTAGGTTCCCTTGCTGGTTTCCAAGGTAGCAGTCTTTAGGCTGCTCCAAGGCAGGGGCACAAGGGCAGTAATCCACATGTCATCGCTGTTGGCACTCAGCAGGCTGCTGACGTTATCTGCTTCCACGGTGTAGACCATGGAAGAGCCGGGCAGACGGGCATACCGATTGCCTTCCGCATCCTCACCGCCGATCAGCAGTGCCATGGAGGCATCCTCATCCCCCGTCAGGGTAATAACAGTAGCATGGGCATCATCCAGCTGGTAGGTAGTCAATTCATCCTCCGTGGCGGCAGCAGTGACCAGCTCGTCCCACGCAATGCCTTTGGCAGCGGAAACCAGTGCTTCCACCTTGGAGGCCGTCAGAGGTTCGTCAGTATTAGCATCATACCACAGCTGATCCGGGTTCACGGTGGTGCTTTCCGACTTTTTCACGGCTGCAAAGGTAGCACCCACCGTGATGGAAGAAGCTTCGCTGATGGTCGTGATTTCCTCCATGGCCACCAGATCCTTCTGGGTCTTGTTGAAGGTGGTGGACAGGGATGTTGCAATGGTGTAAATCACATCATCCTGGGTGCTCAGCTTCAGATAATAACCATCGGCGAAGGGCGTGGCATCACCCATGGTGTAGGTGGTGGTGCTTGCATCCTTCCAAGTGGCGGTCACAGTGATGGTCGGCGCATCCAGACCATAATCCGCTAGGCTGGTCACGTCTTCCAATTTGCGAGTACCCTGCAGCGCCAGCAGCTTATCTGCCAAGGCCTGCACGGCGGACTGATCCACAGGCCAAGCCGGGGTATCCGTGGTTGTCCATTCCCCCGCATCATTCAAGGTGAAGGCCAAGGTGGTATCCTCCGTCGTCCAGCTAATGCCGGTCAGGTCATCCGCCGTTTTCGCCGTCAGGTCAAAGGTGCCGGACGTTTCCGAAACGGAGGTGGTTTGATTGGACTGCTTGACGGCATAATAGCCGCCCAGCATAACCGCCAGCACAATCAGCAGTGCCAGCATTTTCTTTCCTCTGTTCACCGATGCTTCCTCCTCACATAGATGAAGATACCCACGGCAATAAGCAGTGCAGGCAGGATGCCGATCATCATGACACTCCAGAAATTATAGGAGGCAGAAGGTACGGTCAGGGTTGCCTCGTCCATGGACTTGGAGCGGATGGAGATGCTTTCTTCCTGGTCGCCCATCCAGTTCAGGGCATTCAGCAGCAGGTTGCTGTTGGCACCGCCTACGGTGTAGTCCACATTGCTGTTCAGCATATTGGCAGAGGAGAACCACACCAGCTTGCCTCCGTTTTCCGCTGCAACGCCTACGTTGAAGGGGCCGGACGTGTCGCCGTCTTCCTTCGCCGTGGTGGACATGGACTTGCCTGCCTGCTTTGCGTAAGCGGAATCCGAGGTGGTCAGCAGCCAGGTGATGCTTGCATCCGTGCCTTCCACTTCCACAAGGGGCTGGGCAATGGGCATCAGGATGTAATAGCCGCCGTCCGCCAGCGCATCCGTAATATCGTGGGATGCAATGTTGGGCAGGATGTAGTGGGGATACCGGTTCAGGCAGCGGGTGCTGTCACCTTCAATGATAATGCCGGAATCCACCGTGACACCCATGGCAGCCGTCACCTTCAGCAGGTTGGTCATCTTGCCGGACTCAATGTAATCCGTCAGCAGCACCACATTGCCGCCGTTTTGCAGGTAGGAAATCAGGACTTCCGTTTCATCATCGCCCAGGTCGGCAGTGGGTGCGTTAATCAGCACGGCACTGGCATCCTCCGGCACGCTGTCAAGGCTCAGCAGAGACAAGCTTTCATAAGTCATGTTGTCCTGCTCGATCATTTCCGTTACGTCATCGGACAGTTCGCTTTCTCCGTGACCGGTCAGCACATACACCTTGGGCAGATTGTCGCTGGTCACGTAGTGAATGGCGTTGGTCAGCACGTTCTCGCCGTTGAAGCTGGTGCTGGTATTGTAGCTGTAGGAGGAATAATCCATGGAATAGCTGGTAACATAAATGTCTTCATACCCTACCAGACGATAGCGGCCGTTGCTGTCCACAATCACGCTGTTCTGGTACAGGCGGGAGGTTTCCAGATCATACCCATCCAGGAAAGTAGGCTGCAGGTTGGGATCCACCGTCTCCACCTTGATATGGTCGGACAGGGCGGCATACCGGTTCAGCAGTCTGGTAATGGTATCGTCTTCATTGCCCGTCACAGCCAACAGATACAGGGTCACATCCTGATCCAGGGAAGACACAATCCGCTTAGTCTGCTCCGACAGGGAATACAAGGCGTTGGTTGTCAGGTCGATTTCCGTTGCGGTGCTGGGCAGGCTGCTGACCAGCATATTGGCAACGATGGCGATAACAATCACAATCACTGCCGCCAAGGTGGACCAGCCGCCGGCTACAAAGCGCTTGCCGAAAAGCTTCTTCAGCCCCGGCTTTTTCTGTGCATTGCTCATTCATTCCACCTCCGCTTCTCCATGGACTGCACCGTCAGGAAGAGGAACACGCAGATAATGGAGATGTAGTAGACCACGGCGGTCAGGTCAAACACGCCGTCCACAAAGGTATCAAAGCGTTCGAACACGCTGATGGATTCCATCATATCCGAGAACAGGCCGGAGAAAGCAGAGGAATCCGCGCTATACCACAGGTACAGTCCACCAATGCCCAGCACGCCCACGCCTACGGACACAATGGGATTTTTCGCCATGAGCTGAAGCACAAGGGCGAAGAGCACCACCAGCACCATCAAGGCAATCAAGGAAGCAGAAGCCTCCGTGGATACATAGCTGGCCAAGGCGTTCATGAAGTACAACAGCAGCATCACCACCAGGGTGATCACAGCAGAAGCCACCTGACTTTCCGTAACAGAGGAAATGAACAGGCCGATGGAAAGCAGACAGGCACCCAGCATAAAGAAGGCAAACAGTGCCGCATACGCAGGCGCATACTCCATGGTGCCGTACTGGGACAGAATCAAAGGATACAAGGCAATGACCAGAATCGGCATCAGCAGCACGGTCAACATGCCCAGATACTTGCCCAGCACCACATCCGACAGGCGAATGGGCAGGGCATACAGCAGCTGATCCGTCTTCTGCCGCTTTTCTTCCGCCAATGCCCGCATGGAAATGATAGGCACAGCAATCAGATAAATAAAGGAACATCCGGACAGCACATAGGCAAACTTGGCCGTGTAGCCGCTCAGGTTATAGGCCATGCAGTAAATACCGGCAAAGATCAGCAGGAACGCTCCCAGCAGCCAGCCGGTAACGCTCTTGTAATAGGCACTGATCTCCCGTTTCCATACGGCGATCATTGTGCTTCCTCCTCTCCTGTTTTTTCTTCCTCGGTGGTGTCAGGGGCTTGTGGTGCTGCTTCGCTCTGGACAGGGGCATCGCTTTGGGTCAGCTCCAGGAACACG
>CAVGBO010000028.1:0-13584 GCA_963627465.1 Phocaeicola dorei
CGTTAGGAACAAGGTGTGACATATTTCAATCCACGCACCCCGTGAGGGGTGCGACCATCTTCTCCACGTGGCTGCACCACAATTGGGTATTTCAATCCACGCACCCCGTGAGGGGTGCGACAATCCTCGTCGCTGCCGGGGTGTACCATTTGTAATTTCAATCCACGCACCCCGTGAGGGGTGCGACCGTCCAGCACCTTGTAAGTGTAAACGAAAGCCCCGATTTCAATCCACGCACCCCGTGAGGGGTGCGACTCCAGCCCCTTGTATGTTGGCTGCACTGCTTGCAGATTTCAATCCACGCACCCCGTGAGGGGTGCGACGCGCAGAGAGCTTCCAAAAGGAACAGGCAGGATTTATTTCAATCCACGCACCCCGTGAGGGGTGCGACGTTGTCCTCCCTGTGCCACATGCCCGTCTTGGTGGAATTTCAATCCACGCACCCCGTGAGGGGTGCGACCCGTCCTGGATCACCGGGTTATGGTCATACCCTAGATTTCAATCCACGCACCCCGTGAGGGGTGCGACATGCGTGGCAATGATTATTTGGAGTATACAAAAATTTCAATCCACGCACCCCGTGAGGGGTGCGACAGCAAAAGTGCACAAAATGCATTGCGCCTTTTGCGACAAAACCCAGAAAGAACATTCAGCAAGGGCGATTTTCAACCGAAAGGCATACTTTTCTTCGTCGAAAAACGTCGCAGACACGTGACTTTTTTCCAAATTGTGCTTTTTATGTGGTCGCTGAAGGTGCGAACCTCCCGGGGATTTCCTGTGAGCTTCACCTTCGCACAGGCAGAGAACATCCCTTTTAGCCTGTGCTACACCATAAAAACATCATTGGGAAGATAGGTCTGTTTACAGCCAAAGTGTTCAATCTTCGTTTCGTAGTTTTTGCCAAGGTAGTAGAAGCGCAAACTATCCCGTTCCGGATCCATGAGGGAGCACAACGTGTGCTGCAGGCTCCGGCATTGGGCGGCATCCAGCAGGCACTCGAACACGGAGTTCTGTACCCGCTGACCATAGTTGACGCACTGCTTGGCAATCTGACGCAGCCGTCTTCGGCCGGCGGCGTCTTCTGTGTTGACATCGTAAGTAATCAATACCAACATGCTATCACTTCCACAAGAAGGGCGGATAATCCTCTAAATCTCCGCGCAAAAATCTGGCCAGGAGCAGTGCCTGCATATAGGGCACCAGTCCCCAGGGAATCTTTTCTTCCAAGAAGGGATGAGTCAGGGTTTCCTGCTTCTTTTCCTGCCACTTTTTCAGAAAAGTCTTGCGACCATTGTCTGTCAGCAGCACGGCACCGCTTTCCTGAAAGTCAAAGTCGGATGGCTTCAGGATGCGATTGTTCACCATGGTCAACGCAAATCGATCAGCGAAGCAGGGACGAAGCTCCTCCATCAGATCCAATGCCAGGGACGTTCTTCCAGGGCGATCTCGGTGGAGAAAGCCCACATAGGCATCCAGCCCTACGCTTTCCAGCGCAGAGGCACACTCTCCAGCTAGCAAGCTGTAGGCGAAGGAAAGCAAGGCGTTGAAAGCGTCCAACGGCGGCCTGCGGCTCCGTTCGTGGAAGAAAAACGTATCCTTTCCCTGCAGAATCATGTCGTCCAGCAGGCTGAAGTAGGCAGCGGCACCTGTGCCTTCCAGTCCACGCAGGCTGTCAGGGGAAGTTACCTCCGCTACTTGCGGCAGCAAGTCCTTTAACTGAGCGGAAACCGCACTGAACCGCTGTCCATCCACTCGAAGGCCATGGTCACGGCTTGTGCGCTCAATACTCCAGCGACTGTTAAAGATCTTGCCGAAGATCATCATCCGTGCCACTCGGCAGCTTTGCGCCGGATCATCGGCGACACGATACTGGGCACGGCGCAGCAGCACATTGCCTTGCGTAAAGCCGGTTGTGCGAGCTAGAAATTTCCCTCTCGGCGTGCAAAAGGACATGGCGATGCCTTTTTTCGCACAGGCACCCATCAGTGCAGGAGATGCGCCGGCATAGGAAAAGGATACGATGCCTTGAAGCGTGTGCAGAGGATACCGCTGCACCACCTCGCCATCCCGGTTGGCGACCACGTTTTCACCCTCCAGAGAAAGATACACATCCTGAGAGGTGACAAAGAGGGTATTCAGAAGCTGTCTCATGGTTCGCCCTCCATTGCGCTGCGGAGATAGTTGGCCACAGAGCGATTCCGCATCAGTTTGGGCAGGCATAACGCCTTGAGGGAGCAGGCATTGCAGGCTTTGGTAGGCTTCACCTTTGGGGTGCTGCCCCGGTCGTACAGGTCATGCATTTCTTTCAGCAGCACCTTTACCTCCTGCCGAAGCTCCGGCGTAAACTGTACTTCCTGCCGCCGTCTGGGCTGACCGTAGTACAGTGCGCCGGAGGGAATGTCGCAGCACAGCATTTCTTCCAGACACATGGCCTGACCGCATAGCTGCAATTCATCCATGGTGTTCCCCTTCGGCTCGCCTCGCTTATATTCCACAGGGTAAGGCTGCCAGAGCCCGTCCTTTCCCGACAGGGGAATGCCGCTTTCCTTTCGGTGGAATTCCAGCACATCGCAGGCACCCGAAACCCCGAGGGATGCAGAATGGATCTGCATACCCCGGGTAATCAGGGTGTCGCCTCTGCTTTCCGTGAAATCCTGATCATGGGCACGCTCGTGAAGAATTTCGCCGTCCGTGGTGCGGTAGTTTTCCGCCCACTGATTCTCAATGGCAATCAACGCCCACTGCCTCCGGCAGAATTTGAAGTGCTGTAGGCCGGATAGCAGGAGGTAGCTTTCTTCAGGGTAGATCACGCCATGCATGTGCAGGTCACGCCGTCAGGCAGGTCCTTTTCTTCCACGGTTACGGTATAGTCCTCATAGCTTCTTGCTGCAGTGACGCCCTCTTTCCGTGCCACCTTGACTAGGTCAAAAAGCTTATGAGCCGGAGCACAGCCAAGCTCGCAGTTGTGCTTAAAGATGATAAGCTCACGCACAGCCATTTTGCCCCGTGCAGCGGCGTGGTCGTTTTCAAACATATTGAGGAGTGCCGTCCACAATAGTTCGAGATCCTCTTCCGAGAAACCGGTTGTTTTGCGCGCTAAATTGGCCGATACATATCCTTCCACGCGGTATAGACCATAGGGGATGATGTACTTGCGACCTATTTCAGTATCTTTCTGTTCTGCGTCCGCCACGGTCGTGATAGCGACACGAGTAATTGTGATCTCCTGCGGAAGCACAGGGTCAACGCTGCGGGCAAAGCCGAGCTGAACAGGGCCTCGCACCTGACCGCAGTTGAGAGCTCCTGTGACAAAAGTCGTCATCACAGCACCGAAGGTGCGGATGTCGTAGAAATTGGAGCACATGAAGTTACGGAGCTTTTCATCAAGATGCTTATCTTTTTTCTTGGCATCCTTCAGCTTGTCCGCTTCTACACCAACATAGGCGCAGGCTTCCTTGTCGCTGGTGTTCAGTGGTACACCATTCTTGATGTAAATGCGATAACCAGGCACATCCTCCTTGGCAGCCTCCACATAATTGCGGATCTTGCGCTTGAGGCACACGTCCGTCACGAGACCGTAGCCGGTTTCTGGGTCGACACGCGGCATACTGCCAGCATCGGGGTCGCCGTTGGGATTGCCGTTCTCTACATCGAACAGCAGCACAAATTCATAACGGTTTTTGATGGGTTCAGACATTTTCTTTCTCCTCCTTTTTAGTGTACCGTTTCTGTGTCTGATGGTAGTAACCTAAGTCGAATGAGCCCTGCTGAGCGAGCGTCATACGTGTGGGATAGCTCTCGGCAAGTATGCCTTTGAGCTCCATGATCTGCTTGTCGTAGTAAACACGCTGCCTTTGCTCCAGCTTACGCAGGTGCTTTTGGCAAAGATTGTTCAACACCGGGAAAATGCTTGCAGGCATTGTCGCCGCAGAGTTGAAGTACTTGTCCTTGATTGTCGTGTTAATGCCAGGATTTGCAGCCTGCTGAACGGCCTCGTAGACGGAGAAAAGGCGTCCGAGCGTATAAGCGGGGTTGGTGCTTGCATCGTTGAGACTCACGGTCAAAACCTCCTTTGGACAGTCTGGGTGTGGATTCTTTAAATAGTACGCCTTAATGATGGACGCTCGTCCCCAAGTGACATCCCGTTCCGCACGAATACGGAGCATTACGGCTTCGAGCAGTGAAGCAGGATACGACCCTCCTGAGAAAATCGCACGGGCTGTTGAGCCTGCCATTGCTGGAGAGGGAAGCTTATCGCGGGAATTTAAGTTAACCGTCTCACGCAGCATTGCCCACAGCGGAAGATAACTGAATTTTTCGTAAGCGGGGCGTACGATCTCCATACGCTCATAGTGGTCATTCACATTTTTCATCAGGGCACCAAAGCTATCGCGCAGGAAGAAACGCACAGAGAGCCGTGCAACGTTTGCCGCAAGACCCAAGATGTAAAACGGTCTGTTCGGGTCAACACCGAGATCATCACAGGGAAGACCATTTGCCAATCGTTTGAGCGCTGCTCGCAGATCATCATCCGATAAGCCGGGCATATCTCCACCAAACAGTGCTGCGACACCGAAGGCCTGGTAAACATCCTCTGCACCGTCCGCCCAGCAGACCACGGTTGTGTCGCCGATGATCTGTACATGGTTCTTATCGGCAAGTAAGTGGTTCAGTGCAGCTGTATAGGCAAAGGTTGCGTACTTGCCGACAGGAGCGTTGAAGTTCTGCTCGTGACCATAGGAACAGAAAGCCGGATCGTTGAAGGATACCAATGCTGCACCGCTGGGCCGGGCATTACGCACACCTTTGATGAATGGGTGTGTAGCGGTAATTTCGTCCTTTTTGCCTGTCACAAGGCATTGCATTTTTACCGCATTGTCGCCGCTGCTGTTCTGATATTGCTCCCAAGCCTCACGGATGGCAGCATCCTCTTGAGGATAGCGTCCCGCCACACGAAACAGCAGGTTTCCTTCAGCGGTTACGCCATCAAGCTGCTCTACCAAGACGGGATGCTCCACCGCCTGCTGCGGCTGCCACGTATCAAAAAAGGCCAGTATTGCACGAGCAATGGGAGAGTCCACATCGTCCAACACCGTATGGTGCAGACTTGCAGCTGCGGCAAAGCACTCACGGCTGCGTTCCGGTTTACCCTTCTGATCAATACCGAGAATATACGAGGAATTGTCCCACAAAAAGTTTGATATAACGCCTGGCCCTGAATGTCTTAACGCTGCAGGCAGCGTCATAACTTGTGGATGTGAGATGGTTTTCTTTCCTACTTCGGTCTGTTCCAAAGTTGGAACAATTTCCACGACTTGTCCATCACTGCTCAGGCACAGCGCATAGCTGACCTTTGTAGGCGTCCAACCGGGTGCAGCAATTTTGCCGAGTGTAAGGAGATCTTCATAGTACTGCGTCAGCGATTGCAGGATCATCCTCTCACCTCCTTGCTCTCCGGCGGCGGTACAGTCATCACACCGTCCACAAGGCTTGCACGGAAAAACTTCGGTGTGATGTTCTCTTGGTCACTGTAGTCCATGTCCCACAGCATCCAACCTAAATCTCGGATTCCCGTCAGTTCTTTCGGGCAGGACGGCAGCTCTATGCAGCGCCGAAAATTGGCTGGAAACTCCCGTGTACCCAAATAGGGCATGCTGTAGCATTGTCCTCGCTCCAGACGCCGCTTGATGATATCCTGGAATTTTCCGGGATTATCGCTGGGAGCAGCGTTGGACGTCATATCAAAATGTGCCTCAATGACGTAATGCACATTCCGCAGTACCATGGCCGCCCGTTGCTGGATGCTTTCTGTTGTGGCAAGGTACAATTCTCCTTTTCCGTTTCCCATTACCGTTCTTACATTGCGTGCGCTGATGATATCCTTTACTTCGTTACGGCGGATGTTGGTGAAGCGGATGGGACTGCATACATGAATACGGTCAATGACCCACTTGAGTCCTGGATGCCAATAGATGCTCTCTAGTAGCCCACGCGCTGCCGAGGGCGTGATCACATCATAGCTGACACGCTCCGTCTTCATTTCAGGTCTTGAGAAGCAAGCATATTCTCCCCAGACCTCCACTTGAATTGCCATTGGATCACTCCTTTCATTTTTTTAAATAAATTCCGCTTTGCCGGTTTCTGGCTCCAGAGAAAGACCAGTTATCTTGCTGTACAGCTTCATATCACTCAGCACGGCACTGCTGTCATCCAGTGAAGGAATGTCTTTCGATGTCAGCAGTGCGCCTGCAGCGTACAGTTTTGCAAAATGCTGTTCATAGACCGAAACAGAATATCGTCCCAGCTCACGAAAAATACGTCTGGAACACTCGCCTGCCCTTAGCCGCTCAATGAGCGCAATGCCTTCGCCGTAGGGCACATAGATGGTGCGTGTATTTTCATCGATGAGCCGGAATCGCTCTGCTACGGTGCGAAATGGAAGACTGCAGCCTTCAATCCCATCTTCGAACGCCTTGATGATTTGATACTTGTCCAGCGTTTCTCCACTCAAGGCGCGTAGCTCATGGAAATAGCGCAGCATCGTTTTCTGTGCAGCGGGGTCTGCGTTTTCTGACAGGGCACAGCGCGTTGCACCTACTGCTGTACGAAACAGGATTGGCGGCAACTCCGTCCGTTCAAAGATCGTCACAATGCTTTCGTTTGCTGCTCGCTTTCCTTCACGGTTGCATCGCCCTGCTGCTTGTAAAATGGAATCCAGTCCTGCAAGTTCACGGTAGACCGCTGGAAAATCCACATCCACACCTGCCTCGATGAGCGAGGTGGATACCACACGACAGGGCAGGTCGCTTTTCAGACGATCGCGTATCTCGGATAGAAGTGCCTGCCGCTGAGTAGGGATCATTAGCGTAGAAAGATGGTAGCTGCCCTCTTGCGGCAACAAAGAGAAGATGCTTTGAGCTGCCTTACGGCTGTTGACGATGCAGAGAACCTGCTTGTGACTGCTTAGATATTGAGCCAGTGCCTCGTCCTCAAGCTTTCCCACCTGACGGAACACCACACGACGAAAGCTGTCATATACCTCTTCTGTTTGTGGACACAGCTCTGTTATCGGATGGTTAGGCGCGTAAGTATGCAGAAGGTCACTCAGTGACGGCTGCGTGGCCGTACAGAGTACAACAGTGGAACGGAAATTCCTTGCAAGCGATGCTATTGCGGCCACACAGGGACGCAGGTGGTTTAACGGCAGCATTTGTGCCTCATCGAAAATAATAACGCTGTTGGCGAGATTATGGAGCTTGCGGCATTTGGACGAGCGGTTCGCATACAGCGATTCGAAAAACTGTACTGCCGTTGTGACCACCACTGGCATATCCCAGTTTTCTGCTGCCATTGCTTTCTGAAGGGCTTCTGCCGATGCGCCATCGGAGCAATCAAACTGCACACCGGAATGATGCTCCAACACATTTTCACTACCCAATATGCTGCGGAACACCTGCGCATTCTGTTCAATGATCGACGTGTATGGGATAACGTAGATCACTCGCTTCATTCCGTGTGTTGCAGCGTGGTGCAAAGCAAATCCAAGCGAAGCGACTGTCTTTCCACCGCCGGTCGGTACAGTCAGTGTGTAAATCCCTTTAGGCTGATTGCCTGCATTGATACAAGCATTCAGTATTTCACAGCGCAGATGGTTTAGCTTCGTCTTTGGATTCTGCCACGGTGCAATATAGGCTTCAAAATGCGATAACAGCGTCTGCATATCATCGTATCTGACATGCCTACGATCTCCGCTCATGAAATGCTCTGTGTCCAGAAAGTCTGCATCCACCAAGCAAGAGTAGAGCATTCTTGCTCGGAACGAGAGTGCTAATTTGTTTTGTTCCGGCATTTCAGGCTGCAACTGTGGCAGCGAGATACCGCTTTCTCCACAATGCTCAAGGTATTGCTCGGCTACCCCTTTTTTAAGGCGTCCGCAGAATGTTGCATCTCCTGCATGATCAATTTTCAGGTTACCGAAATCAGGAAGTCCACTGTGATGCCCTGCTACACAGATGGCGGCCTCCATCCGTCCTAACTTTGCACAGGCGATGGCACCAGCCGTAGCATGATCTACCTTCGGTCCGCTGTCTAGCAACCTTTTTTGAAAACCGTCTGTGCATTTGCCAAGGTCGTGCGCAAGTCCCATAAGCTCACCGTCTGTTTCCGCTCCGAAGGTTGCTGCGAACGATTGACACAGAGCAGCCGTTCCAGTCAAATGTTCCGCAACCGTTTGGCAACGTAGACCGTCTGGCGAAATGTGAGCAAAGTACTTCATTGTATTTCCTCTCTGAAAACCCATAAACTAGCCATACATACTTGACCAAAGGGCTGGTTGTACGGGGGTTAGAGTTCAGTTCAAAAAATGTGTTTTATCGGCAACTTCATAGTATAGGAGGTTACTCAAAAAGTCAACAGATTTTTACAATCCACGTTGCCAACACTGAATGGTGGCTGTTTGATCCCTCTCCCCGCCATCCTCCCGGCAGATATGAGCGAAGCAAACGTCCTGCATGGGTTCACCCTCCTTCAAAATCAAAAACAGTATCTGCTGATTCATTTTCTCATGTGATCCATTCAGAACATACATTCGATATGCTCTGATAGAATTCCTTCTCCAAGGCATGGAAAAGTTTGCTCCCTTCCTCACCATCCTGCATGCTTGCCCTGCCATCGTCCAATTTCTCCTCATTTACAACCCCCACCCAAAATGGTATGATAAAGCTGTCATGTGAAAGGAGCTGATTCCATGCAAAAGGTGCTGCGAGGCCGGGGAAAACTGCCTCAGGTGAAGGATATGGCAGAGGCGATGGCCATCCGTCATCCGCTGATTATCGGCAGAGCACAGGCGGAAAAACTGCCCTTCCCGGATGCACCCCGCTTTACCGGCTACCATGCCAATCCGGCCTGGGAGGACTGTGCTGCGGCGGTGACCATGTACCGGGAAAACGGCTGCGATGGGCTGATTTCCATCGGCGGCGGTTCTGCCATGGATACGGCAAAGGCAGTGAAGGCTTTGCTGACGGCTCCTTCTCCGGAGGAAGCCTTAAAGGGCGTGGATACCTCCGATGGTCCCAAACACATTGCCATTCCCACCAGTGCCGGCACGGGGGCGGAAGCAACGCCTTTTGCCGTGATTTACGTGAACCATGTGAAGCACTCCCTGTCCCATCCCACCCTGCTGCCGGATGGGGTAGTGCTGGATAGCACCCTGCTGGCCAGCCTGCCCTTGTATCACAAAAAGTCCTGCGCTTTGGACGCTCTCTGTCAGGGGATTGAATCTTACTGGGCGAAGGCCGCCACGGAGGATAGCCGGGTGGATGCGTACCTGGCCATCCTGGGGGTGCTGGATAATTTGCAGGCCTACTTGCAGGGAGATCCTCATGCGGAAGATGCCATGCTGGATGCGGCCTACCGCAGCGGCAAGGCCATTCAGGTGAGCCGCACCACGGCTGCCCATGCCATGAGCTATGGCTTGACCCAGAACCTGGGCATTGCCCACGGCCATGCTTGCGCCCTGACCCTGCCCTTTCTGTGGGAGCAAATGACCCACTGTGAAGACATGCTTCCCACCCTTGCATCCCTTGCGGAGGTCATGCGCCTAGGCAGTGATCTTATGGGCCCTAAGCTGCTTTGCGGCATGCTGCTGGATCTGGATATGACCGCACCCGCCATGCCGGAGGAGGATGTGCTGGATCGGCTGGTGTCCACGGTGAATGTGGAGCGGCTCAGCAATCATCCTGTTCCCCTTTCGTCAGCGGATATCCGTAGGATTTACCGCAGAGCGTTTACGCCCCTGCGTCCCAATGAAGCCCAGGCGTGTCTGGACATTTGGCGTTATTATGGAAAATAAGCAGATCGGTGCCGCCGCCGACTTTGTGGAGGCGGTTACGGAATTTATCTTTGTGGAGGATGCGCCGAAGCCCTCAGATGTCATCTTCATCCCCGGCAATGTTCACCCGGAACATGCGCTGCTGGCGGCAAAGCTGTACCATCAGGGTTATGCGCCCCTGCTGCTTCCGTCGGGGCGGTTTGCGAAAACAGCCGGGGCTTTTGCCGGTGTGCCGGAAGCGTATCGGAGGGACTATTCTGCCGATTATGATACGGAGTGGGCGTTCCTTCATGATGTGCTGCGGAAAAGCGGCGTGCCGGAGCAGGCCATCCTTCGGGAAGATCAGGCAACCTATACCTGGGATAATGCCTTGAAGTCCCGGCAAGTCACGGATGCCTTGGGGCTGACGATTCATCGGGGCATCCTGTGCTGCCATGCGTCCCATGCCCGGCGGGCATTGCTGTATTATCAGGCTGCCTTTCCGGAGGCGGAATTGCTGGTGTGCCCGGCCAATCGTCCGGGACTAAGCCGGGGAGATTGGTATCTGTCCCCACGGGGACGAAAGCGGATCCTGGGGGAAGTGGCACGCTGCGGTGCACAGGTGGGGCAAGTACTGGAAGATTTCATGGAGGCGGAGATGCACCGTGCCTGCGGAAAGGATGACAATCCATGACGAATCCCCACGATGGGCATCGGAAGCGGATGCGGGAAAGATTCCGCAAGGAAGGCTTGGAGCACTTTGCGCCCCATGAGGTGCTGGAGCTGGTGCTGTTTTACGGCAGGGCACGGGGGGATGTGAACCCGACAGCTCATGCCCTGCTGGATCAATTCGGCAGCTTGAAAGGCGTGCTGGAGGCAAAGCCGGAGCAGTTGATGGCTGTGCCGGGGGTAGGGGAGGAAACGGCCACCTTGCTTTCCCTGCTGCTGCCCCTGTGGCGGCGGTACGGTGCCTGTGTGGCGGAGGAGAGCAAGCGGATTGAAAACCGCCGGCAGGCACAGGCCTACTGCGAAGCCCTCATGGCTGGCATGCGCAGCGAGCGGCTGTATGTGATTGCCCTCAGCACGGAGGATAATCTTCTGGGCTGCCGCATGGTGGCGGAGGGTACTCTGGGCGAGGTGCAGGCCTATCCCCGAACGGTGGTGCAGATCGCCCTTGACCTGAACGCAGCCAAGATGATTCTCTGCCATAATCATCCCGGCGGCGTGCCGGAACCATCCCAGGCGGATGTGGAAACGACCCTTCTTTTGCAGGATCTGCTGACCCCCATGGGCATTCTGTTGCTGGATCATATCATCGTGGCAGACAGTGGCAGTTACAGCATGACCCTGCACGGAGATCTGAACGGGCAGCGCACGGCAAAGCCCAAACGATAAGGAGACAGCAACGTGATTCGAAGTATTTTGAAACTCCTCCTCACCCTGATTTTGATTGGAGCCCTTGTCTATGCAGGGGTGATTGCTATGATCTGCATCAAGGAGGCCAACGTACCGGAGCTGAAGGACTACGATGCCATTGTGGTGCTTGGCGCTCAGGTCAAGGTCGATGGCACGCCTTCCGTGCAGCTGCAATGGCGGATGGATACAGCCTTCGAAATGTGGCAGGAGCATCCCTGCCTGATTGTTACCTGCGGTGCACAGGGCAGTGACGAGCCTGCGCCGGAAGGGGAGGTCATGCGGGATTACCTGCTAAGCAAGGGTGTGCCGGAAGATCAGCTGCTGGTGGACAGTACCTCCTTCAACACCCGGCAGAACCTGCAGCATGCGGCGGAATTGCTGAAGGACACAGGCGCAGAAAAAATCGCCATTGTGACCAGCGACTATCATCTGCCACGCGCCATGGCACTGGCCCAGGATATGGGTCTTGCTGCAACCGGCAAAGGCAGCCCCACCAAGGCGGAATACTGGCTGAAGAATCATGCCCGGGAGGCCTTGAGCTGGCTGAAATATTGGTATGAAAAGTATATTGGATAAAGAGGATGTTTGGTATGCAACCCGAACAGGTAAGGAATCGTCTGGCGGTCTGCGGCATTCCTTGTGATGAAGCGCTGGCGGTAAGACTTGTCCGCTATCATGAGATGCTGCTGGATTGGAATACCCGCATGGATCTGACCAACGTCACAGATGAAGCAGAAATGCTGGATCGTCATTATGTGGATAGTCTGGTGGTGCTGTCAAAGCCCGGTCTTTTGCCGGAGAGCGGCAAGGTGATTGACGTGGGTACCGGCGCAGGATTGCCCGGCATGGTGCTGGCACTGGCCTGCCCTCATCTGTCCTTCACCCTGATGGATGCTCAGCAGAAGCGGCTGAATTTCCTGCAGGCGGTGATTGACGATCTGCATTTGACCAACGTGACCCTGCTTCATAGCCGGGCTGAGGATGCAGGCCGTCAGGCGGACTATCGGGAGCAGTTTGATCTGGCCGTTGCCCGGGCGGTTGCGCCCCTAAGCGTGCTGGCGGAATATCTGCTGCCCCTTGTGAAGGTGGGCGGCAGTGCCCTGTGCTGGAAAGGCCCTGCCCTGCTGGATGAAATGGGGGAGGGACGAAGGGCCGCCTTCCTCGTAGGGGGTAAAGTGGGGGAACCTGTGCCCTGCACCATTCCCGAACGGGAATGGCAGCATATGCTGCTGGAAATGAAGAAGACCATGCACACCCCCAAGATGTACCCCAGAAAGGCCGGGGTTCCCGGGAAGAAACCCTTGGGCACCAAGCTTGAAGGAGGACTTACATGCGCATCAAGCAAATGATCGTCATGCGCCGGGATCTGCACATGCGGAAGGGCAAGATTGCCGCCCAGGCAGGGCACGCCTGCGTCAATGCGGTGCTGGAAGCCCTTAGCCGGGACGGCGCAGCAGCCCTGCATGTGGAGGATGGTGTCATTCGCATGGGGGAAGGCACCACCCTGAATGATTGGTTTACCCAGGGGGAAGCCAAGGTTTGCGTGTATGTGGACAGTGAGGAAGAACTGCTGACCATTCACCGGAAGGCACTGGAACAGGGCATCCTGTCCGTGCTGATTCAAGACAGTGGTCTCACAGAATTCCACGGTCAGCCTACCTACACCTGCCTTGCCTTCGAACCCTGTGAAGCAGAGAAGGTTGATCCCCTGACGGGGGATTTGCCATTGTTTTAATGAAGGAGGAATCGTCATGGAACAAACCTTGCAAGACATCAAGACCCGCCGCAGCTGCCGCAGCTACAAGCCGGACATGGTGCCCCACGATGTGCTGGAGAAGATCGTGGAAGCCGGCACCTGGGCAGCCACCGGCAATGGACGGCAGTCTCCCATGATCCTTGCCGTAACGGACAAGAGCCTGCGGGATCGTCTTTCCAAGATGAATGCCGCCGTCATGGGCAGGGATCAGGATCCTTTCTACGGTGCACCGGTGGTACTGGTGGTGCTGGCGGATAAGAACATCCCCACCCACGTGTACGATGGCAGCTTGGTCATGGGCAACCTAATGCTGGCGGCTCACGCACTGGGGGTCAGCAGCTGCTGGATTCACCGGGCGAAGGAAGAGTTCGACTCCGAAGAGGGGAAAGCTATCCTCCGTGAGCTGGGCATTGAGGGCGACTGGGAAGGCATCGGGCACTGCGTCCTTGGCTATGCTGCCGCAGAACCCGCCGCACCGAAGGCAAGAAAAGAAAACTACGTTGTGTGGGATTAACAGACTATTAATAAACCACGGGTGGCGTTGGAGGGCTCGCAAGCCCTTCAACTCTAGATCGAAAATCGGCGACATGTGCGGCGATTTTCG
>CAVGBO010000029.1:0-29359 GCA_963627465.1 Phocaeicola dorei
AGTGAGTGAGTGCAAAACTCGACAAAGTGGCTTTGCCACTTTGTCGATGCCCTGAGCCTGCATACAACAGACTCTTTTGAACAGAAACAATCTTCAACGTTCAACCAATACGCCGCCGATATCAAAGTGCCGCTGACCATCATGGAAGCCGCAGTAGGAAAAGTCGTTGGCCAGCCGACGCAGCTCTGCATGAACCTGCTGCCCGGGGCGCAGCTCCGCATCATAGTTGATGGCAAACCGGCCGAGACAATATTTGTCCATGGTATCAATGCCCAAGGCATTGCAGCACCAGTCCATATACTTCGTGTTATTCACATGAACATTCACATCCAGGTCGGTGTACACCGGCAGAAAATCCTGAACAGAGAGTGTGCCTGAAACTTCGCTCACCGTAGCGGGCAGCCCCAGAGGTGCCAGCAGGTCGGAGTTGTCGGGCATGAGTTTTTTTACGTCGTCCGGGGCAACCATTTTCCGGCTGTGGATGTCCAGCAGCGCCCACAGGCTGCCGGCACGGCCGATTTCGTTGCCGCTTTCATCACGGAAGATGTAATACCGGGGGAAGAACCACCGGCGTACGGTCATGGGGAAGGTTTCCACGGAGATGCGCTCGCTGATTTTGGGGTAACGATCCATCACCACTTCCACACGGGTAAGAATCCATACAACGCCCTGCTGAATCAAGGCGTTGCGTCCGGCACCAAGCAGCTCGCTGTGGGTGCCTGCCACTTCCTGCATGGTTTCCAAAATGGCACTGGGGCGCCACTGTCCCTTCAAATCACACTGACAGGTGCGGAGGATCAGCTCCTCCTTATAGGTCTTTAGCATGCGAAAAGATCCTTTCTTCCGGTATCGGGAAGCAAACCTTCCCACACCGTGCTTACATTATAGACGGATTGCATTGGGTTTTCAAGTAACAATCATGAAAATATGGGCAACAGAAAAAGCGATCCCAGCTTGCGCTGAGACCGCTCTGCAATGTTTGTCAATCAGTCCTTGGAGTGCTTCAGTTCTTCCAGGCAGTCCTTGCAGACCAGCTTGCCCTTGTAAGGTACCACGTTGTTGGCTTCGTTGCAGAAGATGCAGGAGGGATGATACTTCTTCAGGATGATGGTATCACCCTCGGTGAAGATTTCCAAGGTATCCTTCACGTTGATGTCCATGGTTCTGCGCAGCTCGATCGGGATGACAACACGACCCAGGGTATCCAGTTGACGAACAACACCAGTAGATTTCATAAGCGTTAACCTCCTCATTCATGGTTCCTGCTCGGGAAAAGTCTCCCCGAACATGCCCACTGTGAATAAAATTTCAATCCTTTTAGGGATCAATACAATTCTATATGTTTCTATAATGATTGTCAAGACAAAATAGAAAAAATTTACCGTTTAGACGCATTTGTGGAAGACTTTTTTTCACGTCTGTGGATCGCAAATGGGTACAATATGGGAACGTAAGCTGAAGAATGTCACAAGTTCAGCCTTGCAGCAGATCCACAATGGCTTTTCGAGCCTTCACAACGGCGGTTGGCATGGGAAGCGCAGCAAGCTCCTGATTCGTGACAAATCGCCACCCATCTGGGGCAGTATCACAGGCTGTATCCAGCAGGTAGATTTTCATTTGCCACACCTGGTGGGTGAATACGTGCCGTGCATCATCCAGAAAAATGGCTTTCCCAGTTTTCAGCCCCAACCGGCGTTTCACGGCGGCAGGCAGGGCAGAGGGGGTATGATGTTCCTCCAGCATGGGGAAGCTCCACAACCCTTGCAGCAGGGTTTCCGTACGCTGGTGGACAAGCACCCGGCTGCCGCTTCGGATGAGCAGCAGGTCATAATCGATTTCTCGTGGAGGATTCTTACGGGGCAGCACCGGCAGCAGTTCCGCATCTCCTTCTCGGCAGGCATTGCAGCAGTCCATCAGGGGACAGGCGGCACAATCCGGAGTGCCCGGTGTGCAAATGGCAGAGCCTAAGTCCATCAATGCCTGATTGAAATCGCCGGGACGCTCCTGAGGGACGAGGGCGGCTGCATCGGCAGTCAATGTTCGCTTCACGGAGGGGATGCCTACGTTCTCCCGAATGCCGCATAGCCGGGAAACCACACGGATCACATTGCCATCCACTGCCGGAACGGGCAGGTCAAACGCAATGCTGGCAATGGCACCGGCGGTGTAATCCCCAATGCCGTGGATCTTCATCAATTCTGTAACCGTGCGAGGCAGCACGCCCTGATCGTCTGCTACCACTTGCTGCGCACCCCTGTGCAGGTTCTGCGCCCGGCGATAGTAGCCAAGCCCTTCCCACAGCTTGAGCACCTCTTCTAATGGAGCGTTTGCCAACGCCTGCACGGTAGGGAAGGCATGCATGAAACGTGGATAATAGGAAAGCACCGTTTCAACACGAGTCTGCTGCAGCATAGTTTCGGAGACCCAAATGGCGTACGGGTCACGAAGGCCGCGCCAAGGCAGCGTCCGCTTATGTTGGTCGTACCAGTCAAGCAGCAGTGAAGAAACGGATTGCATGCAAAGCCTCCCATCATCTAAGCATGAAGATAGTATAGCATAGAAGCAAGAAAAGGTCACGGGCAAAAGAATGGAAAATCTGGAAAGCTTCACGGAACAATACAGAAAAATGAGCAAATTTCGCAAAAAAACATGAAAAACCACTTGACCTTTAGGCCGAAATGTCGTATAGTACCCATTGTGAGTTAGCACTCAATAGAAATGAGTGCTAACAACACAAAGTGCTCTAACAGGAGGAACGTAAAAATGGCCGTGAAGCCTTTGGGTGACCGTGTTGTCATCAAGAATTGTGAAGCAGAAGAGACTACCAAGTCCGGTTTGATTTTGACCAGTGCAGCAAAGGAAAAGCCTCAGATGGCAGAAGTGCTGGCTGTAGGCCCCGGCGGCATGGTGGATGGTAAGGAAGTTACCATGCAGGTGAAGGTTGGCCAGAAGGTCATCTATTCCAAGTATGCCGGCACTGAAGTGAAGGTGGATGGTGAGGAAATCATCATCGTCCGTCAGAGCGACATTCTGGCAGTCGTAGAGTAAGCAAATCAGGTTTCGTCCTTCCTTTATTGAAGGCGGAACGAAGAATATCGTGTAAAGGAGTTTGAGTACAATGGCAAAGCAGATTCAATATGGCGAACAGGCTCGCCGCAGCCTGGAAAAGGGCGTTAATGCACTGGCTGACACCGTGAAGATCACCTTGGGACCCAAGGGCCGCAACGTGGTGCTGGACAAGAAGTACGGCGCTCCCCTCATCACCAACGATGGTGTGACCATCGCTAAGGAGATCGAGCTGGAAGACCCCTTCGAGAACATGGGCGCACAGCTGGTGAAGGAAGTTTCCACCAAGACCAATGATGTGGCCGGCGACGGTACCACCACCGCAACCCTGCTGGCACAGGCCATCATCCGTGAAGGCCTGAAGAACCTGGCAGCAGGTGCTAACCCCATGGTGCTGAAGAAGGGCATTGAGGCTGCTACCGAGGCTGCTGTGAAGGGTCTCCGTGAGCTGAGCCAGCCCGTAAGCGGCAAGCAGGCAATTGCTCAGGTTGCTGCTAACTCTGCCGCTGATGAAACCATCGGCAAGCTGATTTCCGATGCTATGGAAACCGTGGGCAACGATGGCGTCATCACCGTGGAAGAGAGTAAGACCATGACCACCGGCATGACCACCGTGGAAGGCATGCAGTTCGACCGTGGCTATGCTTCCGCTTACATGGTAACCGATACCGAGAAGATGGAAGCTGTGCTGGATGATCCGGTGATCCTGATTACCGATAAGAAGATCAGCAACATTCAGGAGATTCTGCCTCTGCTGGAGCAGGTGGTGCAGACCGGCAAGAAGATGCTCATCGTCGCTGAAGATGTGGAAGGCGAAGCCCTGAGCACCCTGGTGGTCAACAAGCTGCGTGGCACCTTCACCTGTGTTGCCGTTAAGGCTCCCGGCTTTGGCGATCGCCGCAAGGAAATGCTGCAGGATATCGCTATCCTGACCGGCGGCACCGTAATCTCCTCCGATACCGGCATGGAGCTGAAGGAAGCTACCATTGACATGCTGGGCAAGGCTCGTCAGGTCAAGGTGAACAAGGAGAACACCACCATCGTCGGCGGTGCAGGCGACAAGGCTGCTATCGATGCCCGTGTGGCTCAGATTCGTGCACAGATCGCTGAAACTACCAGTGATTATGACCGTGAGAAGCTGCAGGAGCGTCTGGCCAAGCTGGCTGGCGGCGTAGCCGTGATTCAGGTTGGTGCTGCTACCGAAGTGGAAATGAAGGAACGGAAGCTGCGCATCGAGGACGCTTTGGCTGCTACCCGTGCCGCAGTGGAAGAAGGCATTGTGCCCGGCGGCGGCATTGCCCTGCTGAACGTGCTGCCCACCGTCCGTGCTGAGCTGAATAACTATGCCGGTGACGCAAAGACCGGTGTGCAGATCGTCCTCCGTGCTCTGGAAGAGCCCATCCGTCAGATTGCTCTGAACGCCGGTATCGATGGCAGCGTGATTGTGGAGAACATCAAGAACGCTCAGAAGCCCGGCTACGGCTATGACGCTCTGAAGGGCGAGTATGTGGACATGATCGAGCGCGGCATCATCGACCCCACCAAGGTAACCCGTTCTGCCCTGCAGAATGCTGCCAGCGTGGCGGCTATGGTGCTGACCACCGAGTCTCTGGTGGCTGACATTCCTGCTCCCGAACCCGCAGCTCCTGCCGGCGGCGCAGGCATGGGCGGCATGTACTAAGACACACCGCTAAGCCTTGAAAGCCCTTGGCACATAAGGCGTAAGCGCATATTTGATTCATCGAGTCGGCATCTGCTGAAAGGCAGGTGCCGATTTTCTTCGGACTGGATGGGCTTCTATGGTCCTTCCCGGCGGCGGATCTGCTGACGTTTATCATTGCAATTTTCTTCATTCGTCAAACCTACCGTAAGCTTTCCGACAAAAGTACAAAAGCATTGAAAACAAACGGCTAACAAGGAAGCATACGCTGCTTGACTCACATGGCGATTTTGCCAAAGAAAGGGCTGCTGCTTCCGCGATGAAGCTGACAAAAATATCGGGCAAGCTGAAAAATTGCTTGAAAAGGGAGACTGCTATCGGCTATAATACAATCGAACCCAGTAAGCATAAACTTGCAGGGCGCTTTGCTCAGCATTCATATTTGTAAGACAATAAATGTCACTCTGCCAATGTCGGACGGCGGAGGGGGCATTTATTTTTTTGCAAGGAAGCATGTGAGCAAAGCAAGATAATCTATTAGGAGGAGCTCAGTATGCCCAAGACAAAATTCGAATCAGTCATTTTCACAGCCGTAACCGCATGGATCATGGTGTATATCATGACCCTGTACAACACGGTGCTGACAACCGATACCTTTGTGAATGAAACTTTCCTGATTGCCTTGAAGGGGATGTGGCTGGAATTTGTCATCATCTTTCTGTGTGCTTATTTCATTTCCAGCCCTGTGGCAAAGCACTTTGCCTTTTGTGTGGTGAAGCCAGGGGATCGTCCCATTGCGATCATTCTCGCCATTCAGACGTTTACGGTTGTCTCTCAGGTGGCACTGGCAAGCATCATGGGCGTTTGGCACGGATACGGCTTTACCAGCCAATTCATTCCCAACTATTTGGCAACCTACTGCCGCAATTTCATCATGGCACTGCCGGTGCAGCTGTTCATTGCAGGACCTATTGCCAGAAAGCTGTTCCGCCTTGTGTTTCGAAGGGAAAAGAAGAATGATGGGAAGCCGGTAGAAGAAAAGGCATAACCTCTTTCCAGAAAAGAAACGCAAACGGCAGGAAAGCGCATGAAAGGAGGCGAATTATTCCGGCAGGAACAAGCAAGGAGGACTGTGCAATGTTGATTCGTCATGCGACGGCTTATGTAGATACACGTTTCCACACCCATACAGATGTCCGATTGGAGCAGGGCGTTGTGACTGAGGTTGGCAGCAACCTGAATCCCATGGATGGGGAAGAAGTAGTGGAGGCGGAGGGCAAATACCTGCTGCCCGGTTTTGTGGATGTGCACATCCATGCCTGCAAGGGTCACGATACCATGCGAGGAGAGGCGGACATCCGTGCCATGAGCCGGGATCTGCATACCTTTGGCGTGGCGGCATTCCTGCCTACCACCATGAGTGGTTCGGTAGAGGATACACGCCATGCCATTGCTGGCGTTCGGCAAGTGATGGATCATCCGGAAAAGCAGGGTGCGAAGGTGTTGGGTGCTCACATGGAAGCTCCATTCCTGGCAGACAACAAGTGCGGTGCCCAGCTGGTGCAGTACTTCACTGATCCTTCCATGGAGCGGCTGACAGCATTGACCGGCGGAGACTTGGCTGCGGTGAAAATGATTACCATCGCACCGGAACGGCAGGGGACGGAAGCATTCATTCCGGCGGCCGTTGCTCATGGCATTCATGTGTCCATGGGACATACGGATGCCACGGCGGAACAGGTACATCAGGCAGCCGATTGGGGCAGTGATCACGTGACCCACACCTTTAATGCCCAGTCGCCCCTGCATCACCGGAAGCCCGGGGTTCCCGGTGCCGCACTGACGGATGACCGGCTGTACTGCGAAATGATCTGCGATGGTGTCCACTTGCACCCGGACATTATTCGGTTGCTGTATCGTGCCAAGGGTGCTGAAAAAGCCGTGATGATTACCGATGCCATGGAGGCAGCCGGTATGCCCGATGGCGAGTATGAACTGGGTGGACAGAAGGTCTTTGTCCATGGGGCGGAGGCAAGGCTGGCAAGCGGAACCTTGGCAGGGTCTGTGCTGACCATGCCCAGAGCACTGCGGAATATGATTTGCCGCTTCGGCATTCCGGCGGAAGATGCGGTGCGGATGTGTACGCTGACGCCTGCGGAATCCATCGGTGAAGAAAAGGCCGGCAGAATTGCTGCCGGCAGTCCTGCCATCCTGACCCTTTGGGATCAGGCATGGGAGCAAATGACGGTTGTATCTCAGTAAAGGGTGCTGCATAACGGTTGCAATCGCTTCCTGCATGCAATACAATAACTTCTGTACAATTGTCTGAAAGGACTGACATGGATGGATCTTTTTGACCTGATCGGCCCGGTGATGATTGGCCCCAGCTCCTCCCACACAGCAGGGGCGGCACGCATTGGCCTCACTGCCCGTATGCTGCTGGATGAGGATGTAGCGCAGGCGGACATCGGCTTCCACGGCTCTTTTGCCGCCACCTATCAGGGGCACGGCACGGATCGTGCGGTGGTAGGCGGTCTTATGGGCATGGGCGTGGATGATCCTCGGCTTCGTGATTCCTTGAATTTAGCAAAGAAGCAGGGCATGCACATAAGCTTCCACCCGGTATCCATCAAGGGTGCTCACCCGAATACGGTGCGGCTTAGCCTGACCGGGGTCAGCGGCAAGCATCTGACCCTTGAAGCAGCCTCTGTAGGCGGCGGCTTGGTGGAAATTCACAGTTTAGATGGCATGCGGGTGGACTTCACCGGCAAAAACAATACACTGATTATTCACCACACCGATGCGCCCGGCATGATTGCAGCTGTTACATCCTGCTTGGCACAGGAAAGCGTGAACATTGCCACCATGCAGGTTTACCGTACCCGTGCCGGTGCGGATGCCATGATGGTGCTGGAATTGGATGAAGCTCCTGCCGCTCCTGTGATGACGGCTATTCGCAGCCTGCCGGATGTACAGTCCGCAGAATTTCTGAAAGGGCGTGACGCATGATGAATGATACCCTTGCTGAATGGGTAGCCCTTGCCAAGGACGGCAGCCTTGCCAAGGCTGTTCTTCACGCCCAGGCGGAAGAAAGCGGCGATACGGAAGAAGCCGTGTGGGCGAAAATGCGCAGCCGACTGAATGCCATGAAGGAAGCTGTGCAGGAAGGCCTTCGAAAGGATATCCGTTCTTTTTCCGGCCTGTCCGGCGGTCAGGCTCCTTTGCTCATGCAGCACTATTTGTCAGGCAAATCCTTGTGCGGTACGCTGCTGGGCAAAGCGGAGGCGTACGCCTTGGCCACGGCGGAATGCAATGCCTGCATGGGTAAAATTGTGGCTGCTCCTACTGCAGGCGCTTGCGGCATCCTCCCCGGGGCAGTACTGGCCATGATGGAGGAGAAAGGCAAAACCGAAGAACAGGCGGTAGATGCCTTATTTGTTGCCGCCGCTGTAGCGGAGGCGATCGTAACCCAAGCCAGTGTTTCCGGCGCAGAGGGAGGCTGTCAGGCGGAGTGCGGCTCTGCTGCTGCCATGGCGGCCGCTGCCCTTTGCAGCATGGAAGGGGGCAGTGCTCAGCAGTGCGCCGATGCGGCAGCCTTTGCACTGATGAACTTGCTGGGATTGGTGTGTGACCCTGCCGGCGGCCTGGTGGAAGTACCTTGCGTGTATCGAAACGTGGGTGCTTCCGGCGTAGCCTTTACGGCGGCGGATCTGGCCTTGAGCGGCATTCGCTGCCCCATTGTGCCCGATGAGGTGATTCTGGCTATGAAAGATGTGGGAGATGCCCTGCCGCCGTCTCTGCGGGAAACCGGCATCGGCGGATGTGCTTCCTGTCCGAGCATCAAGGCCAAGCTGTGCTCATACATGCGTGAGGACTGACCCCCATTGCTGGAGATTGTTTTCAATTTTGTTACACTTGATGCATGAGTATTCACAACCTGTTCATTAGCTTTTCACAAATCCTTGGTACGATACTCTTGCAATCAGGAAAGCAAGCCACCAGCTAACCTGAGAGCGTCTCCTTTTTTCCCGACGTTCCTGTTTATGGGAACGTCACCTCCCTATCCTCCATACAAAGCAAAGGCCGTCCTCGTGAGAAGCAGACTCACCGGGACGGCCTTTGTGATGCTTGCTTTCATTTGGGTAAGAAAATTACCATCGGGAAAAGGATTTTCTCATGCGGATGGAGAACCATCTTCACCAGCATGCCCAAATCGAAAGATGAGGAGAATGACCATGGAATTTGATTACAGTAAGTTGAAGGATCCTGCCTTCTTTCGGCAGGGACGGCTGGATGCCCATTCTGATCATGAACCCTTTGCCTGCTGGGATGACTTGGAGGCGGGGGAGAATCGTCTACGCCTGTCGCTGAACGGCTATTGGAAGTTTTTCTGCGCCCGCACGGAAAAGCAGGTGATTCCTGACTTTGAGCAGCCGGAGTATGACTGCAGCGATTGGGAAGACATTCCTGTTCCGGCGCATATTCAGCTGGAGGGGCATGGCATTCCGCAGTATGTGAACATTCAGTATCCTTGGGACGGCAGCGAGGAAATTGAGCCGGGTGAAATCCCGGAACACTACAATCCTGTGGCCTGCTATGTGAAGATGTTTACCCTGCCGGAGACCATGCAGGGCATGCCTATTCACGTGTCCTTCCAAGGGGCGGAAAGCTGCATTGCCGTGTGGCTCAATGGCAAGTATGTGGGCTTTGCAGGGGATAGCTTTACCCCCAGCGAGTTTGACCTGACCCCTTATCTGGTTCCCGGCAGAAATAAGCTAGCTTGCCGTGTGTATCATTGGTGCGCTGGCAGCTGGGCAGAGGATCAGGATTTTTTCCGCTTCAGCGGTCTGTTCCGGGATGTGTATCTGTACGCACTGCCGGAGAAGCATTTGCAGGATATTGCTATCCGTGCTGAGCTGGATGACTGCTATACGGACGGTACTCTGACCGTTACGGCAGACATTGATGGGGCAGGAGCCCATATGGTGCACTTTGCCCTGTTCGATGGGACGAAGATGGTAGCCCAGGCCGACGTACACGGGGAAGATCACTTGGCGAAAGCTGTGATGCACATCGAATCTCCCGAGAAGTGGAGTGCGGAGCACCCGAAGCTGTACCGTCTTGACATCACGCTTGAGAACGGACATGGCAAGGTATGTGAAGTAGCCCGGCAGCAGGTAGGCTTCCGCCGCTTTGAAATGAAGAACGGCATCATGTGCCTGAATGGGGAGCGCATCGTTTTCAAGGGTGTGAATCGTCACGACTTCTGCGCTCAGTCCGGCCGTGCCATCAAGCCGGAAATGATTCGCCGGGATCTGCTGACCATGAAGCGCAATAACATCAATGCCCTGCGTACCAGCCATTATCCGAATCACAGTGCCTTGTATCAGCTTTGCGATGAGCTAGGCATTTACCTGATTGCGGAGAATAATCTGGAAAGCCACGGTGTGTGGAATGAAATCCTTGTCAATCCCCGCAAGAAGCTGGACTTCGCACTGCCGGGGGATCGGGAGGATTGGCTTGCTCCTATGCTGGATCGGATTGATTCTGCCTATCATCGGGATAAGAATCATCCAAGTATCCTGATCTGGAGCATTGGTAACGAATCCATCGGCGGCAAGGTGCCCTTCGCCATGAGTCAGCGGTTCCGGGAGCTGGATGATACCCGACTGGTGCATTATGAAAGCATCTTCCACGACCGCCGCTACAACGATACATCCGACATGGAGAGCCAGATGTATACCCCTGTGTCTGGCGTTCGGGCATTCCTGAAGGAGCATCGGGATAAGCCCTTCATCCTGTGCGAATATACCCACTCCATGGGCAATTCCAACGGTGCCATGCACAAATACACCGAGTATGCCTATGAGGAGCCTCTGTACCAGGGCGGTTTCATTTGGGATTACATTGATCAGGCCTTGCAGGTCAAGGATCGGTACGGTAAAACGGCCTACCTGTATGGCGGCGACTTTGGGGATCGCCCCACCGATGCGGACTTCAGCTGCAATGGCATTACCTTTGCCGATGGCAGTGAAACCCCCAAGATGCAGGAGGTCAAGTACAATTATCAGCCAATCGTTGCTGCCGTTGGCAAAGACAGCGCACAGGTCAGCAACCGGCAGATGTTCACCGATGCGGACGCCTACGACTGCGTTGCAACCCTGCTGAGAAACGGCAAGCAAGTGGCAGAAACGCCGGTGGAGGTGCATGCCGCTCCCGGCGAAACCGTGACGGTTGCATTGCCCTTTGCCGAACAGAAGCGTCCGGGCGAGTATGTGGTAACCCTGTCCTTCAGGCAGAAGCAGGCGACTCCTTGGGCATCGGCAGGGCATGAAGTAGCCTTTGCACAAGGTGTTTATCAGGTGGAGGGTGCATGTGCACCGGCAGACGCTGTACCGGTGCGGGTCGCCAATGGGGACTTCAACATCGGCGTTCATGGGGAGCACTTTGATGTGCTCTTCAGCAAGGCATTGGGCAAGCTGGTTTCCTACCGGGTAGGGGGCAAGGAGATGCTCAAGTACGCCCCCATGCCCAACTTCTGGCGTGCGCCTACGGAGAACGATTACGGCAGCATGATGCCCCAGCGTTATGCCCAGTGGAAGATTGCTTCCATGTACCTGAGCTATAACAAGCAGAGCGTAGACCCTGCCATTACCATGGAAGCAGACGGCGGCGTAACGGTGGAACTGCCGTATAAGCTGCCCACTGTTCCGGCAGCGGAATGCCTGGTGAAGTATACCGTGCATCCTTCCGGCAAGGTGGATGTGGCCATGTCCTATGATCCTGTGGAGGGATTGGGCGACATGCCTGAATTCGGCATGCTGATGATGCTGGATGCGGATTATGATCATCTGCGGTACTACGGCATGGGACCGGAAGAAAACTATGTGGATCGCTGCCACGGTGCACGGCTTGGCATTTGGGAAACAACGGCGCAGGAGAATCTGTCCCGGTACACCTTGCCTCAGGAATGCGGCAACCGCACGGGCGTCCGCTGGGCAGAGGTGACGGATTTCCGGGGTCATGGCCTGCGCTTCACCGGGAATGCCATGGAAGTATCCGTGCTGCCCTACACGCCCCATGAGCTGGAGAATGCGCGCCATCCCAATGAGCTGCCGCCGGTGTACAACACGGTGGTACGTCTCAGCAAGCAGCAAATGGGTGTCGGCGGCGATGATAGCTGGGGCGCAAAGACCCATGAAGAATATCTGCTGGATGTGAGCAAGCAGGTCACGTTTACCTTCAGCTTTGAAGGCATCTGACGAATGATCTCTGCCTAGGAAAAAACGTCCCTGCGGCAGCAAAGTCGCAGGGACGTCCTTCTTACGGTCTATTTACCATTCTACACATTCACGGGCGGCAAGACCTTCTGTCTGGTAGGGGTGCTTTTCGGCAGTCATGTGGGTTACATAGTCCGCACGCTGCTTCAACCAGTCAGGTGCGGCGTATCCGGTTACCACGGTTTCTCCGCTTGCCATGGCGGCATGGATCAGCATTTCTGCCACATCCGCCCGTACTACGTCCATGGCGCAGGCAAGGGCTAATTCATCCAGGAGAATCAAGTCCGGCTTGGCCTTTGCAATGACATTGGCGAGCCTGATGGCCTCGTCTGTTTGCGATTGTATGACACGTTGCCGTTCTTCCTCCTGCATCTGCGCAAGGAAGCCTGTCACAGGCTTCATGTCGAAGATCGTTGCAGACTGAAATTGCCGCAAGGCATCCAGCTCGCCGGACGTGCCGTCTTTCATAAACTGGGCAATCAGCACACGTTTTCCGTGACCGAGGAAGCGCAAGGCAAGCCCCATACCGCAGGTGGTCTTGCCTTTCCCATTCCCATAGTAAAGGTGAAGCTTGTGCTGCATAGCGGATTCCTTCTTTCTGGCGCAAGTGACAGAAACATTTGAAAAGTGTACCACCCTTATCAATGGGTGCATAGCGACCCATTTTGAAAGGAGCAATGACCATGGAAATCAGCATGAAAATCTACTATCGAGGAACGAAGCTGCAGGCAAAGCGGAAAGAGCGGGGACTGTCGCAATCCCAACTTGCCGAAGCATCGGGCGTCAATCTCCGCACGCTGCAAAAATACGAAAGCGGGGAGAAGGACTTGAATGGTGCCAAGCTGGCTACCCTGCTGCGGCTTTGCATCGCACTGGAGTGTCGGCTGATTGACATCCTGAATGACCCGGAAACGGTGCAGCTCCTTGAAACCTACGAAGCGTAATGCGTCGATTGTGGGGGAAAATGATAAAAAGGTAAACAAAAAACCGCATCCACTCAGACCGGGCGAACCTGCAGCACATCCGGCAAACGCTTACTGCTGCTTCCGGCAGGACCTGACAGGGTTCACGCAGACGGATCGCACAGGACCCAATCTTCATCGTGAATACGGCTCTACAAGTATAGCTTATGTGACAGGAAAAAGCAAGCTTTTTTTAACCGTCCTCCGCAGAAAGAACGCTCACCAGCCGCAGCAGGGTCGCCAAGGCATTGTTCAGCTCCTTGGTTTCGCTACGGCTCAATTTCTCCATCCAGTCCGATACGCATGTGCGGTAGGACTGAATGATGGCCTGCAGCTGTTCTTCGCCCTTGGGCAGCAGCTGCACTCGTGTGATCCGGTGATCTGCCTCATCCCGGAAGCGGGCGACCAGCTCTGCCGTATGCAGACTGTTAATCAAAGGGGTAATGTTGGGCTTGGCAATGCCGAGCCGGCGGGACAAATCCCCAACAGACATCGGACCGCCCCGCAGGAGAATCAATATCTGCATCTGGGAGACAGGCATGGCATGGGTCTGCTGAAGTACGTCCGTTTTCAGCAATTTTTTCGGAAGCACAGGTAGACCGGCAAGGAGGTATTCCGTAATGCTTTCAGCGAGCACCATGTCGGCAGACGATTTCTTGGCCATGACTTGTCACCCTCATTCATTGAATTAAAAAACGGCGGTATAGGGGGAATGATACAGCCGTGCATAAACAATTATGCACTTCTATTATAGTGATTGATTGTCTTTTTTTCAAGGAATATAAAGGAATTATTCCTTTTATCAGGCAAAAAAACAGAGAAAAATCCGTCTATGACAAATATTTTTCAAAGTAACACAAAAAAATGTGTTACTAAATCAATACATGCTTGAAAGAACTTCCCCAGAAAAAAGCAAAAAAGCGGCTGCAAGGGTTGACAGTTCCTTGATTGTGCGGTATCTTTGCAAGGATAGAAACAAGGAGGTGCGGCTCATGCTGTTTATCGGCATCTGTGGCGCAAGCGGAAGCGGAAAATCCACCCTGGCGGAAGCACTGCGGGAAAGACTTGGGGATCGGTGCTGTGTGCTGCAGCAGGATGCTTACTACCATGATCATCCACACCTGACATTTGAGGAGCGGGTGCTCCTGAACTACGATGAGCCGGATATTTTCGATCATGATCTTCTGCTGGAAGATATCAAGAAGCTCTTTGCCGGAGAACCAATTACGAAAAAGCAATATGACTACGCTCAGCACCGCCGGGCGGACAGCGATAAGCTGATTTATCCCCGGGATGTGATGATTCTGGAAGGCATCCATTGCTTCCATGATCCTCGGCTGTGCGAAATGATGTACCTGAAGCTGTACATGAGCGTTGAGCCGGACATTTGCCTGCTGCGCCGTATTAAGCGGGATATTAAGGAGCGTGGACGGGAGATTGACGGCATCTCCATGCAGTACCTGACCACGGTGAAGCCTATGTATGATAAGTACATCCGCAACTATGTGTCCGAAGCGGATGTGATTGTTGCCCACGGCGGCCATAACGCACGCATTGTGGATATTCTGGCAGGCTATGTGCAGGATGCACTGAGCCGGGGCACAGAAGCGTAAGCACAAGAAAAGACCGGAAACATGCAGTCTCCGGCCTTTTTGTATGGGAAAAATTCAAGCGTCTTACTTGTCCAACAATTTGCACAGGGCATGGAACGTCTCGTCAGAAAGGTCATGTTCCATCTTGCAGGCATCTTCCCGGGCTGCCTCGGGGCTGACGCCCAAGGAAACCAGCACAGCGGTAAGCCGCTGATGGCGGTCATAGATTCGCTCGGCGATGGCACGGCCACTTTCGGTCAGGCGAATGTGACTTTCTGCATCCATGGTGATGTATCCCCGCTCACGAAGGGTCTTCATGGCAATGGACACGCTGGGCTTAGAAAAGTTCATTGCGACGGCAATATCAATAGAACGGGCATAGCCCCCCTGCGTTTGCAGGATCAGGATCTGCTCCAGATAATCTTCACCGGATTCACGAATTTCCATCAGTCGATCTCCTCCCAGGGAAAGTATACCTTTTTTCGGTGGAAAAAGCAAGGGTTCCGCCGAAGGTAAGCATGGGCAAACTCTTGGGAAACCCTACTGCCGCAGATGCATTATTGCGCAGAAACCAGCAGGTCGGCAATATCCTGCATGCACCGCTCCGCAGCCGGCACATCTGTATGGTTGCTCAGGAAGCACATGATTTGAGGATCCGGGGTCAAGATAATGCCTACGTCGTGGGTAATACCGTCGTCTTCTCCTGTCTTGTGGGCGACAGGAATGCCACGGCTGTGCAGGTAGAAGGGAATTTTGCCGTTCAGTCGCTGATCGCCCAAAATCCTCAGCATTTCCTTGGAAGCGGCAGGGGACACCACCTCGCCGCGCAGCAGCATAGCAAGGAAGCTGCACATATCACCGGCAGTCACATAGTTTTCAATCCCCTTGGCGGACTGCACTGCGTCAAACAGCTTTCGGTTCAGCTTTGTTCCTTTCAGCTGCAAGGCTTGGCAGGTGGCGTTAATGTTCTCCATGCCCAGCTTGTCAATCAGCAGGTTGGTGGCCGTGTTGTCGGAGAGAATGATCATCAATGTGACCAAATCGCCGACGGTAACCCGGATGCCATCATGCAGGTAGGTTAATGCACCGCAGGAAGGCAGCTTATCTTCCGGGCGGATGACGATTTCCTCCTGCCAGTCAATTTGACCGCTTTCCCTTTGCCGGAAAGCTTCTGCCATGATAGGCAGCTTAATAACGCTGGCTGCCATAAGGGGCAGATCCTCCTGCAGGGCGTATTGGTCGCCGGTAGCAGGGCAAAAATAGCTGAAACCGATTTCTCCCGGCAAGCTTTGCAGCAGGGTTTCTATTGCTTCGTACTTCATGCGTCTGCTTCCTTCCATGCAGCAATTTCCTGTTCCATCATATCGGCGGCTCGCTGAACGCCGTGCTCCGTGCGAAGTCGCTCTGCTAACTCTTCTGCTGCTACCCGGTAGCTGGCGTGGCTTGTTAAGTCCAGCAGGGATTTGGTCAGCTTAGCCACCGTCAAGTTTTCCCGCCGAAGGGGCTTGGGACCGCACCCCAATGCCTGCACCCTGCTGCCCCAGAAAGGCTGATCCCCGCCAAAGGGGATGACCAAGGTGGGCTTTCCGGCACGCAAGCCGGATGCAGTGGTTCCTGCACCGCCGTGATGCACAACGGCGCTGACCTGCTTGAATAGCCAATCATGAGGAATATGGTCCGCAAAGAAAATGCGGTCATCGTCCTTCATGTGCAGTTTTTCGCCACTCCAACCTAGGCTGATAATGGCACGAAGGTTGGCAGCACGCACTGCCTTGATGACGGTGGTAAAGGTTTTGCTCATGTTGCCGCTGACCATGGAGCCAAAGCCGATGTAGATGGGCTTGTCTCCCTTTGCAAGAAAAGCGGCCAATGCCGGATCAGGCTCATAGTCGCAGGGCTCGTCATTCCACCAGAAGCCGGACATGTGGATATGCTCCCCCCACCGCCTGGGTCTGGGCATCACCAACGGACTAATGGCGTAGATCACGGGAATGGTGTGTCCTTGCAGGGTATAGTCCGGCTTGGTGCTGATCTTTCGCACGGAAAGACCTTGCGCCTTTCGCCAGTCGGTCAGGTAGCGCTTTTCCAGTAGGCTGATCAGGAAATAGCCCAGTTTGTAGCTGGTCAAATTCCAGCTCTTGCTTTGGTTCAGTCTGGGTGCAGAGGAAATAGGTGTTACCCCGTTGGGATCCATGGGAAAGTATTGCGTCTGAATGCAGGGAATATTGTATTTCTCCGCAATGGAGTAGAACATGGAGCCGAAGAAGGTGCAGCACATGGCATCGGCACCATCGACGGACTGCATCAAATCATCCAGCAGGGTAGGGAGAATGTGCTTCAGGCTTTTCTCCACCTGATTCAGAAAGCCTGTGCCGTTTACACCGGGCTTCATCAGGTTGCTCATTACCTTCATCACGTCCCCGGACAAGGGGAAGAAATGCAGCCCGGCTTCTTCTGTCATTTCACGAAAAGGGGCAAAGGCGGCTATGGTAATCTCATGCCCCCGCTTTTTCAGTTCTTTTCCTAACAGCACATAAGGCCGCACATCGCCCATGGAGCCAATGGTCAACATAGAGATTCGCATAGCTTGCCCCCTTTACGTCAGCCGTTTTCGGGTAAGGATTCCTTATATTGAAGCAGAACGGCGGCAATCTTTTCGGATGTGTGGCCGTCCCCGTAGGGATTCACCGCATGAGCCATGCGATGGTACAGTTCCTTGTCCGTCAGTAGACGTTTGCCGGCCTGATACACCTGTTCTTCCTCCACGCCAGCCAGCATGGCAAGCCCGGCTTCCACCACTTCGGGACGCTCCGTCTCTGTACGCAGCACCACAATAGGCTTGCCCAGTGCCGGTGCTTCCTCCTGCAATCCGCCGGAGTCTGTCATCACCATGAAGCAGCGCTTGATCAGGTTATGCATATCCTCCACTTCCAAGGGATCAATCAGATGCACACGCTCCACGCCGCCCAGTATCTTTTCTACTGTGGTGCGCACAGCCGGGTTGGGATGCACTGGATACACCACATGCACATCCGGCGTGTCTTCCACCAGACGTTTCACGGCACGGCAAATATGCTCTAGCGGCGTACCAAGGTTCTCCCGGCGGTGCGCTGTCATCACGATCCAGCGGCCATCCTGCAAGGGCAGTGCCTTCAATGCCTCACTGTGAAACACATAAGCGTCATGCACCATCTGGTGCAGAGCGTCAATGACCGTATTGCCTACCACATAGACGCCTTCCGTGATGCCCTCCTGCTGTAGGTTCTCCCGACTCTTTTCCGTGGGTGCAAAGTGCAGGGTCGCCATGCGGCTGGTCAGCACTCGGTTCATTTCCTCCGGGAAAGGAGAATACTTGTCATAGGAGCGGAGACCTGCTTCCACGTGTCCTACGGCCACCTGATGGTAGAAAGATGCCAGTGCCGCCGCTGTGGAGGTGGTGGTATCCCCGTGCACCAGGGTCACATCCGGCTTTACCTGGTTGAGCACCGTGTCCAGACCTTCCAGCACACCGGTGGTGATGGTGGTCAAGGTCTGCCCGGCGTGCATCAAGTTCAGGTCATAGTCCGGGGTGATGCCAAACTGCGCCATCACGCTGTCCAGCATTTGACGATGCTGGGCGGTGACGCATACCACGCTCTTGATGCCCTCTGTCTTTTCAAGGCACTTGACCAAAGGAGCCATTTTGATGGCTTCCGGCCGTGTACCGAAAACGCTCAATACCGTTAAATCACGTTTCATGATATCGATTCTTCTTCTTTTATTTCAGCTTCGGCAGGGCATAGTTGGCCTGCTTGCGTGAGAAATTCTTGCTGTAGCTCAGGTCATGGACGTTATCGCCCCAGGTTGCCTTGTATCTGGCCGCATCCTGATCGTCTGCCGGCTTGTGCAGCAGCAGCCAATTGCAGCACTGCTTGTCGTCCGATTTACCCTTGGCAAAGGGGGTATACACATGGAGGAAGCCATCTTTCGCCAGCCGCAGGCTCCAGTCCACCGCCCCCAAGCCGCTTACATACCCTTCATCAAAGGGAATGAAGTGATCCCGGCGAATCATCACACAGGCGATGCTAACCGCTGCCACATTGTGAACAATGCCCAGCATATTGTGCCATCCGCCGGTAATGGCCAGTTTATTGATGCCGCAGCTGCTGGCAAGGTGATCCATGCCAACGGCAAATCCTGCGTGGGTGGTGTATCCGCCACGGTCAACAAGGAGGGGAGTAACAGCGGCCACATCGTCACGCTGGGCGTACATCAGCATTTCGTCCAGCCATTGGTCATCATGATCCATCATGACCCCGGCGTGAAGGATCACCACCACGTCCGCTTTGCTCTGCGCCACGGCCTTGTTGATGCAGGGATAGACGCTGCCGCCATCCGGCCAGGGAATCCAATCCCCGTCAATATCCTTGGCACTTTCCTTCCAGGGGGAGATGACCATGCGGTGCACAGGATGGGTGTGCCAGCCTTTCAGGCGATCCACAAAGTCAGGCCAGGTTTTCGGATCTCCGTTGTCAATGACAATCAGCTCGATTTGCTGGCTCTGTTCCGTATCGTAGTGGAGGCGAAGAAAGCCACGCTCAATGGTTACGTTACCCTTCAGGCCGGTTCTCTCCATGTGCTCCTGCACGGCACGCTTGGCAGCATCCAGACACTTGTCAATGTGCTGATGGCTGACGGATGCGCCCACCGTCCGCCAGTGGTACAGCACTTGGGGAATGTGCGCAATTTTGTCCGTAGCTTCGGCACAGCGAAGCATCAGGTCATGATCCTGACTGCCGTCAAAACCCTTCCGCAGGCCGCCGACTTGCTCCATCAGCTCCCGGCGAATCACCGTCAGGTGGCAGATGTAGTTGCCGCTGCGCAAATCATCCGGGCAGTAATCCGGTTTATAGTTGGGTTCGTAGTACCAAGTACCGTTTTCATTCACCTTGTCTTCATCGGTGAAAATCATATCCGGCTGATCCTTCAGGATGGTCTTTGCCACCTGATACAAGGCATTTGCCGTCAGCAGATCGTCATGGTCACAAAGGGCAATCCACGCCCCTTTTGCCATGCCGATGGCCAGGTTGGTGTTGCCGGAGATGCCTTCGTTGATCTCCCCATGCACCACATGGATGCGGCTGTCCTTGGCACTGACGGCATCCAGCGCTTCTTTGGTGGCGCTTTCCGTGCTGGCGCCGTCATACAGGCAGGCTTCCCAGTTGCTGTAGGTCTGCTGCATCAGGGAATCGGCCAGTGCCTCCAGCAGTGCCGGTCTGGTGTTGTATACGGGAATCACCACGCTGATCAATCCGGCAGCCTCTACCGTCTTATCCTGCCGCTGCTGCGCTAGCTCCTGGGGTTTAGGCTCCAATTGCCGCCACAGCTTGTCATAGGGTTTCATGCACCGATCTTTTACTTTTTCCACGCATCTGCGTCCCGTATACCAGAAACCGTTGCGATGCACATAGCTTGCCGCCCGGCGAACCAATGAAGCCATACTTTCCCTCCAGGCCGCTAAGGCAGCCGCTCCAAATCATTTTCCTTCACATTATATCAGGAAAGCAGGTTTTCTTCAAGCTGAATGGAAGAGAGATAAAATGTGGTTTCCAGACCAATAATTCTCTTTTTCTTTAAGTTGCACGGAAAGCAAAAGAATGGTACAATAAAATGTATTTTTGTTCATGAGGAGCGGTTACGGCATGTCCAAGCGGATGTACAGGGTTCTGTCAGCAATGATTCGAGGGGTTACGCCACGGATGACGACCATTTGGGAGGAACCCTTCGATGGTGAACCCTGCGTGTTCGTCGGTAACCATGCAGGTGCTTTCGGCCCTATTGATATGTGTGTTAAGTTCCCCCTGCGGGATCAAAACTTCATTTGGATGAACGCATCGGTGTTGCATCCCAAGGAAGTGCCGGCCTATGTGCGGCAGGACTACTGGTGGAAGCCGGGCTGCAAGCTGGAGCCCCTATACAATGCCACCCTGCCTTATATCGCCGCTGCCCTCCTGCCGCCGATTCTTCGCCTTGCCCCAACGGTGCCGGTGTATCACGATATGCGGGTGATGACCACCATGCGGCAGAGCATCCGGCACCTGAAGGAAGGTCACAACTTGGTGATCTTCCCCGAGCAGCCTAGCGGCTATCAAAGCCATCATGACTGGATCAACACGGGCTTTTTGCAGGTAGCCCCCATGTACTACAAGGCAACAGGCAAAGCACTGAAGTTTTATCCCGTCCATCTGGATTATCACAAGCACGTGTTCAAGGTGGCGAAACCCATTGCCTTTGACCCGGAAAGAACCCTGGAGGAGCAAATGCCGGCACTGGTGGAGGTGCTGGCAAAAGGCCTGCGAGGACAATAAAAAATTGCGCTGCGTGACTTTGCATCATGCAGCGCATTTGTTTAGCCTTTCCGCCAAATGGCAGGATGGAAAATGGCCAGTATGGGGAACAGCTCCAAACGTCCGGCCAGCATCAGCAGGCACATGACGATCTTGGAAAAGCTGCTGTATCCGCCCAGATTATCCAAGGCAGCCATGCTGCTTAGTGCAGGACCCACATTGCTGACACAGGTCAGGGAAGAAGTCAGGTTAGCTTGCAGGTCGTACCGGCCATCCAGTGAAATGAGGAAGCCACCGACCATAATCAGCATGATGTAGACAAACACGAAAGTGCCGATTTGGTGGAGCATGGATTCATCAACGCCCTTGTCCTCAAAGCGAACCACCTGCACTTTTCTGGGCTGGAAGGTGTGGCGGATTTCCCGCTTTCCTTCCTTGCACAGCATGGCAATGCGGACGACTTTGATGCCGCCGGAGGTGGATCCTGCGCAGGAGCCGATGAGCATCAGAATCAGCAGCAGAATGTTGGCAGCCGCCGGCCATTTGCTGAAGTCCGTGGTGGTAAAACCAGTGGTGGACATAAAGCTGGAGGCCTGAAAGAACGAATACCGCATGGCGGTGAAGAAATTGCCGTACAGCGGTGTCACCAACACGCTGATGATCAGGCTGAAGATGACGAAAATCCCCAGATACCAGTGCAGCTCTTCGCTGTGGAAGAAGCCCTTTACATCCCCAATGAGCAGGCGGAAGAACAGGGCAAAGTTAATGCCGAAGAGTACCATGAACACCGTGAGGATAATCTCGATGCAGGGGCTGTTGAAGGCGGCTGCGCTGGCGGCATAGTTGCTGAAGCCGCCTGTGCCGGCCGTACTCATGGCGTGAATGGCGGCATCATAGGGATCCATGCCGGCAATGATCAGTGCCACAAACTCAATCACCGTCAGTACAAAGTAAATGGCGTACAGAATCTTTGCCGAGTCACCCATTTTCGGCACAATCTTGCTCAGGCTGGGGCCTGGGCTTTCTGCCCGAACCAGGTGAGAAGTGCGTCCTGTCAGCTGGGGCAGGAGTGCTAGGGTCAGTACCAGCACGCCCATGCCGCCGATCCAGTGGGTAAAGGCACGCCAGAACATGAGCCCCCGGGGAAGAAAGTCAAAGTTGCGCAGAATGGTTGCGCCGGTGGTGGTGAAGCCGGATACGGACTCAAACAGCGCATCGGCAAAGTTGGGAATCATGCCCCCAAACATAAAGGGGAGAGCACCGAAGACGCTTAGAATCACCCAAGCCAAGGCCACAATCAGGAAGCCTTCCCGGGCACGCAGATCCCGGTGTTCCGGCTTGGACAGGCTGCGCATAGGCAGCCCCAGCACCACCATAATGCCCATGGTCTTCACAAAGGCCATAGCGTCCCCGTCTCCGTAGATGAGTGCCAGCACCAGGGAAGGTACCATGCAGGCTGCTTCCAACAGAAGGATTGCGCCTAATAGGCGAATAACAAGCCGCTTGTTCATTTGCGGATTACCTCATTCAGGTCGCTGATGCCGCCTTCGCAGGCCATGATCACCACGCTGTCCCCGTCCTCAATGTGATCGTTGCCGAAAGGAACGATAACCTTGCCACGGCGGACAATCACCGCAACCAGCGTATTCTTGCGTACGTGCAGATCCTTCAGGGGAATGCCGATGTAAGGATCTGTGCCCCGGGCAGTAAACTCGATAGCTTCTGCCCGGCCGTGCATCAGTCGGTAAAGCTTCTCCACCTTGGCACCCTCTACGTTTTCCCGGGCACGCACATACCGGAGAATGTTGGAGCAGGTGATAGCCTTGGGGCTGACGATGCTGTCCAGACCCATGGAACTGATAATGTCCGAGTAGGTGACACGGTTGTTCTTCACAATCACCTTGGACACGCCCTGACGCACGGCGAACAGGCCGGTCATCAGGTTTTCCTCGTCCCGGTCAGTCAGGGCGACAAAGGCATCCATTTGCTCCAGACCTTCCTGTTCCAGCAGGCTCTGATCCGTGCCATCCCCGTAAATCACGTTTACGTCCGGCAGAATTTCACTCAGCTTTTCCGCCTTTTCGTGATTGATTTCAATCAGGGAAACATGCGCGCCTACAGGCACGATCATCTTGGACAGGTAGTAGCTGATGCGGCCGCCGCCTAGGATCATCACGTTTTTCACCTGATGGGTGTTTCGGCCGAGGAAGCGGAAATAGTCTGTAATCGTCACCATATCAGCGGCTACGTGCACCCGATCTCCGGGCTGAATCACAAAATCGCCGTTGGGGATGGTCACAAGGCTGTCCCGCTCCACCGCCGCATACAGAACCCGGGGAATGCCGTGGAGCTTGTGCGCCACGTCCTTCAGGGGCATACCTACCACCGGGTCGTGTTCCTGCGCCCGGAACTCCACCATTTCCACACGTCCTTTGGCGAAGGACTCAATGTTGCTGGCAAAGGGGAAGCGAAGCAGCCGGCTGATTTCAAGGGCGGTAGCCCGCTCCGGGTTAATGGCCATGTCGATGCCCAGTTCATGCTGCAAAAGCATCAGGCTCTCATTATATTCCGGGTCACGGATGCGGGCGATGGTATACTTGGCACCCAGCCGCTTGGCAATCAGGCAGCACAGCATGTTGGTTTCATCGCTGGCTGTGGCGGCAATCAGAATGTCCGTCCGTTCCACACCGGCATCCAGCAGGGTTTGGGCATTGGCACCGTTGCCCTTGACGCACAGCACGTCCAAGTCATCTTCACAGCGCTGGAGCACTTCTTCATCCGTGTCCAGTATAACAATGTCGTGATCCTCCTGTGCCAGATGCTCCGCCAGGGAATGCCCGACTTTGCCGTCTCCCACGACGAGAATACGCATGGTGATCCTCCTTCAAAAAACATAATCCGATGAGCATCGTCATTATAGCACAGTCATGCCAAAATGCAACAATTGTGATGAAAGCCACAAAGCCCATCCTGCTTTCTGTTGGACAAAATCCATTCTCTGTCAGAAGGAATTCGAGGGAAAATCACGAAAATGAAGAAGGTGAGGAGTAGATGATGATGGAGAAACAGCTCCGATCCCTTGGGATCGACATTGGCTCCACCACCGCCAAGCTGGTGCTGGTGGAAAATGAGCAAGTGATTTTCGAGCGTTATCAGCGGCATTTTTCCCGCATCCGGGAAACGCTGATGAACATGCTGCATGATATGGCACCTTTGCTGAGAGAGAAGCCCTTCACGGTGGCCATTTCCGGCTCGGCAGGACTGGGTGCGGCCCAGGGAGCAGGCATTTTCTTTGCCCAGGAAGTGTATGCCACAGCTGCCTGCGTTCGTGCCCTCGCCCCGGATACCGGGGTGGTCATCGAGCTTGGGGGCGAGGATGCCAAGGTGATTTTCTTCCAAGGCGGTGTGGATGAGCGAATGAATGGAACCTGTGCCGGCGGTACAGGCGCTTTTATTGACCAAATGGCTGTGCTGCTGAACATGTCTGTGGATGAAATGGATGAAGCCAGCCAACATGCTGATCGTATTTATCCCATTGCCTCCCGCTGCGGCGTGTTTGCCAAAACGGATATTCAGCCTCTGCTGAACCAGGGCGCTAACAAAAGCGATGTGGCTGCCAGCATTTATCAGGCAGTGGTGAATCAGACCATTACCGGGCTGATTCAGGGTCGGGAAATCAAGGGCAAGGTTATGTTCCTGGGCGGTCCCCTCCATTATTGCAAAGGGCTTCGCCGCCGCTTTACGGAAACTTTGAAGCTGGACGAAAATACGGCTGTTTTCCCGACCTACGACCGATTCACGGTGGCACTGGGGGCAGCTTTGCTGTCGCAAAAGACAGAGCCTATGGATTGCGATACGCTGCTGTCTAAAATGGAAAAGAGCACCGGCGGCAAGGAAAACGCCGCCAATCGCCTGCCGCCTCTGTTTCAGAATACGGAGGATTATTTGTCCTTCTGCAGGCGGCACAATCAGGCAGCAGTGGCGGAAAAGCCCCTATCTTCCTACAGCGGCAAGGCTTGGCTGGGCATTGACTGCGGCAGCACCACCACGAAGCTGACACTGATTGGGGAAGATCAAAGCATCCTGTATTCCTATTATTCCTCCAACAAGGGCAATCCTGTGGCACTGGTGCGGGAGCAGCTGCTGAAGCTGCGGAACCTGTGCGGCGACCGGGTGAAGATTTGCGGCTGTGCCGTAACCGGCTATGGCGAGGAACTGATCTGCCACGCTTTCCATGCGGATGCAGGCCTGGTGGAAACCATGGCGCACTACATTGCGGCTCGGCATTTCCGGCCGGACGTGGACTTTATTCTGGACATTGGCGGGCAGGACATTAAGTGCTTCCGCATCCGCAACGGTGCCATTGACAGTATCATGCTGAACGAAGCCTGCTCCTCCGGCTGCGGCTCTTTTATCGAAACCTTCGCCAAGAGTGCCGGGTACGAGGTGGCGGATTTCGCCAAAATGGGCTTGCTCAGTGCGGCTCCCGTGAACCTTGGCTCCCGCTGTACGGTGTTCATGAATTCCTCTGTGAAGCAGGCGCAGAAGGACGGCGCATCGGTGGAGGATATTTCTGCCGGGTTGTCTGTCAGCGTGGTGAAGAACGCCATTTACAAGGTGATCCGTGCATCTACCCCCAAGGAACTGGGGGAGCATATTGTGGTACAGGGGGGAACCTTCTATAATGATGCGGTGCTCCGTGCCTTTGAAATGGAGCTGGGGGCGGAGGTTATCCGTCCCAACATTGCAGGCTTGATGGGTGCCTATGGTGCGGCACTGTATGCCATGCGCTTTCAGGAGAGCAAACTCCTCAGTCTGGAAGCACTGGAGCAGTTTACCCACACGGCTACGGCAGCTGTGTGCGGCGGATGCACCAACCATTGCCACCTGACGGTGAACCGTTTCGGTACCAACGAGAAATATATTTCCGGCAATCAATGTGCCAAGGGCGCAGGCCTGAAGCAGACAGAAGATTTGCCCAATGTTCAGCAGTTTAAGCGGAACTATTTGACTGGGCTTACGCCTGTGGAAGGAAAAAGGGGCAAGATCGGCCTTCCACTGGCACTGAGCATGTACGAGCTGGCACCCCTCTGGTATACCATGCTGACGGAGCTGGGCTTTGAGGTGCACCTTTCCGGTCTTTCCACCCGGAAAACCTACGAGAAGGGGCAGCTGACCATTCCTTCCGATACGGTGTGCTATCCGGCAAAAATCATGCACGGACATGTGCTGACTTTGCTGGAAGATGGCATTCACAACATCTTTTACCCTGCACTGACCTACAATGTGGATGAGCATGCAGGGGACAATCACTTCAACTGCCCGGTGGTGGCGTACTACGGGGAAGTGCTGGGCAGCAACATGCCTCAGCTGAAGCAGGCAGAGTTCATGAACCCTTACGTGCGCATTGATAACGCAAGGAGCATCGCCTTGGGACTGTATCCCATGCTGAAGAAGCTGGATGCAAGCATCACCCGGCATGAGGTTCGCCGGGCGGCGCAAAAGGGATTGGATGCCTATAAGGCTTATCGTACCGCCGTCAAGGCAGAAGGCGTCCGTGTCATTGAAGAAGCTCGCAAGAGCGGCAAGCGTATCATGATTCTTGCCGGACGACCCTATCACATTGACCCGGAAATCGGCCACGGCATTGATAAACTGGCTGGCAGCCTGGGCTTTGCCGTGGTGACGGAGGACAGTGTGGCAGAGCTGGCACCTGTGCAGAAAGTGCGTGTGCTGGATCAGTGGACATTCCATTCCCGGCTGTACCGGGCGGCGGCCTTTGCGGCGGCCAACAAGGATGTGGAACTGGTGCAGCTGGTTTCCTTCGGCTGCGGCATTGATGCAATCACCACGGACGAAGTTCGTGCCATCATGGAAAAGGCAGGCAAGCATTATACCCAACTGAAGATCGACGAAATCACCAACCTGGGTGCTGTGCGGATTCGTCTCCGCAGCCTGCTGGGGGCACTGGAGGAGGCGGAACAGCATGCATGACAATACCTACATCCCCTTCACCGAGGAGATGAAGCGAGACTACACAATCCTTGTGCCTAATATGCTGCCTATGCATTTTCAGCTGGTGGCACAGGTATCCAAGACCTACGGCTACCATATGGAGCTGCTGGAGACCAGCGGTCCAAATATCGTGGAGACAGGCCTGAAGTATACCCACAATGATGCCTGCTATCCTGCTGTATGCGTTATCGGGCAATTTCTGGATGCGCTGCTTTCCGGCAAGTATGATGTGCACAAGGTTGCGCTCATTATGTTCCAGACCGGCGGAGGCTGCCGTGCCAGCAATTATATCTCTCTGATTCGCAAGGCCTTGGAGCGTGCAGGCTTGGGCTTTGTGCCGGTGATTTCCTTCAGCTTTGCAGGGCTGGAGAAGCATCCGGGCTTTCGGCTGACTCTGCCATTTCTCCATGGCCTAGCCTATGCGGTGCTCTTTGGGGATCTGCTCATGAGCCTGAAGGGGCAGGTTGTCCCCTATGAAACCCATGCAGGGGATGCGGAGGCGCTTTGCCGACGCTGGACGGAGCGGCTGGGGCAGGAGCTTGGCAGCAATGCAAAGATTCACTACAGCCACGTGAAACAGCTTTACGGCGAAATCCTCAGGGACTTTGCGGCGATTCCCCGCACCCAGCGCAAGGCCGTACAGGTGGGCGTGGTGGGGGAGATTTTCGTGAAATATTCCCCCCTTGCCAACAATCATCTGGAGGACTTCCTTGTTGCCGAAGGGGCGGAAGTCACCATGCCGGGACTGTTGGACTTTGTGCTCTACATGGTGTACAACAACATGGTGGAGTATCGCATCTACCACCGGAAGGCTTTGTTACAGCCGGTGATTCACCTGGCTTGGCGTTACCTGTGCGGCAAGAAGAACGACATCATCACCATGGTGAAGGAACAGGGGGTCTTCCGCCCCTGGACACCTTTCGAACAGGTGCCGCCCATGGCAGAAGAGTTTATTTCCCCAGCGGTGAAAATGGGGGAGGGCTGGCTCCTGACGGCTGAAATGATGGAGCTTGCCCATTCCGGCTGCACCAACATTGTGTGCGCCCAGCCCTTCGGCTGCCTGCCTAACCATATCTGCGGCAAGGGCATGATGAAGCCCATCAAGGAGAAGTATCCCGATGTGAACATCGTCGCCATTGACTACGATGCCGGTGCCAGCCGGGTCAATCAGGAAAACCGGCTGAAGCTGATGCTGGCGAATGCGACGTAAAACAATGAGAAACAAGGAAACACGCCCATGCTGTGCCTGGCTAGCATTGCATGGGCGTGTTTGTTGCCTTTTGAAGGGGAATTTTAGTTCAGCTTCAAATCCTTCAGTGCTTGCACGATTTCGCCCTGCCGCTCGTACAGTAGCAGTTCCTTGTTGTGCCGGTAATACTCCTTGCAGCCGAATTTAGCGATGAAGGCCGCAACGTCCTTGCTGGCGGTCAGCTCGGATGCAATGACGACTATTTCCTGCCCTTCGCCGAATGCGCTTTCAGAGAAGACAAACATGTTGGTCATTTGCTTGCTGACTTCCTCTGCGTCTTTTTTGAGAGCCTTCACCCGCTGGTCAAAATCCTTTTTCAGCGCTGCAAAGGCATCAGCGTCCGATACTTCGAGCAGCATCTTTGCCTCTTCGGTCATGTGCTGGATGAGCTTTCGCAGAATGTGCTGTTCACTCTCTGCCATGGCGGCGGATTTCTTGCCTGTTTTAAGGATTTTTTCCTTTTCGGCAATCAGCGCATTGAACGTATCCATGGGTGATGTTTTGTCCTTCAGTTGGCGAACCCTGAAGGCCTTGACTTCGTCCATCAGCTTTGAAAGCACAGCGTTTTCATCCATGATGCGCTGTGTTTGTGTGCGCATGGCGTCCAGCATCAGACCGATCAGCGCCAGACGTTCATCGAATTTGGCATGCATCGCACGCTTCCTGATTTCGTCGGACGCACTGCCGTCCAGAATGCTCGGAATCTGATAATCGCTGCGATATTTGAGAAACAGGTCGTAGTACTGGGCAAATTCAGCAGCGATCTTTGTATCCTGCAAATACTGACCAATGAGCAGCTGATCCACCCGTATTTGATGCTGCTCGTAAAGGCGAATCATGCGGGAGAGATCCTCCCAGCCACGTGCAGTTACAAAGTTTCTCCCGTCTACGCTAGTCTGCACACGATAGAAATGGGCGGGCTTGATTTCCAGATAGCTTGTAACGGCAGGGTGGATGCCCACACTGAGCGCATATTCCTTCCAGACCTGATAGTCCGGCTCCACATCAATACGTTTGAGACGATCCCATGTCACGATATCGAATTCGTGAACGCTGTTATTGTACTCCGGCGGATTGCCTGCCGTGACAACAATCCACCCATCTGGAACCCGGTGGCGGCCGAAGGTCTTGTATTGCAGGAATTGCAGCATCACCGGTGCAAGCGTCTCACTGACACAGTTGATTTCATCGAGGAACAGTATGCCTTCC
>CAVGBO010000030.1:0-15065 GCA_963627465.1 Phocaeicola dorei
GTAATAGGAGGTGGGCAAAATGAAAGAAAGATTGACGGCAAAAGTCAGTAGCTCATTGGTGCGATTTTGTCTGTTCACTGTGCTGCTATGCATGACGATCACCTCTGCCGGTGCATCACCGATTGATGCATCCGTGTTTGACACGAACGAGATTTCCGTCGTGCAGACAGACATAAAAATCCTTGATGGTGCGTGGATTGCTGGGGCTACGGAAGAAGCTCTGGCAGCAGTAGAATCTTTGACAGACCACGAAGTCCACCTCTGCATTTTGCAGAAAGAAGACAATGGCAGTTATACTGTTGTATCAATGAGCTTGGGCATCCTGTCACTTGAAGATTATGAGAGCAATCCGCATCAGCTGCTTGATCACATGAATGACGGTCATCCGTATTTTGATATAACAACAGATACACAATGGCTGTACATCGAAGTAACAAAAGGCAATGAAGAGGAATGGTTTATTTCTTCCTTCCTGGTAGAGAACAATGCATCTGGTGAGAGAATAACATGTGACTGTAACTTGGATACGCTATCAGCGTGGATATACGATATCGCATATCCACGAATCAATTGGCCTTTTCTGAAGGAAGAACTGTTACTGGATCATTTTGATATATCTTCATTTACATCCAGATGCGAAAGAGCATTGGCTTACTTAGAAGAATGGAGAGGCAAAGAACATAATCTTCAGATTCTGGAAATTGAATGGTAACAGATGGAGACTAACGCTCCGCAGCATGATGCATAGCTGTAGAGGTATACTATCGACAGTGTAATCGCAATCGCACAAGCCCCTTTCCCTCCTCATGAAATCGTGCTATAATACCTTCCGGCTTTGGTTCACAACGGGAAGGGAGGCGTGCAGCATGCTGGACAGCGAACGGGTGGTTCGCCAACTGGACATCGACTATGCCTATCGTTTGGCGAAGAGAATGGAGGAGCATGGCTCCAATCCCACACTGGGATATCGCCCTGCCGGATCGGATGCGGAAAAGAAGACCGGGGAAATGCTCCGCAAGGAAATGCTGGACATCGGCCTGACCCATGTGCGCCGGGAAGAGTTCACGGTGGACGGGTGGGAGTTTCACCACGCCGAGATGCTCTTTGATACCCCGGAAGGAAAGCGGCGGGCTGTGCTTGGCGCTTACCAAACTACCTTGCAGACAGATGGCTGGGAAACCTGCCAGCTGGTTTACGTTGGCCGGGGAGAAGCCAAGGATTACGCCGGCCTTGATGTGAAAGGTAAGCTGGTGTTGGCAGACATTAACCAGCGGGATGAATGGTGGATCAATTATCCTGTTTATCAGGCTCATTTGAAGGGCGCAAAAGCCCTGATTGCCGTTCAGCGGGGCGGCTATGGAGATGCGGATGATGAAGCCCTGAATGCCCAGGATATTGCAGGCCCGGCGGATGCGCCTGCCTTCTCCATGGCTCGTCGGGATGCGGATGCACTGATGGGCGTGCTGGATGCCGGCAGCGAAACCACTGTGTCCTTCTGTGCGGATACTCGTGTGATTCATGACACATGGGACGGCAACATCATCGGCGAAATCGAGGGAGAGCACCCGGAGCGTTTGGTTCTCCTTTCCGCTCACTACGACAGCTATTTTTCCGGCTTTCAGGATGATAACACAGCCATTGCCATGATGCTGGGGTTGGCACGAGCCATTGTGAAAAGCGGATGCAAGCCCAAGAACACCTTGGTCTTCTGTGCCATGGCGGCGGAAGAATGGGGCGTAACGGACAGCTGGTTCGACTGGTCCACCGGTGCCTTCGAGCAGGTCAACACCCTGCACCCTGAATGGGCTGGCAAGGTGATTGCCGACCTGAACTTTGAATTGCCGGCCGTGGCTCACGGCACCCGGGCACGGATTCGCTGCTGCTATGAATATGTGCGGTATTTGCAGGAATTTATGGCGAAGCTGCCGCAACTGACGGATGCCTATCGGGATCCGCCCAGCGTGGTGGCACCCATTGAAACCATGAGCGATGATTTCTCCATGGCCATTGCAGGCATTCCATCCATGGTGAATGACTTTACCGGCGGATCTTTTATGGAGACCCACTATCATAGCCAGCTGGACGCAGAAGAACAGTATGATCCGGCGGTGTACCGCTATCATCACGAATTGTTTGCATATCTCCTTGCGGCACTGGATCACACATGCCTAGTTCCCCTGTGCTTCGCTCCGGTAATGGAGCGTGTGCTCAAGTACTTGCCGGAGGATGAAATGCTTCGCCAGCAGCTCGCCCCCCTGCGTCAGGCAGCAGAAAATGCACGGCAGAATGCGGAGCAGGAATATCGCCTCATCCGGGAAACGAACCTTCGCTATGAAGATATGCTGAACGAGGGCAGGGAGAATGAAGCGGAGCAGCTGTATCAATCCTGCCGGGAGCAAGAGAAACAGCTGCTGGCACGGTTCAAGCAGGAGCAGGACACCTTGGTGCGCATTGACTGGGACGGTCATGTGTTCTATCCCCATGAGCTGGTGCTGAGCAGCATTGAACATTTGCAGCAGGCGGAGGAAGGCCTTCGGCAGAAGAATCTGCCCTGCGCCCTGCGTCACCTGTATCAGGTGGATAACAATGCCTACGCCTTCACCTTTGATGAGGATGTGTTCCGCCACTTTACCACCTATATGACGGATCAGCCCAAGGAGCGGCTCAAGTGGGGTGCCGGGCGGCTGATGCCTCATGCCGACCTGTATACAACGGTGCGGGCATTGCTGGATAAGCATGCTGCCGGTTTGACGGACTGCCAAGGCGAGCAGGAACGGCTGCATCAGGCAGGCGAAAATCAGAAAATGCAGCTGGAAAAGGTGCTGCAGACCATGATGGACTTTGTGAGTCTCTTCTGATCAGCGGACATGACAGCGGCAACGATTGGCTGAAAGGAGTCCCTTTTCGTGGACTTAGAGAAACTGTACCGGGTTGAAAAGAAAGACTTACCCAGGCTGGAAGAGATCCTGAACATTTGCTTTGCGGCAGATCCTCTGTATCAGACGCTGATCCCGGATGATGAGATCCGCAAGCGATTGATGCCGGAGCTCTTCCGGTGTGACATGGACGAAATGTTTGCAACCTGCGAAATCTTTGCAGACAGTCAGGCACTGAACGGCCTGGTGGTGGTCAGCAATGAGGGTGAAAGCTACAACATGCTGCACTACCTCTACACCGAGACGAAGGCTATCTTGATGACGGAGGCCTTCCTGGTGAAAGAGGATACCTCCTTGCAAACATTGCACAATTTCAAGAAGGGCATCGATTACCTGAATTCCCGCTGGACAGATGAGCTGCCGGATGAGCGGCTGCATATTGTTTATCTAGCGGTTGACCCGGAACTGCAGCACCATGGGATTGCGGCGGCAATGCTGCATCAGGTGCTGCACTATGCGGACGAGCATGGACTGATGGTTTCGCTGGAAACCCACAATGAGCACAACGTGCCTTTCTATCAGAACTTTGGGTTCGACGTGTACCGGGTGGAAGAACATAATTTTCCCTTGAAACAGTATTGTCTTGTGCGGCAGGCAAAGCAGGCGGAAGCCTGAACAGCAGGGCATGGGCGAACCTCGATTTTCCCCTTGACGAAGGCAGTGCATGATGATACACTGTTCATGCGCAGTGAACGAAAAGAGTACCGCTGGCTGCCCTGACAGGGAAAGAACGCCGCAGATTGAAAGCGTTCTTCGGGGAAAGGCGGGAAAGTGCATTCGGGAGCGCGGCAGGCAATGCTGCCCGGTAAGGGACCGATACAGCCCTGTGCAAGTGAATGCAAGAGTGGAACCGTGCATACCGCACCTCTTGTGCCTGATGGTGGGCGCAGGAGGGCTTTTTTTATCCATGAAGCACCAAGGAAGAGGAGGAAAAACGCTTATGTATTTGTATAATTCCGCCACCCATCAAAAGGCATCCTTTGTGACCCATACCCCCGGTCATGTGGAAATGTACACCTGCGGACCTACGGTGTATCATTTTGCTCACATTGGCAATCTGCGCAGCTATATCATGGAGGACGTGCTGGAAAAATTCCTCCGCTATGAGGGCAACACCGTGAATCGGGTGATGAACATTACCGATGTGGGGCATCTGGCCAGCGATGCCGACACCGGCGAGGACAAGATGCTGAAAGGCGCCCGCCGGGAGCACAAGACGGTGATGGAGATTGCTCAGTACTACACGGACGCCTTCTTTGAGGACTGCCGGAAGCTGAACATTAAGCGGCCCGACACGGTGCAGCCTGCAACGGGGTGCATTGACGAGTATATCAAGATCATTACCACCCTGCTGGAAAAGGGCTTCGCCTATCAGGCAGGGGGCAACGTGTACTTTGATACTTCCAAGCTGAAGCGGTACTACATCTTCAACGACCATGATGAAGAGGATCTGGCCGTAGGCGTGCGGGAAGGCGTGGAGGAGGATACCAACAAGCACAACCGGAACGACTTCGTGCTGTGGTTTACCAAGAGCAAATTCGAGGATCAGGCACTGAAGTGGGATTCCCCCTGGGGCGTTGGCTACCCCGGCTGGCACATTGAGTGCTCCGGCATTTCCATGAAGTACAATGGGGAATACCTGGATCTGCACTGCGGCGGCATTGATAATGCGTTCCCCCACCACACCAATGAGATTGCACAGTCGGAATCCTTCCTGGGGCATCCCTGGTGCCCGCAATGGTTCCATGTGCATCACCTGAACACGGCAACGGGAAAAATGTCCAAGTCCAAGGGCGAATTCCTCACCGTGTCCCTGCTGGAGGAGAAGGGGTATGATCCCCTCAGCTACCGCTTCTTCTGCCTGCAAAGCCATTACCGCAAGAACCTTGTTTTCTCGTGGGAGAACCTGGACAATGCCCAGGGAACCTATCGGAAGCTGATTCGCCGTGTGGCGGCACTGAAGCAGGAAGGTGAAGTGGACGAAGCGGCTGTGGCTGCCTACAAGGAGAAGTTCCTGCAGCAGGTGGGCAACGATTTGAACACATCCCTAGGCATTACCGCTGTTTATGATGTGCTGAAGGCTGACCTGAACGATGCTACCAAGCTGGCATTGCTGGACAGCTTCGATACCGTGCTGAGCCTGAGCCTGACGGAAAAGGCGGCCAAGCTCCGTGAGGAGGAAGCCAAGGCCAAGGCGGAAGCCAGCACAGCAGGAGATTACACCGTAACCGGCGAAGGAGATGCGGAGATCGACCAGCTGATCTTCCAGCGTGCTCAGGCTAAGAAGGAACGGAACTTTGCTGAAGCGGATCGGATTCGGGATGAATTGAAGAGCCGGGGCATTGAAGTAACGGACGTGCCCGGCGGCGCAGTATGGAAGCGTCTGTAAGGCCATAGAAAAAAAGCGGCTGTCTCCCACCTGATGGGTCATGGGAGACAGCCGCTTTCATGTCTGCTTAGGGAACCAGTGTAGCGAAGAAAATAATGTCGCTGACGGAGCGAACCTTGTTGGAGGATACGGCGTTGATCTTTTCCCCACGCATGGCCACCGTGGAGGAAGAACCGCCGTCCAGATTGTAAGCATTGATGCAGCCCAGCTCCTTGCACAGTGCTGCCATCTGCAGCAAGTCAAAGCCTACGGAACCGGGGTTTTCCGGGCCTTCGCAGGTGAGAATCAGATAGGACAGAGGACCGGTTTGCCCAATGGCAATGCGCTGGGTTTTCTTCCCCTTGCCATTGTCCATGGTTACCTTGGAAAGATCGGTGATGGCTTCACCGTCCACCACCAGTCCAGGGCCAAAGCAGAAAGCGTGCACCACCGTGCCTTCAAAGTTTTCAAAAGCTTCTTTGGTGGTGGGGCGGATGATGGTGAAATCCCCCTTGTCATCGATGATCAGGGTTTCCCGACCGGCAATGGGATTGAAGCGGATGCGCTCCGTATTGCGCACCACGATTCCCTGACTGTGATAGGTGTAGTAGTCACCGTTAATGCCCAGCACGCCGCCGTACTTGGCTAGGGTTTTGCTGACGGGAGCTGTCTTCTTGGTCTTCCAGTTGCCAGCAATGCCGGTACGAATCTGGCTTGCATCCGCCACGGTAACATACACCGCCATCACGGTGGTATCGTCCCGGCGGAAGGTTTCAATGCGGATATCCAGGGAGTCATCATGGTAGCCTGCATTGTCCGGCAGGTAGCATTCCTCATGGGGAGCGTAGGGCATCACCTCCGCATCCCAGGGAATGGGGGTAAAATCCTCCGCCAAGGCGGAAGAGGTCAGCATCAACAGGGCAAAAAGAAGAGCCAGCGCTCGTTTCATCATGGTTCACGCTCCATTCGCAATCTTCCGGCATTATAGCACAGGGGCAAGGAGATTGGCAAGTCTTAGACAAATCAGGTTGGCGGTTGCGGCACGTCCCGGACACGGCAGCGGAACTGCAGGGGCGTCATATGATACTGTTGACGGAAGCGGCGGACAAAGTTGCTTACGTCCCGAAAGCCGCATTGCCCGGCAATTTCCATTACGCTCAGCTCCGTTTTTGACAGCAGGATTTTCGCTCGATTCAGCCGGCTTTGGGTCATGTACTGCATGGGGCTGATGCCCACCTGCCTTTTGAAATGGGAAGACAAGCAGCCGGGACTTACGTGAAATTGCTCTGCCAGGGCAGAAAGGTTCAGCGGTTCCGTCAGGTGCTTGTCCAGAACGTTCAAAATTTCCTGCATGGGCAGGAAGGAAACGGCCTGCTCGGGGAGGAACATATCCGGCCGCAGCTCCTGAGCTTCGGTGAGAATCAGGGTCATCAGTGCTTCCATCCGGGTGTCCCGGTAAGGCCCCCCTCGGTCTGCCACATCCTTCAGCATGGCAAAGTAGGCGTCAAACCGGGGTTTTGCTGCCCCTGACTGCATCACATAGGCAAACTGTTCCCCGTGCAGACGAAAGACAGAAAGCAGCAATACATCATTGTGAAAGGCTTGCAGCTGATGCACGGGAATCTGCACATAATACCGATGGTATTCGTCTGTCAGCAGCTTGGTAGCATGCTCGTCAAACTGATTCAGAAACACAAGAGCTCCTGCCTCTGCCTGAAAATCCCGTCCGCGGATGGTAAACAGCACAGACCCCTTGGTGATGTAGAGCAATTCATAGTACACATGGGTGTGAAGCTGATGGGTGACCAGCTGCTCGCTGTACACAATTTCAAAGGGCACGGACACTTCACCTCACAAAATGGAATTTACATATTTTCGGGATAAAACAGCCGATTCTTTCCTTGACTTTTACTTTATCATAGAAGCAGCAAAAAGACAAGGAGATACCGATATGCTGCATGAAACATTCCACTATGGCACGCTGGATGAAGTGAAGGAAAGGGCACGGGAGATGAATGTGTTTCTGCCTATGTCCACGAACACGGAAGTGCTGTACCGGCTGCTGAAAATCGGTAGCCATGAGGCAGAAAACCGCATGGCCTTTCAGCCCATGGAGGGCACGGACGGCACGGAAGACGGTGCACCGGGAGAGATGACCTGGCGGCGGTATGAACGCTTTGCCAAAGCCGGCCCGGGACTGATCTGGTTTGAAGCCGTGGCCACCGTGCCGGAAGGCCGAGCCAGTGCCCATCAGCTGTATCTGACGGAAAAGAACGTAGATGCCTTCAAGCGTTTAACGGATCACATGCGGGAAGTCTGCCTGAAGGAAAACGGGTATGTGCCGGTGATTGTGATGCAGGCAACCAACTCGGGACGCTACTCCAAGCCTAACGGGTATCCGGAACCGCTGATTGCCTATTCCTGCCCGCCCCTGGAGGATGTGCCCCTGCCGAAGGAACGAATCCTTTCCGATGACACCCTGAAGCGGTATGAAGCTGCCTTTGGCCCCACGGCCAAGCTGTGTGCACAGGCAGGGTTTGACGGCATGGATGTGAAATGCTGCCATCGGTATCTGGCCTGCGAACTGCTCAGTGCTTACACACGACCCGGCGATTACGGCGGATGCTATGAAAATCGCACCCGTTTCCTGAAGAATGCTTATCGGGCAGCAACGGCGGCGGTGAATACGCCGGGCTTCTTCTTCACCAGCAGGCTGAACGCCTATGACGGCTTTCCGTATCCCTACGGCTTTGGCGTTAAGGAAGGCAGCCTGACGCCGGATATGAGCGAAGCCATTCGGCTCATTGGCGAACTGAAGCAGGAATTCCATATTCCTATGATCAACATCACCATGGGCAATCCCTATCGGAATCCCCACGTGAACCGCCCTTACGACCACGGCAATTACGTGCCGGAGGAACATCCGCTGGAGGGTTTGGGGCGGATGATGCAGGGCGTTAGCGAAATTCAGCACGCCTATCCTGATCTGCCGGTGCTGGGCAGTGCCTTCAGCTACCTGCGGCAGTTCGCTCCCAATCTTGCTGCCGGTATGGTGGAAGGTGGCCACTGCGCCATGGCAGGCTTTGGCCGGATGGCCTTTGCGGATCCTTCCTTTGTGCAGGAGGTACGCAAACAGGGCACCATGGACAAGCGGCGGGCATGCGTTACCTGCGGCGGCTGTGCAGCCCTGCTCCGTGCAGGTAAGCCGGCAGGATGCGTCATTCGGGATCGGGAGGTGTACAAGCTGTGAAGACGGCACTGGTAACAGGCTCCAGTCGGGGCATCGGCAGAGGCATTGCTGATTTGCTGCAGGAAAACGGGTATACGGTCATCTACACCGGCACGAAGCCGGATCGTCCGGCAGACTTGCCCGAGGAACGGAATTATCATCCGCTGAACATTGGGGACAGCACCCAGCGTCAGACCGTGGTGGAGGATATACTGCATACCTTCGGCAGGCTGGATGTACTGGTGAACAATGCAGGCGTTGCTCCCTTGGAGCGGCGTGATCTGCTGGAAATGACAGAAGAAAGCTTCGACCGGGTGCTGAACGTGAACCTGAAGGGAACCCTTTTCATGTGCCAAACGGCAGCAAAGGCCATGCTTGCCTGCAAGGAAAAGCTGGGGCAGGACTACCAACCCCGCATTATCAACATTGGCAGCATGTCGGCCTATACGTCCAGCATCTCCCGGGGAGAATATTGCATCAGCAAAGCCGGCATTGATATGGTAACCAAGTTGTTTGCCGATCGCCTAGCTGGGGAAGGTATTCCCGTGTTTGAAGTCCGTCCCGGCATTATTGATACGGATATGACTCAGGTGGTGCACGGCAAGTATCAGAAGCTGATTGACGACGGTCTGCTGCCGATTCAGCGATTCGGCAAGCCGGAGGATGTGGCGAAGATGGTGCTGGCCTGCTGCTCCGGCCTGCTGGATTACTCGGCCGGTCAGGTGCTGGATGCAGACGGAGGCTTTGCTCTGAGGAGGTTGTAAGCCATGAGAGAGATTGCGGCCCGCACGGTGGTGGTAGGCTCAGGCTGTGCCGGACTGAACGCAGCCGATTGGCTTGCTGCCTTGGGGGAGGATGTGCTGCTGGTAACGGAAAACATGCTCAGCGGCACCAGCCGGAATACCGGCAGCGATAAGCAGACCTACTATAAGCTTTCCTTGGCGGGGGATGAAGAAGACAGTGTAGGCCTGATGGCGCAAACCCTGAAGCACGATGATGTGGATGGGGATCTTGCTCTGTGTGAGGCGGCAGGGTCGGCACAATGTTTCCTGAAGCTGGCCACCCTGGGTGTGCCTTTTCCCGTGAATGATTACGGGGAATATGTGGGCTATCAAACGGATCACGACCTTCGCCGCCGTGCTTCCAGCGCAGGACCGCTGACCAGCCGCTACATGACCGAAGCACTGGAGAAGAGTGTTCGGGCACGGCATGTGCCGATTGCGGATCATACCCTGGCCTGCCGCATCATTACCGGCAAGGAAGGTGTACAGGGATTGCTTTGCCTGGACACTGCGCAGCAGGAATGGGTGCTGATTCGGTGTGCCCATGTGGTGCTGTGCACCGGCGGCCCGGCGGCGATCTACCGTGCCAGTGTGTATCCCGTGAGCCAGTTCGGCATGAGCGGCATGGCCTTCCTTGCCGGAGCGGAAGGAGAAAATCTGGATCGCTGGCAGTATGGTCTGGCTTCCGTGAAATTCCGCTGGAATGTGTCCGGCAGCTATCAGCAGGTGATCCCCCGGTACGTCTCCGTGGAGGAGAACGGCACGGAGCATGAATTCCTTGCGGAAAAGCTGGGCAAAACAGAAGCCATGAATATGACCTTCTTCAAGGGGTATCAGTGGCCCTTTGACGAGGCGAAGATGCAAGGTTCCTCCCAGGTGGATAGGTGAAGATGCAAGGTTCTTCACGGGTGGATATGCTGGTGAAGCAGGAAAATGATTTGGACAGGAAGGTGTTCATGGATTTCCGCCGCAACCCTTCCGGCTATGATTTTTCCGCCATCAGTGAGGAAGCAAGGAATTATCTGATCCACTGCGGAGCCACCCAGCAAACGCCTATTGAACGTCTGCAGGCGATGAACGAACCCGCCATCCAATTGTATTGGGATCACGGCATTGATTTAACAAAAGAAATGCTGGAGGTGCAGGTGTGTGCCCAGCACCATAACGGCGGCATTGCGGTGGATGCTTCCTGGCAGACCTGCGTGCCCGGGCTGTATGTCTGCGGCGAAGCAGCAGGAACCTTTGGTGCCTATCGCCCCGGCGGCACGGCACTGAACAGCACCCAGGTGGGATCCATGCGTGCAGCACAGCACATTGCACGCCGGAGCCGGAGAAAAATTCCGGAAGGGGAACTGGACGTAACATTGCCCACAGCCCCGAAGGGACAACCGGCATCGATGATGATAACCCTCCAGCAGGCCATGACAAAGGACGCTGCTTTCCTGCGGAACGAAGAGGGCATACGGGCACTGATGAAGCAAGTCGACACCCTGAGTGCGGAGCAGGAAACGGTGTCGCCGATGGATCCGCTGGCAGTGCAGAGGCTTCGTCTGGCAGACATGATGGTGACCCAGAAACAAGTGCTCAGTGCTATGCTTTATAGCTTGACCCACGAGGATAAAGGGGTTATGATGACACGGGACGGCATTAGTTACAGGCGTGCAGCCCGTCCCATTCCGGAGAGGGATCAATGGTTTGAACGGGTATGGCGGACGTACCGTGAACAGGAGGGGCAACCATGATGAACAAGGCGAAGGAATTGGTACTGCAGGGAGACATCGATACCTTGAGGGCGATGTTTAACCGGGGTGAGCTTTTTCCGCTGACCAAGGCAGAAAAAGTGGAACTGATGCATACGGCAGTAGACAAGCAGGATTTGCCCACATTGAAGCTGCTGTGCAGCCGCTGTCATGGCACGGTCATCAGCACGGATGAAGCAGGACGGGACTTACTCCACTTTGCCTGCGAAACCGGCAATCGGGACATGGTGCAGTATGTCATGGAGGTGCTGGGGCTGGATCCTCTCCGGGGGGACAGCCGTGGTATCACACCTTACGACTTAGCAGTTCAGGCCAAGGATCAGGGTGCCTATGCGTACCTGAAGGAACAGGTAGGCTTTGATATCAAGGACGGCTACCGTAATCCTGTGGCAAGGGGCTTTCATCCTGATCCTTCCGTATTGCGGATGGGAGAGGATTACTACATGGTGAACTCCTCCTTTGCTTATTTCCCGGGGCTGCCCATCAGCCACTCTCGGGATCTGGTGCATTGGCAGGTGGTCAGCCATGCGGTGAACGATTTGGAAGCTTACGGCTTGCTGGATGTGCCGGGTGGCATGGGCTACTGGGCTCCTGATATTTCCTTTTTCAAGGGACGCTTCTGGGTAACGGCGACCCTGCGCAGACCGACCGAACCCTTCCGCCTGCAAATGATCACCAGTGCGGAAAAGCTGGAAGGCCCCTGGAGTGCCCCGAAGTTCCTGCCCATTGACGGCATTGATCCATCCCTGTTTACCGATGTGGATGGCAGAAGATACATGCTGACCAACCCCGGTGTCACTATGGTGGAAATCAGCGATGAGGGTGACATGCTGGGCACCCCGGAAATGATTTACGCAGGAGCGGCACGCATTACCACGGAAGGCCCTCACATGCTGTACAAGGATGGCTGGTACTACCTCTTCATGGCGGAAGGCGGAACAGGCTACGGTCATATGGAAACAGTGGCTCGTTCCCGCAATTTGAAAGGTCCTTTCACACCCTGCCCCTTTAATCCCATTCTTGGCAAGCGGCAGGAGCATCCTTATGTTCAGCGCAGCGGTCATGGGAAGCCCATGCAGCTGGCGGACGGTCGCTGGGTGATACTCTATCTTTGCGGCCGTCAGGAGGAAGGCCTGACCATGATGGGGCGTGAAACTGCCCTCGATCCCATGACCTGGACGGCAGAAGGCTGGCCCATGGTGAATGACTTGAAAGGTCCAAGCTGCCTGCAAAAGCCCATTCTGCCCATGGAGAAAGCAGCAGAAGAGAAGATCGACTGGGTAAGCCCCCGGGCAAATCCCGATACCTTTACCAAGTGGGCAGGAGAAGAAGTCACCATCACGGCAGGTGCAGGGCTTGGCGAATACCACGAGGTGCACCACATTGCCCGCCGGCAGGAAGAGCGGTGCTTTGAACAGACGGCGGAAGTGGATGTTGAAAATCTGACTGGCAAGGCAGGACTCACAGGTTACTATGACGAAAATAGCTGGTACCTGCTGGCACTGGTGCATGAAGAAAACGCCTTCCGCTTGGAAGTGACCCAGCGGAGCGGACTGGAAGAACAACTCGTTACCACCCTGCCCTGGGATGGTGCCAAGGCTCAGCTTCGGGTGCAGGCAGTGGGCATGCGCCGCACCTTGCAGGTAAAGGAACAGAATCAGTGGAGGACACTGGCAGAGTTGATTACGCCTTACCTGACGGATGAAGGTCTGAAAATGGGCAAGCGGTTCACCGGTGCCGTGCTGGGCATGGTAGCCATCGGCAGCGGTACAGCAGTGTTCCGCAACCGGAGCGAACGCATGTGGGAGGCGGAAGCAAAATGACGGCGCGGCCGAAAGTATTGCTGGTGGCCGTAGGCGGCTATGGACGTGTCTATCTGGATGATCTGACCCAGCATGATGCAGGGGCGGATATTGTAGGCATTTGCGATGTAATGCCGGATATCCGGGAAAAGCTGCCGGTGATTCAGGAGCAACAGATTCCGGTGTATGCGTCCCTGGAAGCATTTTATCAGGAGCATGAGGCGGATCTGGCAGTGATTGCCTCCCCCATGCACTTTCACACGGAAATGACCCTGACCTGCTTAAGTCACGGCACCAATGTGCTGTGCGAGAAGCCTCTTTGCCTGACCCTGACAGAAGCGGAGCAGATGCAGCAGGCGGCGGACGAGGCCGGAAAGTTTCTGGCAGTAGGCTATCAGCTGGACTATCAGCGGGATGTGTTGGCGCTGAAGCAGGACATTGTCAGCGGCCGCTATGGCACGCCCATTCGGGCACGGGCCGTGCATGGCTTCCGCCGGGGCGAAAAGTACTATGCAAGGAATAACTGGGCAGGCCACAAAACCGTCAACGGACGGGAAGTGCTGGACAGTCCCTTCAGCAATGCTTCCGCTCACAATTTTCAGATGCTGACCTTCCTGATGGGGCAGGAGATGACAACCGCCTGCGATGTTGTTGACCTGAAGGCAGAGCTTTACCGAGCCAATCCTCAGGTGGAGAACTTCGACACGGCAGCCCTTCGATTCCGGATGGAAAATGGGGCAGAGATCCTGTACTACACCACCCACGCTTTGCCGTCTCCGGAATTCGGACCCTATGGGGTGATGGAGTTTACCGGCGGCAGGGTGACCTATGGCGGTCAGTTGAAGGGTTTCCGTGGGGAACTGGCAGACGGTACGGTGATTGATTACAGCCAGGTGAATCCTGGCGAACCTTTGCAGAAACTGCTGGATGCGCTGGAGTGCGTGAAGCACGGCGGCACACCGGTGTGCGGCGTAGCGGCGGAGCGTCCCCACATTCGTGCGGTGCGCTTGGCGGCAGAGATGCCGATTCGCAGCATAGCCCCGGAGAAAATCACGGTGGATCACCAGGCTGACGATACCTTCCGCTACATTGATGACATTGAGAACATCTTCATGCGGTGTGCACAGGAATGGAAACTTCCCGGAGAGCTGGGCATTCAACTGGGGTAACTTGGCGGCGGGCATAAGCTCATCCGCCTGTTGGAGGATAGGAACATGAAAGATACGCTGGGCGTTGGCGTTATTGGCTGCGGAGCAATTTCCGCCAATCATTTCAAGGCACTGAAGCAGTTGGATGGGGTGAAGCTGGTTGCCGTATGCGACTGTGACCCTGATCATCTTGCTAAGGCCATGGAAGAACAGCAGGTGAAGGGTTATGCGGATTATCACGACCTGCTATCTGACCCGGAAGTAGATGTGGTGCATGTGTGCACGCCCCATTACCTGCATCATCAAATGACGGTGGACGCCCTGAAGGCCGGCAAGCATGTGCTGAGCGAAAAGCCCATGGCCATTCATCTGGCCGATGCGGAAGACATGGCGAGAACCGCCAAGGAAACGGGACGTCAGCTGGGTATTTGCTTTCAGAACCGTTACAACGGTGCAACCCTCCGCATTCGTTCCCTGCTGGACAGCGGTGAGGCTGGCAAAGTGCTGGGCGGTCACGGTATTGTGATTTGGGATCGCGGGGAAAAGTACTATGCCTCCGGCGCATGGCGTGGCAAGTGGGAGACGGAAGGCGGCGGCGTGCTGATTAACCAAGCCATTCACACCCTGGATCTCCTTCGGGATTTTGCCGGAGACCCGGTAGTGGATGTGAAGTGCTCCATGTCCGCTAAGCGGCTGGAAAATGCCATTGAGGTGGAGGATACCTGTGATCTGCTGATGACCACTTCCTCCGGCGCACGGCTGCTCTTTTATGCCAGCAACGGCAGCGTAGGGAACACCTCCGTGCAGGTATACCTGAAATGCGAAAAAGCTGCCATCCACATGGTTGGCAGCCGTGTCACGGTACTTTGGAATGACGGCAGGGTGGAAAGCGAAGACTACGCATCCGGCAGACAGTGGGGAAAGGATTATTGGGGGGACGGTCACGGCCACCTGATTGCGGATTTCTACCACTGCCTGAAGGAAAACAAGCCCTTCCCCATTGATGGGGACGAAGCGTTGAAGACCACCCGCATCGTGGA